>JAKOSR010000082.1 GCA_029777225.1 Chloroflexota bacterium
CCGGACGTAATTCACGGCGTTCGAGACACTTACTATCCCTTCGTCCAAATGACCCAGCAGCATGGCAGTGCGGATGTCGCCTACCTCGCTCATCCGTTTGGCAATCTGAGGTCCGGAGGCTCCCTGGTGGTCCAGTTCTGCCAATTCGATGGCCAGCTTGTGCGGGATGCAGCGCCAAGCCGTCGGGATGGCCTTGAACAATACCAGGTCATTCATGTCCGCGTGGATAATATCCTGCTTGCACACCGGGCTGACCGGTGACTCCTCCGCGACCAGTAGCGCGGTGCCAACGTAGACACCCTCCGCGCCAACGTCCATCACCGCCTTGACCATGCGGTTATCCGCGATGCCACCAGCCGCCAGGACTGGTATTTCCAGCGCGTCCGCGATGAGTGGGACAATCGAAAGCGTGCCAATCGGCTCCCCTGGCAAGGCCCCGCCCTCGTCGTAACCAGTCGCAATGTAGATATCGACGCCAGCCTGCTGGACCTCGAGCGCTGATCGCACCGAGGGATTTAAGTCGCGCCACAGGATGGTGAAACCCATATCCTTGAAGCGTTTGGCCTGGCCGGCTTCGTACTCCTTGCCGTTTCCAAGCACCATTAGAACGCGCAATTCTTCTTCCTGGATGACCTTGAGGATTTCCTCGCTAAAAGGGTCGGCCAGGCCCGGCACACCCATAATGTATTGCGCCCCAAAAGGCTTATCGGTCAGGGCGCGTGTTTTTCGGATTTCACGGCGGAAGCGATCGGCCGTTTCCACGGGGTCACGCGTGACCGAGGATTGACCAGCATTGGGACCCAACAAGCCCAACCCGCCCGCGTTTGATACCGCTGCGACCAGTTCCGCAGAGGTCAGCCAATTCATTGATCCCTGGACAAAGGGATACTTGATATTCAAGATTTGATTTACCCGATTGGCGCTCATCTTTGTTCCTTTCACACCAAATCACAATTTAGAACCCAGGCTCGGTTAAGAGCCCTCAAAAGTGATTATACGAAAGGCGGTTTACGCAGCTCAACGTCTTCCCTATACAACCTAATACAAATGGAGTAAGTGGCACATTACCAGGCCAGATATCAAAAAAATCCAGGGTCCGTTGGGAGCGACTTTGAGGCTGTTAACAGTGGAGAAGGTTTAGAAAAGCACGTTGGAAAGGTCAACGCGGTAGGCTCGCACGTCGGCGTTTTCGTCCCCCAACACTTCGAGCAATGCCAGGTAGACTTCCCGGACGTCATCGTCATGGAAATGCTTGTCTTTACGCAGGATGTCCAAAAAGCCGTCGAGCGCCAGCAGGATATTGCCACGGCGGGCAAGGCGGAGCCCATTGCGGAAAGCGGCTTCAAGGGGATCCTGGGTTGGAGGAAGGTCACCGCGTGACCAAACGTAGGCCCTGGCCAGTGGTTTGAGCTTTTCGGCGATTGTGTATTCGTGGCTGGCCGGAAAATCCTCGAGCAAAACGGAGGCTTCCCTGCCCATGCCCATGGCTAATAATACGCGGCTGTATGCCAGCATACCGGCTGGGCTGCGGCGGTGGTCTTGCAGGTAAGTTTCCAGGGCGTCCCTGGCCTCCGGGTATTGGCCAAGCGTCAGCAGGCTCCGCCCCTTTTCAAGCAGCAATTCGCTTGAATCCGGCAAAACATGTTGGATGAATTCCTGTAATTGAGGGCGGGGGAGGACCCCATTATATTCCGCCATGATGTGGCCATTCACAATCGCGACAATATGCGGCACATTCTTTACTTTAAAGCGTTCAGCCAGCTTGGGCTGATCATCCACGTTCACACGCGCCAGGCGGAATGCGCCTTCCGCTTCCCTGGCCAGTTGGGCAAGCTGGGGTGATTGGACGCGGCAGGGGATGCACCAGGGAGCCCAAAAATCCATGATGACGGGTGTCTGCATGGAAAATTGGATTACCTCGTATTCAAAGGTCTCGTTGTTTACATCGATGATATTGTCTGGTGTCATGTGGCTCACTCGGTTTAATTCTATCAGTTTCCCGGCCGCGGGAGGGGGTTACTCCTCCCCATCACCATCCGTCACAGTCGGTTGATGGATTTGAACGACGTCGCCATGAAAATCCACCACGGCTTTAAAACCCATCATGTTCAGGTATGCGCGGGCCTCCTGGGGAATCCCGGTTGTTTGAAGCGTCTGGAACTGTTTTTCGGTGTTTTCCATCTGGCTGCGGATGACCGCGATGGAGAAGATGTCATCCTGCCCCATCATATGGGCTGCCTGTTCGCTCAAAACATCTTCCATGCCCTTAATCTGGCTGGAGAGCGACTCCCAGATCTGCGTATCCACATCCACAGCAGGAATATGGCGTAAAAAACCCTGGTCATCCAGGATGTAAAAGGCTTCTTCGCCTACGTAGGCCACCTGGAGTGGATTATCGTCGATATCGTACACCAGACCTTCAAAAATTGCTTTTTGCACAATACACCTTTTTCGCTAATTTTCAGCAAAATAATTATAGCAATTTAGTATAAATATTCGATTAACAATGTGGGGTTACTGAATTTATTCGCCGGGGACGATATCCACCCGGGTGCCTTTTTCGGTTTCGTAAAAATATTGATCGGTCGGAACAGCGGGATCGCACCAGCGGTACACCCATTTGGCGTCCTCAGGACGCATGTTGATGCAGCCATTGCTCATACGCTGGCCCCAGTTGGAATGCCAGTAGGCGCCGTGAAAAGCAACACCATTATCGGTTACATAGCTACACCAGGGCACCCCAGGCAGGTCATACACGTTGGGGTTGGCTGGCTCGTTTACCATGCGCCGGCATGGACGTTTGCGGTTGGTTTGGAACACACCGTAGGGCGTTGAACCCTTTTCCTTTCCGCTGGACACCTGGGTTTCCCAAACTTGCTTGCCGCGCTCAAAAAAACGCACCTTTTGGGTCAATATCTCAAGCTGGATGCGCTTTTCCTCCATTGGGACATCAGGAGAAATCGGCGTCAACTCCTCATCTGGCACGAGGCGCATGGCATACGCGCGGATGTAATATGAACCGCCGTTGAAGTCATCGAGGAGCTTGTACCAGGGAATGCCATACTCATCGAAAATCCGCTCAAGCACCCAAAACGTGGTTGCGTAATAGAAGAGATGGTTGATTTTTTCGCCCCGTGGAGCGGTGAAAACTTCCGTCTTGGCCATAGTCATTTCGCCCAGGCAACCTTTTTCGGGGATGGGCTGGTCAGACACATTGCGGATGTTAAATACAGGCTGGATCCAGGCCGAGTCCACGTATTGGCCATCGGCCAGCTTATACCAATGCCAAACCCGCTTGTGTTTATCCGTGATCGACGTTATCTCAGGGACCTTGATAATATCGTCGTAGCGTAGGTACGCCACTTTTTTGGAAACGGTGCTGGGTTCTTCGTAGATATGAACGATGGAATTGACAGCCCGCCCAAGCTGCGTTGGGCCGCTCTCAAAGTCTGCCCGTACGGTTTCGGCCCGGGGAAGCATAACCCCCAGTGTTCCCAATGCCATCATTTGCAGGAATTGCCTGCGTGAAAGAGATGCTAAATTTCGATCCATATACTAATAGTGTACTCGAACCGGGATCCCCACATATGCCCAGTTAAACAACCAACCAGCCTCACTTGTTTCCATGTTGACGCACCCATGGCTCATGGGCGTCCCAAAATTGCTATGCCAATACGTTCCGTGGATGCCATAGCCTTGATAAAAATACATCACATAAGGGACGTCGTCAAGGTCGTACCCTGGACCAGACATGTCATCGTAGAGCAATTTGACCCAAACGTGAAATGTGCCGACAACCGTCTCATACCCAGGCAAACCGGTCGAAACCAGGAAGGAGGCCACCACCTGGTCTTCTTCGTAGGCATATAACACCTGTTGGGAAAGGTTGACATCAATCCATTTTTCACCCAGGGAAAAGCCGGGTTCAATGGCAGGTTCGTACCAATCGTCATAGATGACTTCCGTAATCTCAACCTCGGGAATTGGCGTTTCTGTGGGCGTGGGTGTTTCCGTTGGGGTTGAAGTCGGGGTCGGGGTTGGGGTGCGGGTGGGCGTGTTGGTCGGGGTGGGCGTTGGTGTGTTGGTTGGGGTAGAGGTTGGAGTATTGGTCCGTGTGGGCGTCAGGCTGGGTTTTACCAGCGAAGTGGATTCGTACAAGGCGAATTGTTTTCCGGCTGCCGGCCGGATGCGAATAATCCCAACCGAGTACAGGCCAAGCAAAACCATGGCGCCAAACAGTGCGAAACCAACCCAGCCCCAGGCAAACTTCTTGGCTGGTGGCGGGGTGGGCTTGGGGGGTTGGGCGGCAGGCAGCGGGCTGACAGGCAGGCTGGTTTCAGGCTTCCAGGCTGCCGCGCTTTGAGCACGCAGTTGATGGCTGGCCCAACGCATGCCTTCCCGCGCGGTTCTATTCGCAGGGTCCCTGTCTAACACCTGGTTCAGCCACACCAGCGCTTCGTGCGGGTCTGACAGGCCGGCAAGGATGAGCAGCGCGCTGGCATTGGTGGGCTCGGCTACCAAAACCTGTTGGGCGAGCTCACGCGCCTGGGCAGTATTGCCTTGAAGGATGGCTTTCTTGGCCTGGTCAATCAGGCTTTCGGTGGGCAAGGGCTGGTTTTCCATGGTTTTATGGGTTGGTCGTTTCCGCCTCAGTTGGGACGGTGTTAACCTTCTCACCCTTTAGGTAACATAGCAAGCCTTGCTGGATCCCTTCCGCGAGTAAATCCGGCTTCAACGTCAGGATTTCCTGGTCCAGGTTCATGAAACCGACTTCGATGATTGCTGCGGTGGTATAGGGATTGATTTCCGTAAAGGCATGGTAATACGTCATATCAGGGGTCACTGACTGGTAGTGATAGCGCAAACCGGTGATGCTGGCATAGCGGTCAGAGAGGCAGCTCACCAGGCGGGAGGTGCTTTCCTGGTCTTTGGATGAGAGCGCGGCAGCCACCTTGAACCCCGTGGCGGAGTCGTTGACATAATCACATGAGTCCGCGTGGATGGAGATAAGAGCCGGCGCTTCATAATTGCTCAGCCTGGGGTCAAATTCGTCCAGTAATTCTACCGTGTAGCCATCTTCAACAAGTTTTTGCTGCAAGTAGGAGGCAATGTTGCTGTTGATTTCCAACTCGGTCAGGCCATTGGTACACACCGCGCCAGTATCATTGCCGCGGTGGCCGACCACAATGCCAATTTTGTCGGCAGGGAAATCTGCGGGCTTCTCCCCAACGATGGCATTGGGTGTGGTGGTTTCTTCGGGTGAAATGAGCGCGTTGGCCAGGTTCCCCTGCAGGTTGTTTTCCAGCAGTGTGCCCGGCATCCACAGCGAAAACAGGGTTGCCACCACGAAGGCGGCAGAAATAACCGTGGACAGGATTTGCCAGGTAATCGCGCCCAGGTTGCTTACTTTTGGTCGTTCTTCGTGGATGGCAGGCTCCCGCCGGACGAAGCTTTCCTTCAGTCTCGAAAAAAAATTCGGACCCTTCGGGGCGGCTTCCGTCTTCCCGTGACCGCCATCCCCAATCCTTGTCTCGGGGCGAAGGGGGCTTTCCTTTGGTTTCTGATTTGAACCAAATAATGGGAAGCGAGGTCCGTCATCTTCCCCGCCGTCATCAACCTGGTGCATCTGTTTGCTCATTGGCTTAATGTTACCCTATCTTGCCTATCCTTGTGAATGGCTCCATCAATCCCCCGCCGTGGCAGGAGATAATTTGTATAATAAAAACATAAGGCGTAATCGCCGGAAAGGATGGTGCATTTCCCATGCCAGACCGATTGAGCAATGAAGAAAGAATGCTGCTTATGAGGATTGCGCGTCAAGCGATAACAGAGGCGGTTCACAACCAGCCCCAAACCCTCCTGCGGATGGAAAACCTGCCCGCAGCCCTGCGTGAGCTGGGGGCCAGCTTTGTCACCCTGACGATTAAAGGGCGGCTGCGTGGATGCATCGGCTCGCTGGAAGCCTACCAGCCACTGGCATTGGATGTGCAGACCCGCGCCGCCCAGGCGGCCACCGAGGATTATCGTTTTCCACCGATTTCAGTGTTGGAACTGCCATCCATTCATATCGAAATATCCCGCCTGACGCCACCTGTTCCGCTCCCCTATTCCACTCCGGAGGAATTGCCCCACTTGCTCCATCCACATGAGGATGGGGTTATCCTGCAAAGCGGACGTCACCGGGCCACTTATTTACCCCAGGTTTGGGACCAAATCCCTGACCCGAAGGATTTCCTTTCCGAGCTATGCCAGAAAATGGGCGCGCGCGCGGACCTTTGGCAAAAGACACTGTTCGATGTAAGCATTTACCACGTGGAGGAATTCGAAGAATAAAAAAGAGCTGGCTTTTAACCAGCTCCTTAGCATGCCTATAGTGCACTAAAACGGCGCGACACCTTGCCCGCCAGGTGTTTGTGAAAGCGCGTAGGCCTGGCCGGCCAGGTGAGCGACAAACAACTGGCCATAAAACGCCGTCACCATGGCCCCAATCACAAATACAATCCCACCAAGGGGGGAGATAAAGCCGGCGATCACGGTCCCTGCCAGGACCATCAACCAAGCCACGATGTTGTTTTTTATCAGCTTGAATAAGGTCTTGAAATCAAAAGCTGATGCAAAAGTATCTTTAACCGCGAAGTTGACCTGGGCGATGGGCAGAACAAAGGCGAAAGCCAACAGGAGCAGGAAGAAAAGGAGACCAATCAGGATGAGCACGATAATCGCGATGGTGTCGTTGCCGTTATTCTCCAGTCTGAAGGTGGGCCAGAGAAAAAGCAGGGAGAACAACATGACAGGCAGGGAGTAAACCAGGGCGACCAGGAACCAGCGAAAGCCCTTTCCCAGGTCCAAACCGAAATCGAAGCTGGGCAACTCTGGCTGAGTCCGCTGTGCGACATTTTGAATCACGCGCATTACATAGCCACTCAACGCCAACTGACCAACAATCGGGATTAATCCCACCAGGAGGGGTACGATTAACTTTTCCAACCAATTGGGATCTTCAAAAATATACGTAAACGCCTTTTTAAAGTTCATCTTCGATTCCTTTCCATAGCTTGTGGCTAACTTCAGAGTTGCGCGAATTCGCGAACGTTTAAAACAAATACCGTCGCTTTTGATTCCCTGGCGTCCCTGGCTGGCGTACATTCGGTCCTGAGCAGTTGCAGGGCTTCCTCCACCCGTTCCTCCTCCACGCCAATCAACAAGGTACTGCGTCCACTGCGTAAAAAGCCGCCCGTCGAGGCGATGAAGGTGACTCGAAAGCCAGCTTCAGTCAATTTTCCAGACACACGGTCGTTATCTTCGTCCCGGATAATGGCAATGATTAGTTTCATGGTCAAAACTCCTCGTAATGGTCCAGGTCCAGGGTAAACAGCGTCACGCCCCCAATCATGGTTTCAGCCGGTATGGGAAATGGGAGCGGCGCGTTTTCGAGTGGCGTGGAGATGTAAGTCACACGTTTACGGGCCGCGGAAAGTAGCAGGGACTTAACGGTGGGGACTTTTTCCAGCCCACAACCAATCAGGAAAGTGACGCTACGTTCACGCAGAAAACCGCCCGTACTCGGCAGCCGGCCAAAAACGAAACCTTCCTGTTCCAGAAGTGTCTCGACCAAATCGCCATCCTGTGCTTGAACAACAGCCAGGAATAGTTGGTCGATGGCTTGAATGCTCTCAGTCATGGGTTACCTATCCTTTTTATGGCACAGTCAGTTGATTAATTGTAACGCAAGTGATGGACCAATACAGGCTGTGTTTAATCAAACCAATCCACAACCATGTCCTCCAAATCGTCTTCATCAACTTCGGTCTCACTGACCACCTTGCCATAAACGGAAGCGCCAGCCTTTTTCGTACTCAGTGGGTCACCAGTCTTGAGTGGGTGCCACCAGGGCAAATCCTTTCCCTGCGCGAGAAGCCGGTAAGCACAGGTGCTGGGCAACCAGTCGGCCTTGCGGGCCAGACCGGGGGTCAAGAAAACGCAGTCAGGCACATTTTGATGTCGGTTGGGGTAATCAGTACAGCGACATGTTTGCTGGTCCATGTATCGGCAAACCACATTGGTGAACTGCACCGTGCTGCCATCTTCCTGTTTCAGTTTGAAAAGACAGCACTTGGAACAGCCATCGCACACAGCTTCCCATTCTACAGGCGTGAAGGCTTCAAGTGGTTTTTTCTTCCAAAATTCATTTTCCAGGCTGGCATTCATGGTGTTGAGTCACCCTCCAATTCAGTAAATAACTCCGGGCTGATGAAGGGGATCAAGGCCAGTTGCACGGCCTGGCAGTAAAGCTGGGAGCGGGTTAGGGCCTGGTGGGTCAGCAATCCCACGCTACCCGGACCCTGCTTGGAGTTGGACGTGCCGAAGACGATGTCGTCCGCGTCCCCCAACTCGTATCCCGTTTTCACAAGCTCGGCGATTTTGCCAGGGAGCTGGAAGTTGGCACTGCGCGACTGGCCCATTCGGCCGGCAGATAAGACCACAGCCCAGCAGAATGAAAACAGGAGGTCCGAACCCGCCTCCAACACATCTATGCCACCCTCCAGGCCGACACAGAAATCAGCGCCTGGCATCGCTTGCGCAGCCGCCTTGGCACGGTTCAGCGCGCCAAGCCTGGTCTGCGCGTCCGTGAGCGGTTGTGAGGAAACGCCTGACTCAACGCTCACGCCCTGGAAAACCCAGTTGCCATGACTGAAACAGGAATGAAAAGCCAATCTCACCGCTTCAATCTTGACCGGGTTGGTGGAGGCAACCACTACCTTCATGCGTTTCCCCGCGAGGTCCAGGTTGCTAAATACCACCGCGTTCAGCCAGCGTCGCGTTTAACTCTTGCATCAGGGCATCCGCTTCATCGCTAAACACGCCAGCCCGGGCTCTCAGTGACTGCGCCTGGGGGTCTTGTTCGTAACCCAGCAGGTTGATGCGCACATTCAAACAGGCAGCCCGCAGCGCGGCCAGGGCCAGGTTGGCACCTGCACCGGCATCTGAGATGGCGTTAATATTGCCAATTTGGGCCATGCGTACCGCCAGTTGGAGCACCGCGAAAGCATCCGCCGCGGAGCGCAGGGGAACCTCAGCGGCGCGCAAACTGGCAGCCTGGATGGCCAACTCACGGGCTTGTTTGGCAATTTCGGTATCTCGGGGCAGGCGTCGTGCCTGCAGGATGCCATCAAACGCGGCGGCATCTTCATCCACGCCAGCTTCCAGGCGGGCCTTAAGCGTTTCAGCCTTCTCTATCGTCTGCCAGCACTCCGTCTCAGCTTCCGCGTATTTTGGTTTGCCCACCGTCAGGCGCGCCACCATTAACACCAACGCGGCAGCCAGGGCACCGGTGTGCGCGGCGGCTGACCCGCCTCCAGGCGCAGGGGTACCCTCCGCGACGAGGTCAATAAAAGCCCGGCC
>JAKOSR010000083.1 GCA_029777225.1 Chloroflexota bacterium
ATTCTGGGGTGTTATCCAGGTGGCGTGGCAAAGCTGGACTTTGGTGAAATGGGAACTAAACAGGGCTACTGGATCGTGGACCTCAGTCCCAGAGGCGCAGACTGTAGGCTAGTTCCATTTTCATCCCAGAAGCTTTTGGAACAAAAAGAAGTTGTAGCGCTGAAGCAGGTTTTCTCGATGCTAGCGCCTGCCTGGCAGGTTTGCGCATGACAAAGGATGAAACCGAGATCAAGAAAATGCACCAGGCAGCCATCATCGCCCAGGACGCGTTGTTAGAGACGTTGAAAGGCATCAAAGCAGGGATGACCGAAAAGGAAGTGGCAAACCAGTTGATCATTCAATTGCTGCGTGCCGGGTCGGGTCCTGAACTGTCCTTTTCCCCGATCGTGGCTTTTGGGGAGAATAGCGCTAACCCGCACAGCACTCCCTCCGATAGGAGGTTGAAAGAAGGCGATCTGCTGCTGGTGGATTGGGGCGCCAGTTACGAGGGGTACCTCTCTGACATTACCCGCGCCTTTACCTTTGGCGAGGTGGACCCCGAACTGTTGAAAATTGGCGAGATCGTGTTGCGCGCCAACCAGGCGGGTCGGGCTGCCGGGCGTGCTGGGATTGAAGCGGGTTCCGTTGACCGAGCATCGCGGGCAGTGATTGAGGAGGCGGGGTATGGCGAAGCCTTTACCCACCGCACCGGGCATGGCTTGGGGATGGAAGCGCATGAGGAGCCGTATATTTTTGAAAATAATGCGCTCGTCCTGGAACCTGGAATGACCTTTACCGTGGAACCCGGGATTTACCTGGCGGGCAAGGGTGGGGTGCGCATCGAGGATAACGTGGTGGTCACTGAAACCGGGCTCGAGACCCTGACCGACCTCCCGCGCCAGGTGCTTCCATTGGAAAGTTTCATGGGACTGTGATCTGTTCAGCATGACGCGTGATCTTAAAATCATCTCGGCCTCGATGTTGTTGTGGGGCATCGGCGAGGGCATGTTTTTAATTTTCCAGCCCCTGTACATTCAAGAACTGGGCGCTGATCCAATCTTGATTGGAGCTATCCTGGGGGTGAACGGCCTGGTGATGAGCCTGTCGCAAATCCCTTCCGGGTACCTGGCAGACAAACTCGGGCGTAGACCGCTGATGTGGTTCTCCTGGATTTCGGGATTGGTCGCCACCTGGGTGATGGCTTTTGCCCCTTCGTTAGGCGCCTTTGTGGTCGGTTTGATCCTGTATGGCGTCACCTCTTCGGTGATGGCGCCGCTCAATACCTATATTCAGGGAGCGCGCGGCAATTGGTCGGTTGGGCGAGCAGTCAGTTTTGTCACTGCCGCTTTCAACGTTGGTGGAATTATAGGACCAATCTTCGGTGGAATGGTTGCAGAACACTTTGGTTTACGCTCGGTTTATTTTGCCGCCGGCGCATTGTTTGCCCTATCAACGTTGATCATCTTATTTGTCCAGAAACAACCCGTCGAGAAGCTGACCAGCGTGGAGGGTGAAGTGCACCTGCTGAAGAACAGGCGCTTTTTGACCATGCTGGGGGTGATTGCCCTGGTGCTG
>JAKOSR010000084.1 GCA_029777225.1 Chloroflexota bacterium
ACGATAGCCTTGCAGGTGGCCGCGGGTTATGGCTTGTTTTACCTGGTGAGAGTGTTGTGGGTGAACGCCGAAATCACCGACATGCGTGGTTTCATCACCATCCTGGTGGCCATGGCAGGCTCATTCCTATTGGCGGCCTGGGTGATTGGCATGCTTGGTGTGCTGCTTAGAAAACAAAAGCCGGCCAAACCCTTGGCGCGCTTTTTGGGCACGCTTGGCGGGGCGGTTGTGCCGGTGCTCATCCTGGCTTACCTGGGCTCCACGATTGGGTTTGCCGATGCCAAGACCTTTCAAAGCGTGGTGGTTGGGCGGATGATTCCTTATTACACCAATCTCACCATGGTGTTCTCAATCGCGGGCTTCTACCTGAGGGAGTGGTTCTCCAGGGTGGTGAAACCCAAACCAGCCAAACCGGCCAAAGGCCGTTAGCTTCGATGACCTTGAACGGGCCCCTGAAATGCAAACCTGAGGAATAGTTTTCCCCCCGATTAATTTCCTGGCTCGTTACCAGCCTCGCAATAGCGTAGGTCTGGCTTATAATTTGGGTAGTCCGGATTGTCCAGGTCTGGTGCCTGCCTGTAAGTTTTCCCAAGGCGCCGCGGTTTGGGATTAACTTGGTCCTTTTACTAAATTTACATTTTTAGTGTCACCCTTGTTTTCAGTTTTTTAAAGGAGAAAAATGAGCAAATACGAGGTTTACAAGTCGCTGGATTATCCCCTCCCGGAGCACAATCTTGGATGGAACTTGTACGGCGCCGGCATGGAAAACATGGGCAGGGGTGGCAAACCCGAAAACTTCCCCATTCCCGAGCCCGGCGATGACGAGATGCTGGTGCGAATTGACGGTGTGGGGATCTGTTTTTCCGATATCAAGGTGCTCAAGCAAGGCCGCCAGCACCCCAAACTTTACAACCGGGATATGACCATTGAACCAACCCGGTTGGGGCACGAAGTGGCGCTCACCATTATCAAGGTGGGTAAAAACCTCGCTGATCAGTTCAAACGGGGGCAGCGCTTCTCCGTGCAACCGGATGTGTACCAACAAGGGAAATCCACGGCCTATGGCTACACCGTGCCGGGTGGATTAATCCAATATCACATCATCGGCAAGGAATTGCTGGAGACGGACACGGGCGTATGCCTGCTGCCCCTCGCCGACGCGATGGGATACGCGGAATCATCCCTGCTGGAACCCTGGGGCTGCGTGATGGCGGCCTACACCCAACGCCGGCGGCTCTACCCGCTGGGCGGCGGAACAATGTGGATTATCGGCCAGCCAGGGGATGCCACCGAGTTCAGCTTCACGACCGGCCTGGATAATCCGGCGAAGGTTGTCGTCACGGACGCGCCGGAATCCATCCTGAAAAGCTTGGCAGACCACGCCCAGTTGGAGGTCATCCATCGGGATGGCATCGCCCCCGAGGATTACCCGGCGCTCAGCGAAGCGTTAACCGGCGGGAAGGGCTTTGATGACATTGTAGTTCTAAACCCCGGCTCAGCGGAAACGGTAGGACAGATTGGTAAACTCATCGCCCGGCGCGGCACACTGAACCTCGTCGGTGACAAACCCCTGGACGGACTGGTGGAGGTCGACTTCGGCCGGCTGCACTATGACTATATCGCCTTCCTGGGTAATTCCACTCGCGACGCGGGCATTTCCTACGGCCCGGACCGCAACCGGACTGATCTGCGCCCTGGCGGAAACACGGTTTTCATCGGTGCTGGCGGTCCCATGGGGCAGATGCACGTCCAACGCGCGCTGGAGCAGCCCAATGGCCCCCGGCTGGTGGTGGCGACCGAGGTCAGCGACGAGCGCCTGGAGGTGCTGAAGAACATGTTCAGCCCGTTGGCCAGGAAGAACGGCCGGGAAATACACTTCTTCAACCCGATGACCAACCCAAAGAGTTTCCATGACTTTGTCATGGAAATCACCAACGGCGAAGGGGCGGATGACGTGATAGTCAGTGTGCCCGTCGCCAAGTTGATGGAGGAGGGGGATACGGTGCTCAAATCCGATGGGATGCTGGTGTTGTTTGCGGGCGTACCCAATGGGACCGTGGGCAAGGTCAAGCTGAGCAATGTGTATCTTTCCAACGCGCAGTACACGGGTACTTCGGGCTTGACCATCCAGGACCAAACCCTGGTGATGACCCGCCGTTTGGAAGGGGCCCTCTCGCCTGGCCGCTCTGTGGCCGCGATTGGCGGCATCGAAACAGCCGCTGAAGCCCTGCAATCGGTGATGGATGGACGCTTCCCCGGGAAGGTGCTGGTGTTCCCGCAGATTGAGGGTTTGCCGCTGACAGGGTTGAAGGACCTCGCGCAAGTGCTGCCCGATGTCGCAGAGAAACTGGGCGAAGACCTGATGTGGACGAACGCGGCTGAGGAAGCCCTCATCGAAAAACTCTGGAGAATTCCAGGATAATTCACTCGACAAACGCACCTCCCTGGAATCCATTCCAGGGAGATGTTGATAAATGACAGTAACACCTGGAGGCGGCATGATATACACCATTACCCTAAACCCAGCCGTGGACCGTGAGCTGACCGTCCCGGAGATTATTTATGACGCTGTGTTGCG
>JAKOSR010000085.1 GCA_029777225.1 Chloroflexota bacterium
ACCAAAATCGCCCTCAAATTACTTCCCTGCTTGAAAAGCTTTGGTTTTCAACCACCATGGTCATTCGGGGAAAGCAAATTGACATGACCAGGCTTGATGGGCTTATCGCGAAAGATGCGGAGGAGATTGTTGGACTGCTTACGTTCACCATCGAGGATGATACGTGTGAAATTATTTCCCTAAACAGCCTGATGGAAGGTCGGGGTATCGCGACCAGCCTGGTTGAAAGATTGAGAGCAATCGCGGAAGAGAAGAAGTGCAGAAAAATCCTGGTCGTCACCACCAACGACAATACCGATGCCATCCGGTTTTATCAGAAGAGGGGCTTTGACATGGCCACGCTTCACCACGATGCCCTGGAGGTCTCAAGGAAGCTTAAGCCCGAAATCCCGCTGTTGGGTCAAAACGACATCCCCATCAGGCATGAGATTGAGTTTGAGCTGCTGCTGTAAACAATTACACTGCCCTTTTTCCCATCTGAACAAGTTTGCGGGCTGCGTTTAGGTAGTAAAAGAGTACGGCTCTTAAGATATTCCGGATAACACTCCAGGTATCTTTTCAAGCATTTCATCGCGGATTGCGCGGAAAGCTGCCATCACCTGGTTTTCACTCCCGGTTGCTTGCGCAGGGTCCGGAAAGCCCAAATGGACCTTCTTCCCCTTGCCCAGCCAGACCGGGCAGTTTTCGGCAGCGTCATCACAGACGGTGATGACCATGTCGAAGTCCATCCCTCGGAATTTGGCCGTCGATTTGGACAAACCAGTGTGAACAATGCCAATCTCTTTGAGCACCTGGATGGCGTTGGGATGAACAATTCCAACCGGCCTGGTTCCCGCGCTGAATGCCTCCCAGCTTTCCCCCAAACGCGCGTTAACAATAGCTTCCGCAAGTTGCGACCGGCAAGAATTACCCGTGCAAAGAAAGAGAACTTTTCTTTTTCCCATCAAGCCTGCCAATTTTGAAAATGACTGGATGGAAATTTTATCATCAACCACTTCTTGGCTAGGCGCGCTCCTTTTTTAATGCGCCTCGCTATCCATCCTCCCTAAAGCATTAAAAAAGGCGGCCATTCGGCCGCCTTTAATCACGTTACTTGGAAGATTATTCTTCCTCCTTCAATTCCTTCTGCCGCGCGTCCATGATTTCACGGGCCAATTGCGTCGGGACCAGGTCGTAATGGTCAAATTCCATGGTAAAGTGTCCACGCCCACCGGTCATCGAACGCAACTGGGTGGTATACCGCATCATCTCGGAGAGTGGCACCATGGCGTTCACGGTCGAACGGCCACGCTCGGTGTCCATACCCTGCACGCGCGCGCGCCGGGTGTTCAGGTCGCCCATGATGTCACCCATGTTCGCTTCGGGCATCATCACCACCACCCGCATAATCGGCTCATAGAGCACGGGGTTGGCGTCCTTGAAGGCAATCTTGAAGGCTTCGCGGCCGGCAATTTCAAAGGCGATTGGCTTTGAGTCCACAGGGTGTTCCTTGCCATCCACGACCGAAACGCCCACATTGTGCACAGGATAACCCGCGACCACGCCTTCCTTCATCACGTTGCGTACTCCCTTTTCAATCGGGCCCATGTAGTTGTTTGAAATCGCGCCACCAAAAACGTCATTCGAGAAGGTGAAATCTTCGCCTTCAATTGGGAAGACCTTCAGCGAAACCTCGCCAAACTGCCCGGAACCACCAGTTTGCTTCTTGTGGCGGTACGTAGCGCTGGCTTCGCGTGTGATATGCTCCTCGTAGGGCACCTTTGGCTCCAGCAGGTTGATGTTCAGCTGGAACTTCTGCTCGGCGCGCCGTATCGCCACGTCGATGTGCTGGTCGCCCATGCCAAACAGCAGTGTCTGGTGGGTGGCCGGCTCCATCTGCCAGGAGAGGGTCATGTCCTCTTCGCACAATCGGGTCAGCGTCTGGCTCAGCTTGGCAGCGTCGGATTGCGTCTTGGGGGAGATGGCCACACGGTAAAGCGGATGCGGGAACACTGGCGGGGCCAAAACGATGCCCTGTTCCTTGGTGGTGAGGGTGTCGCCCGTGGTGGTGACGCTCAGCTTGGCCACGGTGCCGATATCGCCACTGTGCAACACGGGAACCGGCTGGTTTTCCTTGCCAAACGGCACCTGCACGCTGGCAAGTCGTTCTTCCTCGCCCTTGTTCGCGTTCCAAACGCGGCTGTCCGAAGACATCACGCCGGAATAAACCCGGAAAAAGGTCTGGCGGCCAACAAAGGGATCCGCCGTGGTTTTCCAAACATACGCGGCCAGCGGGCCGGAGTCATCGGGTCGCAATTCCACCTCGCCCTTGTGCGTGGTGCCTTTGACGGCCGGCCGCTCCGTGGGTGCGGGGGCCAGGCTGACCAGGGCGTCCAGCAGTGGCACGATGCCAATGGCGTGGCCACCGGAGGCCACCAAAACGGGGATGACATTGCTGACCTGGATGGCCTTGTGCAAGCCCTTGAGTGTTTCCTCGGGGGTCAAATCGCCATTTTCAAAGTATTTTTCCAGCAGGGCGTCTTCGCCTTCGGCCGCGGCTTCAATCAACGCGGTGCGGGCTTCTTCGGCTTCGGCCTTGAACTCGTCCGGGATATCGACCACGGTTTTGCCATCGCCCTTGTAGGCTTTCATGCTCACCAGGTCAATCACACCCTTGAAATCCGCTTTCTCACCCCAGGGTAATTGCATAGGGATGAGACGCATGTCGGTGCCTTCCTGGACGGAGGCCAGGGCTTTGCGGAAATTCGCGTTTTCGCGGTCCATCTTGTTGATGACCATAATCTGGGGGATTTGGAACTTGACTGCATTATCGAGCGCGACTTCCGTCCCAACTTCCAGGCCGGCCACCGAGTCAACCATGATGAGCGCGCAATCTGCCACGCGCATTGCCGAGACAACTTCGCCAACGAAATCAGTGTACCCGGGGGTGTCCAGCAGGTTCAGTTTCAAATCTTTATACACAACAGGCAGCACCGAGGTGAAGAGGGAAATACCGCGACGGTGCTCTTCGTCATCGAAGTCGGAGACGGTGGTGCCATCTTCGATTTTTCCGATGCGGGTGGTCGCCCCAGTAAAATTCAGAATATTCTCCACGAGCATGGTCTTGCCGGAGTTACTGTGCGACGCGAGCACGATGTTGCGGATATTTGCTGTTGAAAATTCTTTCATGGTCTCTACCTTCCTTTGGTTCTGCCGGTCTTGTACCGGTTTTTTTCTTAGTCTTTCGGGCGGTTAAATGCCGACTTGCTATTATATCAAATATTAACCCCGTATGAACGGCAAAACTTGAAAAATCCAACCACGGATTGTTCGTCTCCCACCTGGTATCCTTCCGGTCAGCCCAGGCCGGGTATCCCTCTCATTTCAAGCGGACGTGCCGAAGAAAAAGGTCAGGGGGATGTGCAGCCGCTTCGCCCAGTAAGTCTCGTGGTGCGAGTCGCCGGGGAACACCCAGCTGGCGTAATCGCGGTTGGCCGTGTAGCCTTTTTCCTGGAACAGTTTGTCCATCTTGTCCTGCCAGGGGCCATACTCGGCGTCCAGTCCTTCGGTCCCATAATCAAAATATAGTTTGTGCGCTCCCGGCTCTGGCAGTTCCTGGCGCGTATAGGCGAGCATGGCTTCCCCGAGCACGGGCCAATGCGTGGAAAGGCAGCCGGCCATGCCAAAGACCTCAGGGTATTCGCACAGCGCGTAAAGTGAAATCAGGCCGCCCATGCTGGAGCCCATCACGGCCGTGTGTTCCGGTTGTGTAAGGGTGCGGTAGTTGGAATCCACCAGGGGTTTGACCATGCTCACCATCCACTGCAGGTACAGGTCCGAGACTACGTGCGTATCCATCCGAAAACTGGCGTGCAAATACTCCCGCACTGCCTCGCTCACACCCGGATAGTGATACGGCTTTTCCGGCAGGTAATCGCCTAATCGGTTCAGCGTGCTGGTCATGCCCACCACGATGGGGGGCTCCACCAGGCCTTGTTCTGCCAGTGCGGTGAGGGTTTCCGCCACCTGCCAGCCGCTCCCAATGGAAGGCCGGGAGCGGAAAATATTTTGACCATCGTGCATGTACAGCACAGGGAAGCGTTTTTGCGTGTCCGCATGATACGCCGGGGGCACCCACACGTCCACGCGGCGGTGATTCAAACCAGGCATATCCAGGTTGCGATAGGTATCAAAGCTAACTGTCATCGTCTTTCTCCAATCGCGAAATTATACAGGGTTATAATCACGGCAACAACACCGGAGGTTCCATGAAGACCTATAAACTCGATCCCGCCCAACTGTCCAGACAAAAGCGCAACATCATCCTGATGTACAGCATCACAGGGTTCATCATGCTGGTCATCACCCTGGTCATCAATCAGCGGCGTGCCCAACCCACTTCCGCCATCTGGCTGGTGCCGCTTATCCTGGGGCTGATTGCTTATTCCGGTGTGCGCGCCTACCGCCAGCGCAAGACCCTGTGGGAGGATTACGCCCTCACCGTGGACGTGGACGGCCTCACCCAGGAACAGCCCGGTTATCCCAAGTTGAAAATCCCCCGGGCGGAGCTGACTGGTATGCAGGAAAAACCGTATGGGTTGCTGCTTTCCAGCAAGCGCGCCGCCAACCTGCTGCAGGTTCCGCGGGAATTAAGTCCATCAGATTATCTTGAGTTGAAAACCCTGTTGGAAGCCTGGCTGAACGGGACCGAACCACCTGCCTCGCCGGCTGAAACCCCGCTCGCGCCTGAACCTGGGCCCTCCGCTGGCACCCCGGAAACCCCGGGCAATCAACCCGCTGAAGATCTTGATGACCCGCAGGCCCAAATTCCACCTGGAGCTGACCCCAACGGGCATGGGCAACCGCCCATTTAACCCGGCAGCCAATCCCCGGCGCTCCGGAGCGAGGCGCCGTTAATCCAGTTTCTTTTGCATCTTCCAGGCCGGCTCGCGCACGGTCTGCCATTGACCGTTGTTGTCAATATAGCGCCAGACGCCCGGGTCAGGGCCGATTAAGTGATAGCCGTGTCTTTCGTATAGCTTTCGGGCCTGGCTGTTGGCCCGCGCCACATTCAGCCGGATGCTGGTGAACCCCCGTTTTTTCAGTTCAACATCCACAAAGCTGAGCATAAAGCTGCCCAATCCCTGGTTACGGTGCTCCGGCCGAATCCTGAAGGAAAAAAGGTACGCACGGTGAATGCCATCCGCTACCTCCGGCTGGCGTGCCATCAGCAGCAAAAAAACCTGCCCAACAATTTTCCCCGTTGGGGAGACGGCCACCCAAATCAACATGTTCCCCGAGCAGGCGCTTTCATAGTGCTCACGATAAAGCTGCCTAAAATGCGAGTACTCGCCTTCCCATTCCAGGCCCGGCAGGTCCGCTTCCACCATCAGGCGAAGCGTGATGGGCGTGCCATCCCGCAAGGTGAAGGTACTTGGATTGCTTGAGGGTGGGGTCATGCTTGTGAAATCAACTGTTCCAGGAGGGCTTTTTCCTCTTCAGCGGTCTGGATTTCACCATCCAGCCAGGCATCGCGCAGGCGTGAGAGGATGACCCGGAATTGCGGGGAGGGTTGCAGCCCGCGGGCGCGTAAAGCGTCCCCGTCGGTCAGCGGCTTTATCTGGTTGTAACGCTGGGTGTAGTCCCGCAATACCTGCCGCAGCGGTTCCGGTTCCACCACGCTCAAAAGGCCTGCCAGCACCTCCGGCTGCACGTTTCTGAGCGCCTCCACCACCTGGCTGGGTTTGGCCGTCACCAAGCCTGGTAGTTGAGCCAGCACCTGGCTGGCAGCCAGCATCCGCCTCACGAGGTCGCCCGAAAGGCGCAATCGCCTGGCAACCCTTTGCAGCGCTTTGGGTTCGAGGTCCTGCAGCCACAGGCTCCAGCCCAGGCTCCGGTGTTTTTCCAACGTGCCATTGGCCAGGCCGTTCCTGGCGGCGTCAACCTGGGAATAATACCTTTCCAACCTCGATGCAATGCGCTCGTCCCATGGTAATTCAGGGTGGATGGCCTTAAGGATTCCCAGCTCTTCCAGGTAGGCCAGCATGTCGGCTGCCTTGCGTTCCACCAGGATTAAGTCTAATTCATGCCGCAACCTGGAACCAGTCACCTCGTCGAGTAAAGGCAGGCCGGCCTCCAACTGGGTCAGGGTGCGTTGCTCGATGCCAAAATCAAAACGGACGGCAAAACGCACAGCCCGCAGCATGCGCGTGGCATCATCCACGAACGAAAGCGCGTGTAGCACGCGGATTTGCCCACGCTTGAGATCATCGTACCCGCCCCAAAAATCCAGCAACTGGCCGTAATACGGGGCGTCGAGGCGCAGAGCGAGCGTGTTGATGGTGAAATCCCGCCGGTGCAGGTCCATCTTGATGCTGCTGCGTTCAACAGTCGGAAGGGCGGCCGGCTTTTCGTAAAATTCAGTGCGCGCGGAAATCAGGTCCAGGTGGTCAGGCAGTCCTTCCGGGTTAAAAGCGGGGACGTTCTCAAAGCGTGCCGCGACCGCGGACTTGTCATCCGAGAGTATCCATTTTGCTGTGCCAAAGCGGGAATGCGTCACCAGCCGGCCGCCGAAACGGTTCACCAGGTGACTCACGAACTGGATGGCATCCCCTTCCACCACGATGTCAAAATCCTGGCTGGGGTACCCAAGCAACAAATCCCGCACAAAACCGCCCACGATGTAGGCCTGCACGCCTTCCGCGCCGGCTTCCCGCGCGATAACCTGCAGCAGCACGTTGCTGTCCGGGTGCAGGGCGTTTTGCAGCATTTCTGCCATTTCCTGCTGTTTTGGCACCTGGGATACCTGGCTGAGTGCCGCGATGAGGTCCGTACGCGTGACGATGCCAATGATTTCCCCGGAGACCGGGTCCACCACGGGCACCTGTCCCCACCCACTGGCCGCCATGACTTCCTGGAGGTGCTCAATCGTATCATCCGGGGCCACGCTGGTTTTCCCCGCGTCCATCAGGCTGCCGGCCGTGGTTTGCAGCTTGTGACTCAGCGCCCGGTCCACGTTCCGACGGGTCAGCAACCCAACCAGCTCGCCTTTTTCGATGACCGGGTAGCCCTCAAAACCATAGCGGCGCATCAGTTCGGCAGCCGCCTCGGCGGGCGTATCAGACTCAAGCAGGAGTGGCTTTTGCGACATGATTTGGCGTACGCGTAGCGTGGGTGAGACGATTTCCGGGAGCAGCGCGGCCACCTGCAGGTAAATGCTGCGCCATTGCGAGGGCACATCACCCTGCGATGGCTTGACGCCGGTGCGGATGAGCGCGGAGGAGGCCCGTTTATGCCCGCCGCCACCAAAGTACTGGGCGAGCTTGCCCATGTCCACGTCGTTGGTGGTGGAGCGGCCCACCAGGCGGATACCCTGGCGGGTGGAGACGAGGATGACCAGCCCATCGGGATTGAGAAATTCACGCAATTTGTGCGCGACCGATGAAATTTCGTCACTCAAATCCAGCGCGCTCGCCTTCGCGATGATGATGGACCGGTCCTCCACCACGTGGGTGGTCATGTCCTTCAGCAGGCGGTCAAAAAGCAGCTGCTGTGAATTTGAGAGCGGTGGGTTAAGGTAGTGAGAGGCCACATTCAGGTCCGCGCCGTGTTCCAACAAAAAGGCTGAGGCGTAAATGTCACGGGGGGTGGTGCTGGCATAGGTAAGCGAGCCAGTATCCTCGTAAATGCCCAACAGCAAAAACGTGGCCTGGCTGACGGAGAGCGGCAACTGGGCTTGCTTAATCTTCTCGACCAACAGGGTGGTGCAGGCACCCGTAAATTGGATATCCGTCGCCCACTGGGGGTCGGTTTGCGTTCTGCGGGGGTGGTGGTCAATCACGCGCACGCTGGTCTTGTTGCTGAAACCCCGCAGGGTGACCAGGGACTGCGTGTCCACCAGCGTGACTTCTTCAATGGCCTCATTGGGAATTTCCTTAATGGTGCACAAACCCAGGTCAGTGCCATAGCGCTGGATGTACGCCGCGCCATTCCGGTTAATCAGGCGGGGCAGCAGGGCATAGCTCTGGGGGTCCAGCAGGTGCGCTGCCATCAACGACGCCAGCGCGTCCAAATCTGCCTGTTCATGTGTCAGTACGAGTCTCATTTGGTTACCATCCCAGCCCTAAGACCGGAGAGCCAACGTTCCTGGCTATTCACCCAGCCATGCTGCCTGGTGTTCAGGATTTAAGGAATTATAAATGCATTGGGAGAGTTTCGCGAAAAGCCGATTTTGCGTGTCAAAAAATAGCTGTTGTGGTGAATGGATGAAGATGACCAGCACGTAGTCCCTGGCAGGGGAGTAAACGACCCCCACGTCGCTGATGGCGTGCAGCAAGCCGTCCAATTCAGTTGTCCATCCGTGTTTGTGCGCCACGGGCGTCTCGTAAGGCACCCCCGCTTCGATGAGCGCGCCAATCTTGTTTTGTTGCATCAATGCAAGCATGGATTGGCATTCCGCCTGGCTCACCTGCCCGCCAAAGAGCGCGCCGCCTTCCATGCCGCCCGCGCAGCGGTACACCCGTTCAAGCAGGCTGCCAATTTCCGAAGGGACGGTCTGGTTGTAAGTGTCCGGGTCCAGGAAGATGTCCGAACGTGAATTGGCCGGCGTTTTAAACACCTTGAGCAGGGGGGAGCCCGGTTCAAAATAGCCGGCCAGGAAGGTGTTCTGGTAGCCAAGTTCCACCAGGTCGGAAGTGACCACCAGCGGTCCCTGGTTGGCATCCAGGTAGGTCTTCATCAACCCATCCGCGGGCGAATTCAACGACTCTGTGAGCATCAGCCGCATCCAATCGGCGGCTAGTTGGGGCAAGGGTTCGTCCAGCCTTCGCAGCGCTGAGAGCATGATGGGGATTTTGATGGTGCTGGCCGCGGAGTAAGCGACGTCAGGGGGGACGTCCTGGTTATCCAAAACGGCGATGTGGAAGTTCTCGTAGGATTGCAAATCCTGGAAGTACACCTCGGCGAGGTCGTTGAACCCTTCCAGCTTGATGAGCTGTTTGAGCTGGATTTCAAGGTTGCGCGTGTCCATTGGCAGCGCAGCCAGCTCACTGACAGAAAGCACCACCGTGCGCTCGGAGGGCGATGCCAGTGCCTGGGCGGTTTGCGCCGCCGCCTCTTCCAAGGAGGCCAGTTTCCAGCCCGCCTGCCCGGCGTTCACCGCCGTGGACCCGATGACCGGCAATGCGGCCGTCGCGGGTTGGTCGTAGCGTGGCGTAAAGGTTTGTTCCAAGGTGGCTTTGAGCACGCCCTCGTCGATGGCGTAAACCGCGGGAACATCCAGCATCTGTTTGGTGGTCTTGCCCCATAGGTGCGCCCACCAGCCAGGGCTTAGCCCCTTTTCATCCAATTGACCAAACGTGGCGGGCAGGTCCAGGCTGAAGCCAAGTGCTTGTGGAGCAAGTTGCACCCGCGCGCCTTGGTAAACCAATTCAACCGGCACGCCAAAGGCCTCCAAAAGGCGCGCTTCCGCGGCCGGCCTGTCCAAACCACCCATCGGTATCCCATTGATGGTCAGCCCCAGCGGGTAGGCGGGCGGGTTTTGCTTGTAACTCGCCCAGTCCGACACCCCAATGATGACGCTAAAGACGAGGAAGAACACGCCAAAGCCACCCAAAATCCAACGCGTTGGGCTCTGTTTTCGCCTTGAGGAGCCAATTTTCATGAGCCCAATTCTACCACCCGGGCACCAACCTCCTGCGCGCCTCGAAATGTCTGCAGCCTTGTTGGTTTGTACAGGCAAAGGATTCTGTTCTCATATATAATGAAGGCAGATGCCGGGAAACACAGGAATGGAGCTGAAATGAAAGCGGAAAATCAAGAGAAAAACCATCCCTTGTTGTGGGGCTTGGGTGGGGTGGCGGCGTTTGCCACGCTACTCAAGGCGGGCTGGATTTTTTACAGCCGCCGTTACATCGACCATCACGCCAAGTTAAAGGGCGTGCTGTGTGCCGACCAGGATACCTTTGTATCCGATACGGCTGGGAAAGTTAATTATTTCTTTGTGAAAAACGGCCAGCAAAGGCCAATCCTGCTCATCCACAACGTGCACATGACCGCCGGTCTGCATGAGCTCGCGCCCATCTTCGAGGCCTTCCGCACGCACCGC
>JAKOSR010000086.1 GCA_029777225.1 Chloroflexota bacterium
ATCGCCGCGTCGTGATTGCCCATCGCGCAGGTCAAATTTGGCAACGACTGGATTAAACGGATGCAATCATTGGCATCCGGCCCGTATCCCACCAGGTCGCCCAGACACCAAACCCGGTCAAACTCACCGGCCGCGGCCAAAACGGCCTGCAGCGCGGTGAGGTTGGCATGCACGTCCGATATGACGAGGGTCTTCATCGGTTTACGGAATACTGAAGCTGAACACCCACTCGCTGTTTTCCACGCTGAGGTTCGAGGTAACTCCGATGAGTGCCATCCAGCTATTGCCGGGTTTAAGCGGAAACAGGTTGCCCTGTTTATCAAAGAACTGCAGGGGTTTATCGGGGTTGGTAGCTTTCCAGGTCACCTGGTAGGCTTTCCCATCCCTGAAGATGGTGGCATTCTGTCCGTCGGTATTATCGCGCAGGGTCATGTCGTGCAGTACCGTGGTGTATTCGGTTACGTACGTGTTGAGCACGATGACGTTCGAAAACGCCAGTTGCTCGCCGGTCAGCTTGTCCACCAGCGGGATCATGATGTACCCCTGGGTGGGGTCTTCCGTCCAGCGCAGGTACTTGCCACTGTCCTCGTCGTAGACCCATTCGCTCATGGTGTAATCGGTATACTTCACCCACGCGCTTTGGCCGGCTTCCCCTCCGGTGGGGCCGGTTTCATCAAACAGCATGCCGGTCAGGTCTTCGCGGCCGGTGTCCGCCCCGGTGGACTTGAAGTAATTCGTCAGGGCCGCCGAATCCCCATACACGGTGGTCACCCAGCCGTGCCCGTCATCACACACGCCCGGGCACAGCCCCTCGGCCATAGTGCGGTTGGGGAGCAGTTCAAAAATGAGCGGCAGTACGTTCTCGCCATTTCCACCGGAATAAGCCAGCACAGATTGGTAGAGCCGGGCAATCTGCCCGTCCACACGCCTGACGGAACGGATGGGGTTAACCGCGTTGCAGTCCTGCCCGTAATAAAGCGCGGCAAACCGGTTGGAGCCTGCGCCGATGTAATATTCAAAAACAATGTCCGCGTATGACAAGCCGGAGTGCGGCCGGCCTTCCACGGGGAAGTTGGAGACCTTGATGAGCACCGGTCGCCTGTCCAGCAGGGCGGGGTCCTCCACCTTCAGCCCCGTCAGCGGGTCAACATCCTCCGGGAAGTTGTCCGGCCCAATGCTCGTATTCAACACCGGGGTTTGGGTGGCCGTGGCGGTGTTGGTCGGCTCCGGAGTATTGGTAGGGCTGGGCAATGGCGTCTGGCTGGGAATGTTCTCGCTGGCAATCGCGGTCAGCGTTTGGTAAACAGCGGTCTGTTGAGCGTTCGTCAGCGTCGGGGCGGGCAGGTTCACGCACGCGCCCAGGCTGATGACGACAATCAACAGAACAGCAACAAGGAAGCTGCTTTTTTTCATTGGCTTTACCTCCATCCCGGTAATTTTACTCCATTGCCCGGCGATAAGTTTGTTTGCTGAACCCTGGCGCCCAAAAAATGCCCACCCCACACATAAAAAACAGGTTTGCCCACCTGGCAAACCTGTGCTTGCGTCGAAAATTTGGGCTTAACCCAACAACTGGTCAACCCGGTTGACCCCCACATTGAAGTACTTGGCCTTGGGGTGGTGCACGATAATCGCGGCAGTGGACTGTTCCGGTACCAATTGGTATGCCGAGGTCAGGCTCATCCCTAGCGCAGAGCTGGCCGGCAGCAGGTTGAATACCTTTTGGTGGTCGGGCAACTCCGGGATGGCTGGATATCCCCAGGAATAACGCAGCCCCTGGTCGGCGCTCAATCCCAGCTCCTTGCGGATGTGCTGGTGCAGGTAATCGGCGGTCGCCTCGGCCATTTGCACCGAGAAACCATGCAGGTAATAGCCTTCCGAATAATCGCCGGCCTTGTCAAGCAGCGCGAATCGTTCGGTCGGCCTGGGCCCAACGGTGACCACCTGGAAGGCCACCACGTCCATCTGGTTCGCGCCGACAGGTAGGAAGTAATCCAACAAGCTCAATCCCTCACCGCCAATCTGGCGTGGAAAGGCAAACCGTTCCAGCTCGACCGGGTTGGCCTGCCCGAGCGAATCCGGGTCGTACACCACCAGTTCTTCCCCGTCCACGAGCGCAGGCCAATAGCCATACACGCCCTGCGGTTCAAGCCAGCTTTCCTTCTGGGCCCGGTTGATCATTTCCAAGCGTCTCTGGTCAAATTCCTGCTGAAGTTTTTCCCATTCCTTGCCATGCGCGTTCTTGGCTCCCCAGGAGAGGCGGTAAAGCTCATTCAGGTTCAAGTGCTCTGCCACCATCGGGATGGGAATATTCTTCACCACACGCGGCCCCCAGGTGGTCACCTTGGGGATGAAGCTGGCCGGTTCCAGGTTGGCCCGGCGGGGTTGGACGGGTCTACTCTCGCGTTGCGCCACCACGCCAAACTCGTGGTCGGCTTTGCGGCGGGTGTCGGCCAGCAGGTCGGCGTACTTTTGGGGGTTGCCCAGCGCGTCCATCACGGCCAGCCCTTCAAAAGCGTCCTTGCAGTAAAACACGCCCGGTTTATAGTATTCGCCGTCTTCTCCACGCAGGATGCGCCAGCCAAAGCGGGGGTTGATGGCCGCGCCCCCGATGAGCACCGGCATGACAAGGCCGCGGCGCTGCAGCTCGTTCACAATCAAGGGCATTTGCTTGCTGGTTGAAACCAGCAGGGCGCTCAGGCCGATGGCGGTCGCGTTTTCTTCGATGGCTTTGGCGATGATGGTCTCCGCCGGCACCTGTTTGCCCAGGTCAACCACCTCGTAGCCGTTGTTTGAGAGGATGGTTTTTACCAGGTTCTTGCCGATATCGTGCACATCCCCATACACCGTCGCCAGAACCAGCTTGCCTTTGCTGGTTCCCTCCTTTCGCTCCAGGTAATTTTCAAGATGCGCCACCGCTTTTTTCATCACTTCGGCGGATTGCAGCACGAACGGCAGGATGAGTTCACCCGCCCCAAACCGGTCTCCCACTTCTTTCATGGCTGGCAACAGCACGTCGTTCAAAATGCCCACTGCCACTTCGCCCTCGGATCGCGCGGGGTCCGCGAAGATAAGTTCATCGATGTCTTCTTCAACGCCGGCTTTCGTGCGGCTGAGAATTCGCTTTTGCAGCCGCTCGGCGGGTTGAAGCCCGACAAAAGCGTCCGCCTTGCCAGACGACCCACTCTCGTCCACCGCGTGGCTGTCAAAATACGCGATGAGCTCCGCCAACGCGTTTTCCGATTTGTTGAAAATCAAGGCTTCCGCCAGCGCGCGTTCCTCTTCCGGAATTTCCCCGTACGGTCTCACCTGCGCCGGGTTGACGATCGCCATATCCAGGCCGGCTTTGACCGCGTGATGTAAAAACACGCTGTTTAACACTTTGCGTGAGGCTGGGGAAAGCCCAAACGAAACATTACTCACGCCCAGGGAGGTGTGCGCTCCGGGCAATTGCTCTTTGATGAGGGTCAGCCCCTTAAGGGTCTCAATCGCGGAGTCCCGGTAGGCCTCTTCGCCGGTGGCCAGGGTGAAGGTCAGGTCATCAAAGACGAGGTCCTCCAGCCGCAAACCATAGTCGTTCACGGCCAAATCAGCCAGGCGTTTGGCCACCGTGGACTTGCGTTCGGCCGTCTTGGCCATGCCAGTTTCATCGATGGTAAGGCAGAGCACCGCCGCGCTGTACTTGCGTGCCAGGTCGAAAATCTTGCGTGGCTTGGTCTCGCCCGATTCAAGATTGGTTGAGTTAATCAGGCAGCGCCCCGGGGCCGTCTGCAAGGCCGCCTCAACCACATCCGGCTCCGTGGTATCGATGATAAGCGGCACGGGCACCTCAAGCGAGAGGCGCTTCACCAGCTTGCGCATCAGCGCGGCTTCATCCGGCCGTTCCGTCACCGCCACGCTCACGTCCAGCCCGTGCGCGCCGCTATCCACCTGGTCCCGCGCGATTTGCAGCATGGCGTCATAATCTTCCGCCAGCAGCAGCCGCTTGAAGGCCCTGGAGCCCTGCGCGTTCAGGCGCTCGCCGATGATAAACGGCACTGGTTCCTGTTCGATGGCCACAGCCTGTGTAGGAGAGGCCAAAAACGCTTCCCTCTTTTGCTCAAGTGCAGGTGTTTCCTGCCCGCGCACTTTTTCGGCCAGCTTGCGGATATGTTCCGCGGTGGTTCCACAGCAGCCACCAACCACGCGCACTCCGTAAGACCCAACATAGCTTGCCAGGGCGCTGGAAAATTCCTCGGGTTGCATTGGGTAAACCGCCTCACCGTTGACGTTCATGGGCAGGCCGGCATTAGGGATGCACGAGATGGGCAGGCTGGAATGTTCACTCAGATACTGGATGGAGGCGCGCATGTGTTCGGGGCCCGTGGAGCAATTAAGCCCCACCACATCCACGCCAATGCCCTCCAGGATGGCCAGCGCCGCGCTGATATCCGTGCCCAGCAACATCTTGCCGTTAATATCCAGCGTGACCTGCGCCTGGATGGGCAGGGCTTTGCCTTCATCCTGGAACGCGCGATGGATGCCTTCCACGGCTGCCTTCACCTCCAGGATGTCCTGAGAGGTTTCAATTAGCAGCAGGTCAACGCCGCCCTGGATGAGTCCGCGGGCTTGCTCCCTGAAAACCTCCGCCAATTCCTCAAAACTTACATCCGACATTTGCGGGTCATCGGTGGAAATCAGTTTGCCCGTGGGGCCAATGGAGCCGGCCACAAATTTCTGTTGCCCAGGGGTGCTGGCCGCGTCGGCGGCCTGGCGGGCAATTTGCGCGGCCGCGAAGTTGAGCTCGGTAATCTGGTCGGAAAGTCCATAGTCCTGCATCGTGAGGCGGTTTGCCCTAAAGGTGTCCGTCTCAATGACATCCGCGCCGGCCTCTAAAAAGGCTTGGTGCACCTGCCTGATAATTCCTGGCGCGTTCAGCACCAGGCAATCGTTGCAGCCCACCAGCTTTTTGCCGCCAAAGTCCTGCTCGGTCAGGTTCATAGTTTGCAGGGTGGTGCCCATGGCGCCATCGTAGATGAGAACGCGCTGCTTCAACGCTTCAAGATACGCGACATTTTTTGTAATTAACTGCGACATGGTCACCTCGCTATTGAATAAAAAAGCCTCTCGATGGAGGCAGTGGTTGATAAAACGCTTGCCTCATCTTCCAGAACACTTCATCAAATTCTGCCGGAATTGGCACCCTTTTCGGGGTTGCCGAGGTTTCTTCGGGCCGGTCCCTCCACCTCTCTGGATGAGTTTCAGCGAGTGTATCATAGTCGCGGAGGGGCGTCAACGGATTGTGTGCAGGCTTTGTCTCAACTTGGTTGAAAGATGGAATCTGTGAACAACTCATAGCAATTCCGCTGGAGATCGCTATAATAAAATAAAATATTGAAAAGTCCAGGCCATGCTCATTTGTTGTAGTTCAAAAAAAGAGGTCAACACATGACAACCTACATCATTTACGATTCGAATTATGGAAGCACACGCATGATTGCTGAAAAAATCGCGCGCTCCCTGCCGGTGGAGGCCACCGTCCTGCATGTCCGCGATGTCGATCCCCAGGCGCTCGCCACCGTGGATTTTGTAATAATAGGTTCGCCCACCATCGGTGGCCAACCGACGGAGGCCATCAAGACCTTTCTACACCGCATACCCGCTCCGGTGCACCCAGGTGCCCAGGCAGCCGCGTTTGACACCCGCCTTAACTGGAAAATCCTCTCCCGGTTCAGCTTTGCCGCCAGCCACATCGCCGACTCGCTACGCCAACAGGGCTGGCCTGTGGCCTTGGAGCCAATTGGCTTCTTTAGCAAGGGAGCGCGTTCGGGCACCGTGCAGTCGGGTGAGTTGGAACGCGCGGCCGATTGGGCTCGCAAGTTGGCCCGCGAAATGGGAAACTAACCCCAGGTTTCCATACCATACAGCCGTAAATTGAGCCGGCCGCTTCTGCCACGGCTCCTTTTCGAGTCGGGGTAAATAACTACATACCTTTCCTTTGCTTTTTCTCACGTAATTTATGATGTATTCCATGTCGCACTCACGATGTCCAAACTCACCTTCTGAATGTTTCAACCGGGCATTTTTCTAAACGATTACAGAGGTGTTGGCTTGTAAGTAGGGAACTGAAAAGGAATTCGAAAACCAGGCAAACCAATCACCTGTTTTCGGGCAAAGGCTCCGGGTTGGATGCCATCCCTATGCAAATTTAACTAATGCTATAGAAATTATGTAAAATCCTCGAATAACCCAGCCATACCCAATAACGAGCAGGCCCAAGGGTCTTTTTCACTGGGTGCGAAACCCAAAACAGAGTTATAAGGAGCCGAATGGTTAAAAATCGAAAGGTTATTTTGTTTGCTCTTACCGCTGTGGTGGTCCTCACAGCTGTTGTTCTTGTCAGTACAAAGAGCGGTCGGGACGCGCAAGCCTTGTTTCTTCAAAAATATGGATTGGAGAACCTCGAAATCAAAGATATAGTAAAGCGACTCGACAGCCGCGTTGATGAGCCTTCCAACCTGTTTTCGAGCATCACGAGTGAACAGCTTATTCTCAAGGATGAGTCGCAGGAAGTCAGGTTGAACTTGCCTAAGGAAGAGTTTTACCTCTCTTTTGCGCCGTACTTCAACACCACCCATCCTTGCGCCACTCACAGTCCTTCTTCTTGCCGGGGTGAATTTGTGGGAGAAAAGATGCACGTCACGATTAAAGCTTTGTCCGGTGAGGTTTTGGTGGAAGATGATATGACCACCATGGACAATGGATTTATTGGTGTGTGGCTTCCACGGGATATTAAAGCGACCGTCAATGTGGACTACCTGGGAAAGACTGCATCCGCGCCAATTGAGACTTCCACAGGAAGTGATACGTGCCTGACCACCCCCCTCAAGTTCAACTAGGTGGCAAACAACATCAAGCGAGGTTTACGCCCGGACCCAGATAAGATTTCTTGCGTTTGGAAATAATCAAAAAACTGGAGGTGTAAAACCTCCAGTTTTTTAGTTCAGTATCAGTTACTCTCGTGTCCGTGGGTATCGGATTGCTGGCATCGTGCACCGCCGGACGATGTTGGCCAGCCGGCGCACACCTTCGTCAATTACTTCCGGCTTGCTGGCCGAGACGTTCATGCGCATGGTGTTGGTTGGGCCGCCATTCGGGTAGAAAGGCTCGCCCGGCACATAAGCCACCTTCTCTTCCACTGCCATGGGGAACAACTTGACCGTGTCGCAGCCATCAGGCAGGCGTAGCCACAGGAACAGCCCGCCAGCCGGTTTGGTCCAGGTGGTACCTTCGGGCATGTATTTTTCGAACGCGTTCAGCATGGCATCCCGGCGTTCCTTGTAAACCTTTTTGATGAGCTCGATATGCTCGTTGAGCCATTCATCCTTCACCAGTTCATAGGCCACGTATTGGTCGAAAGTGGAGCTCTGCAGGTCTGCGCCCTGTTTGGCTTGCACCATCTTCTTATTCACCTGTGGCGGGGCGATGACCCAGCCAATCCGCAGTCCGGGCGCCAATATCTTCGAGAGCGTGCTCGTGTAAATGACGTTTCCGCTGTAGCATCCATCCTGGTTCGAGTGATATTCCTCGTCAATCACGCACAGGGGTGGGATGGGTTCGCCCTCAAACAGCAGCTTGCCGTAGGGGTCATCCTCCACGATTGGTACACCATGCCGGTTCGCGATTTCCACGATTTGCTTGCGCCGAGTGTGCGACAAGGTCACGCCCATCGGGTTCTGGAAATTGGGCAGCACATACATGAACTTGATATTGGTCGCTACCAATTGTTCCAGTTGGTCGGTAAGCATGCCGTCCTCATCGGTATCAACAGTGACGTAGTGTGGCCCATACGCGTTCCAGGCCTGGATGGCTCCCAGGTACGTGGGGGATTCCGTCAGCACCCGGTCGCCACGGTTAATGAAGATTCGGCCCACGAAGTCCAGCGCCTGCTGTGAACCCGTGGTGATGAGGATGTTATCCAGACTGATGTTAATGCCCATTTTCTTCGCGTCCCGGGCAACCCACTCGCGCAACGGCGCGTAGCCTTCAGTGGTGGTGTACTGCAGCGCCTTCCTGCCTTTTTCGGTTAGCACCTTATCGCATGCCGCGCGAACGCGGTCAATCGGGAAAATCTCCGCGGCCGGGAAGCCACCGCCGAACGAAATCATGTCCGGCTGGTCGGTCACCTTTAGCAGTTCTCGGATGAAGGAGCTCTTCATCCCTTCCGTCCGATGCGCGAAACGGTGTTCCCATGGTGTTTGCATTATTCTCTCCTTTACTTGTGTGCGGTTACTCAGACTTTCAAGAAACGACTGACAATGGTGGCCGCTCCTGGCAGGGCGACCCGGTCGCCAATGGTGAGTGTGGCGGGGGATTTTTGAGTCCAGGTGGGAGCGCCTTGATAGATGAAAACGGGTGTGCCTTCAGCGGCGGATTTTTCTTCCACAAAAGCCTGGCCGGTGAGGAAGCCTTCCTGGTCGATGGCGCAGCTTGTCACCACGCCGATAGTTTTACCTTTACCGTCCACCACCGGGTCACCCGGGTGTGCCATACGGACGCCTTTTTCATTGAAGCGGAAGCGGATGACCACCCCGGTGCGGGCGGCGTCGCGCTTGGCGTAATTCGCGCGCCCAATGAACCAGGAAGAGTTCAGCTTCACGTAAGGTCCAAAGCCTGCTTCGCTGACCATCAGGTTCAGCTGTCCGCCCATTTCATGCCCATACAAGGGCAGGCCGGCTTCGGTGCGCAACGAATCGCGCGCGCCCAGGCCACAGGGCTTGATTCCCAACGGCGCGCCGGCTTCCAGCAGGGCATTCCACAGCGCGACCGCCTGGTCTGGGTGCACAAACAGCTCAAAGCACATCTTTTCACCGGTATAGCCAGTGCGGGATGCCACCACGTCCATGCCATTCAGCACGGTTTCACATAACTGCGTCCGATTCAGGCGCTTGATCTTGCGTTGTTCAGCCGCGTCGGCCAGTTTGAGCAAAATATCCCGGCTCAGTGGGCCTTGCAGCGCGATATCCACGCGTTGGTCCACGCCTTCTTTGGGGTCCTTCAGGTTGCGCAGGATGGCGTTGCGGCCAGGTGCCCGCACCCAGGGCCGGTCGGTATCCACCAGCACCTTGCCCTCGCGCACCGCGTTCAACCAGGTCCAGTCTTTCTCTTCGTTGGCGGCATTCACCACCACCAGGTATTTTTCCATCCCACGCCGGTATACCAGCAGGTCATCGATGACGTTCGCGTTGGGGTCCATGAAGTGCGTGTAGAGCGACTCGCCAATTCTCAGGCTGATGATGTCATTCCCGCAAACCGCGTCCAAGAAAACCGCCGCGTCAGGCCCCTCGGCCTGGAACACACCCATGTGCGTCACGTCAAACAGGCCGGCCGCTTTCCGCGTGGCCAGGTGTTCTTCCAGCACGGAACTGTACCAGACCGGCATTTCCCATCCTGCGAAGGGGATGATTTTCGCGCCCAGTTGGCTGTGGGTTTCATACAGCGGTGTGCGCTTCAGCGGCTGGTCCGTGGGCTCGGCCCACACAAACTCGGGCAGTGCTGGTTTGTTTACGTCCTTGCGCATCCCCACGTAATAGGGCTTGTCCAGGTTTTCGTAATCTCCGGATATCTCCTCGTCCACCGGCGTGGCGGGCAAAATGGAGATGGGGCCAGGAATTCTCTGGCAAAGGTCCTCGTCATAATAGATAAAGCCGGTGGAGATACCCACCAACCAGGTGCTGGCCAGGCCGGCCTGTTCCGGGGCAACCGTCAGGCGGAAGTGGCGCGGTCCGATGCAGGTGAGTGTGCCGGAGACATCGCCTTCCGTGGTGTGCATGCGTGTCGGCTGCGACTGGCCGGGTTGCAAGGCTTCCGCATCGCTGGTGAAGGTGAAATTGAGGAAGGGCCTCACGTTTTCACCACTCAGGTCGAACGCGCGGTGGCTGTTTTCCTTGCTGTCTTCAAGATAGAAATAGTGCGGGTAACTGTGACGCACTTTGATGTCGTCCATGGTGGGTTTTGAGTCCGCCAGTTCCCTCACTTTGCTGTTGATGGTGGTCAGGGTCTTGAAGTCCACCTTGGCGCGCACTTTCTTTCCGCTCCGGCCGCACACCATATAAGGCGTGGTGGCGGAGAATAATTCGGCAATGTACCCGGCAATTTTGGCAAAATCCGTTTCCACGAAACCGCGCTGGGTAAGCCAGGTTGCCCCAAAACGCACGCCAGAAGATGAAAGCGCGGAACGGTCACCTGGGATCGTGTTGCGGTTCGCCACGATGCCAGTGAGGTCCAGTATCCTGGCGGCCAAATCGCCATTAAGAGGTACGCCCCCGCGTCCCTTGAAGGATTTGCAGTCGATGAGGCACATGTGCGTATCCGTGCCGTCATAGGGCACCCGGATGCCATTTTGTTTGAACGCGTCCGCGAAAGCCCCCGCGTTGCGGATGGTCTGGCGCGACATTTCCTTGAAGGATTCGGTTTTGGCCAGCTTGAAAGCCAGTGCCATTGCCGCCATGACGTTCACGTGTGGCCCGCCCTGTTCCCCAGGGAAGACGCCCTTGTCAATTTTCTCGCCCAATTCCCGGTCATGCGCGATGAGTACGGCGCCTCTTGGGCCACAGAGCGTTTTGTGCGTGGTGAAACTGACCACATCGGCTATTCCTACCGGCGAGGGCAATTCTCCGGCCGCGATTAACCCTGCGATGTGGGATACATCCGCCAGCAAATACGCGCCTACCTCGTCGGCGATGGCTCTGAAAGCCTGCCAATCCGGTGTCCACGGGTAGGATGTGAACCCGGCCACAATCACCTTGGGCTTGCACTGCTTCGCCAGCGCCATGATTTGGTCGTAGTTTAGTTTTTCCGTGGCGGGGTCAACCGTGTAATGGAAGGCGTTGTAGAAAAGCCCTGAGCGGTTGACCGGCGACCCATGCGTCAGGTGCCCGCCGTGCAGCAAATCCATTCCCAGAATGGCATCCCCGGGCTTGATGAGCGCAGTATACACCGCTGTATTCGCAGGAGCGCCTGAGAGCGGCTGCACATTAACCCACAAATCATCTGGGATAAGGTCGTTGGCCGCGAACAACTCGGCAGCCCGGCGCCTGGCCAGCGATTCCACGATGTCCACGTATTCCACGCCTTTGTAATAGCGCAGGTCACTGTGCCGGCGGTAGCGCCCCAGCTGGTAGGCGTAGTCCAGGATTTCCTCTTCGGGCTGTGTTCGGGTTTCCGGTCGAGGGTAACCTTCGGCGTAGATATTCGTGAACGCCGAGCCCAAAAGCTGCCGGACGGCCAGCGGCGCGGTGCTTTCGCTTGGGATCATGATTAACCGGCGCGCCTGGCGCTCGGCTTCCAACCTGGCTAGCTCCTGAAGATCAGGATCGTAGGCTTCCAAATCTTGTTTAAACAGAAAATCGCTCATGGCTCAGTCCTTAATCGGGGTTAATGGGAATTGGGAAACCCAAACGTCAGGTCGTGACGCGTGGGGTGATGGAATGGTGATAATTCGGCTTCTGCCAGGACGCAATACCAAACTAACCCTGTTATCTCCAGGGAATTTGGTGAGACTCCTTCCGAAGTTTTCCATTATTTGAATTGTACCCTAAATGGGAGGTGATGGCATTTCCCCAGCGCCACAAACTAAGGCCGGCTGGCAACCAGAAGTGGACATGCTTGGACAGATTTTCTGGCCGGCTCCCGCGGACCATATAATTCTGCTCAGTCATGTCTATACATTCGAACAAGCAGGTCCATGAAGAAGAACACGCGCTGATTGAGCGGGCAAAAACCGAGCCCGAAGCATTTGGCATGCTCTATGAAAGCTACCTGGACCGTATCTACCGGTATGTCTATTACCGCGTGGGCAACACCCAGGACGCGGAAGATATCACGGCCCGTGTTTTCTTCAAGGCACTCACCCATCTCGGCAGCTACCGCCACCAGGGTTTGCCCTTTTCAGCCTGGCTTTATCGCATCGCCCACAACCAGGTCGCCAACTTCCACCGCGACAACTCCCGCTACCAGGAGACCTCGCTCGAATCACTCACGCTTCCGGGGGAGGCTTCACGCCAGCCGCTGCCAGAAAATGAATCAGCCGACCAGCAGGAATTGGCCTACCTGCTAAGTCTTGTGCGCGATTTACCGGCCTACCAGCGGGAACTGCTTATCCTGAAAGCCGTGGATAACCTTTCCAACCAGGAAATTGCCGTCATCATGCGCCGCTCTGAAAGCGCCATAAAAAGCCTGTATCACCGTGTGCTCAGGAGCCTGCGCGCCCGCATGGAAGCGCAGCACGGCCAGCGCAACCTTTGATGGATATGGGGGTTTATATGGATATGGAAAACAACGCTGTCAACCAGGAACTTCCCGAAGAGATGGCCGTGATGCGTAATCTACAAGGCTTGTTACGCGACCAACCAACCTTCGGCCGGCCCAAAAACGAATTCCGGCAGGCTCTCAGGCAGCGTCTGGCTGGCTCACGCCTGTTCGCGCTGCGCCGCAACCTTGGGGCCATCTGGGTGGTCTCACTCTCCGTTTTGTGGTTGTTCACCGCCGCCATCGCGCTCGGGCTGTTCATCGCGGGGAAAAAGAAGCCCTCCGCGCCTGCTGTTTAATCCTGAACCTGGTAACCTGCCAGTTTCTCTTCCAGCTTCGCGTTCGAAGGTTCAACCAGGATGGACCCATCCGGGAAGACAATGGTTGGGACTGAACGTGAACCCCGGTTGGTCTGTTTCACAAAGGTCTCACCAGCCTTGTCCCGGTCGATGTCAATGAACGCGTAGGGGACGGCCATGCGGTCGAACACCGCGCGCGCCCTGCGGCAATCCCCACACCAGGTGGTGCCATATACTTTGATTTCTCCGCTATTTTCAACAGGCATACTCTTGCTTTTCTTTCCAAAACACATGGGTCTCCCAAACAAATCGGCGCGGTACCACCGCGCCGATTCAAGTGACAGTAACTATTTGATAAGGTCCTTAGCCCAATTCCCTACCAACCAATATTTGAAGTCCTCACCATTATTGGTTTTCACCGCGGCGACGATGCCATACACGCAGCTTGCCAGTGGTGCCAGCGAAATCAGGAGGGCAAAGGGGACCAGGCATAGCCCAACTACTACCAGCGAAAGCACCCCGGTGATGGCCCAGGCCACGCCCACCAGCAGTCCGCTGGCAAAGAAGAAGATAAGCTGGAAGACTAGCGCTTGCAGGCTTTGGAACGCGACATAACGCGAGCGATCCTTATAGGCCAGGTAGATGATGAACGGTGGAATCAGGCCCAGCCAGCCAGTGAATAGGTTCAACAAAATGCTCAGGTGCGCCAGCAGCGCCAGAGTGTGCTCTTCGGAGGCGTCCAGTGGAACAGCCGCATTTTTGGATGGACCAACGCCTTCCGGGGAAGGATTTGTATGTGAAGGGTCAAAAATTTCAGTCATGGTAACCTCTTTTCTATACGATTAAGCTTAACATGGAATGCCCTTCCGTTGGCGCCATAACCTCAGAAAATCTTAGGTCTTTGCACAATAAAAGGCTGCCTAAGGCAGCCTTTTATTGTGCAAAAGCTGGTACTACGCCCAGCCCTGGCTTTTCACCAGGTCGGTGATGACGGGAATGTTGATGTATTCGCCCTTGTTGGCTTTGAGGGCCCACATGACTGTGAGCACGAAGCCGCCAACGCCCACCACGCAGCCAATGAAGAACAGCGGAGAGAGCAGGCCGCTAACCACCCACAGCACCAGGCCCCAAATCAAAGCCTGGACGGTGTGGGCCTTCAGGAAAGGCCGGTTCTTCTTGTCTTCCATCAAAAGGATGATGATGGGCACGATGGGGGAGAGCAGATAGGCAAGCATGGCCCACAGCTTGTCATCACTGGTAACTCCTGGATCCTGCGCCGGGGTTTCGGGCGCGGGTTGGGCTGCTTCGGTGAACTGAGCTTCCTGGGGAGGAATTTCAGGCGTAACAAAGTCGTTGCTTGGTTGGTCAGACATAATAATCGCCTCCGAACAATAATTTTTGGGTTGACTTACTTATTTTAACCCATAAGGCGCAACCGCGCGGATGGACTTTCTACAAACGTGCCCTTTTCACGCTAGTTTTCAGCCGTTCGCGTACTCCGCTATGATAAAATTTTGCCATGTTACCCCGCGTTATCTTCATGGGCTCGCCCGATTTTGCCACGCCAACCCTGGAGGAACTGGCCCGTTCGTCCGAGGTGGTGTTGGTGGTCACCCAGCCAGACCGTCCGGCCGGCCGTGGCCGGCAGGCCCAGCCCTGCGCCGTCAAATCCCTCGCCGACAGTCTCAGCCTGCCAACCTTTCAGCCCACCTCCTTGCGCAAGCTGCACGTGGTGGCCGGGCTGGCTGCTTACCAGCCTGATTTGATTGTGGTGGCCGCTTTTGGCCAAATCCTGCCCCAGGCCGTGTTGGATATCCCGGCGAAGGGCTGCCTTAACGTGCACGCGTCCTTACTTCCGCGCTGGCGTGGTGCCGCGCCAATCCAGGCTGCCATTCTCGCCGGCGATGACCGCACGGGTGTGACCATCATGCAAATGGAAGCCGGGTTGGATACCGGCCCCATCCTGCTCCAACGCGAAGTACCGCTTCGTCCTGGTACCACCGCCAGCGAACTCTCGCAGCAGCTTGCCTTCCTGGGTGCCAAGGCGCTCATGGAAGTGCTGCCCTCCTACCTGGGTGGCATGCTGGCGCCCATGGCCCAAAACGACAGCCAGAGCACGTACGCGCCCCGCCTGAACAAAGAGGATGGATTGCTGGACTTCTCCGAGCCCGCTCAGGTGCTGGTCCGCAAAGTCAACGCCTATCATCCCTGGCCTGGCACTTTCTTTCTCCACAACGGGCGCAAGTTAAAGGTTATCGAAGCGCATGTCCACGACACCTTTTCAAGCGAGCGTGGCGAGCGTTACGTCGTGAATGGCCTCCCGGCCATGGGGACGTCGGAAGGCTTGCTGGTTTTGGACCGTGTTCAGATGGAAGGCAAAAAAATCCTGCCCGGCAAGGACTTTCTGCGCGGACAGGCTGATTGGGTTTAGCGCGGCTAATTACCCAGGGAAAAACTTCCCGCGCCACTCATATAGCAAATTCAGTGCCTGGATGGGGGAAAGCGATTCCAAGTCCAACTTTTTGAAAGATTCCAACAGGGGATTGTTCTCCGGGAATAATCGCAACTGGTTGCCGTGGTCGGGTTCCTCGGGCAGCGTTTTCCCCGAGGTGGCTTCAAGCTGCTTGAGGATTTCGTTGGCGCGCGTGATGACCGGGGAAGGCAACCCCGCCAGTTGCGCCACATGGATGCCATACGAACGGTCCGCGCCCCCGGGAACGATTTTGTGCAGGAAAATAACCTTGCCATCGGCTTCCGCGACCGCCACGTTGTAGTTGCGCACCCCCGGGTAAAGCTCTGCCAGTTCGGTCAACTCATGGTAATGCGTGGCAAAAAGAGTGTAAGGCTTCAGGCGTGGGTGTGAGTGCAAGTGCTCAATGATGGCCCAGGCGATGGACAATCCATCATACGTGCTGGTGCCCCGGCCAATTTCATCCAATACGACCAGGCTGCGGGAGGTGGCGTTGTTGAGAATGTTGGCCGTCTCAATCATTTCCACCATGAAGGTCGACTGCCCCGCGTGGATGGCATCCTGCGCGCCGATTCGGGTGAACACCCGGTCCACCAGCCCGATTTCCGCGGAAGCCGCTGGCACGAAGCTGCCGATTTGCGCCATAAGCACAATCAGCGCCACCTGCCGCAGGAACGTGGACTTACCGCTCATGTTCGGCCCGGTAATCACCCGGATTATCTCCCCGGGCTCTAAAATCGCGTCGTTGGCCACGTAACGCTCCAGCGCGTGCGCGCGCTCCACCACGGGGTGCCGGCCGGCCACGATGCTGATGCCCTTTTCCTGCTTCAGCTGGGGTCGGATGTAATTATTTAGTGCCGCGGTTCCGGCCAGCGCGAGCGCGCAATCCAGCGTGGCGATGGCCCGGCTGGTATCCAGCAGCAGGGCCGCGGCCGCGGCGAGCTGCTCGCACGCCTGCTTGTAAACCCGCAGTTCGACCTCGTGGATTTCGGTTTCCGCATTCAGCACCAGCGATTCATACTCTTTTAGTTCGGGTGTGATGAACCGCTCGGCGTTCACCAGGGTCTGCTTGCGGATGTAATCCTCCGGCGCGTTGGCGGCGTTGCCCCGGCTGATTTCGATGTAGTAACCGAAAACCTTGTTGAACCCCACCCGCAGTGTCTTGATGCCTGTGCGTTGCCGCTCAGACCCTTCCAGGTTGTTAATCCATTCCCGCGCGTGCCGCGATGAGCTTAGGATGGCATCCAGTTCCGTTGAAAATCCCGGCTTGATGATGCCAATGGTGTTCGTGGTGGCCGGCGGGTCCTCGGCGATGGCGTTTTGCAGCAGTTCCAGTTGCTCAGGGAATTCCCGCAAGGCCCCGAGGATAAGCGCCAGGGCGGCGTTTTCCTTGGGCAGCAGGTCGATTAACCCCGGCAGGGCTTCCAGGTCCTCGCGCAGGGCGCTCAGCTCGGTTGGCCGGGCGTACCCCGAAACAACCCGGTTAACCAACCGCTCCAGGTCGTGCAGGCGGCTCAAAATATCTGCCAAATCCCGGCGCAACACGCCATTGGCAAAGAAAAACGCCACCATGTCCAGGCGCTGGTTGATGGGCTCTACGTTCAGCAGGGGCTTATTCACCCAGCTGCGTAACAGGCGCTTGCCCATGGGTGTGACTGTGTTATCCAGCACGCCCAACAACGACCCATCCACCTTACCGTCCCGCAGCGTCTCGGTCAGTTCCAGGTTGCGGCGCGTTTCTGCATCCAGTACCATGAAATCAGCCAGGTTGTAGGTGCTGAAGGTGGTCAGGGTGCTCACGCTGCTTTTTTGCGTTTCCCGCAGGTACTTCAACAAACCACCCGCCGCGCGGATGGTCGCGCGCATGCCCACCAGCCCCAGCCCTGCCAGGCTGGCCACCCCGAAGCTGCTTTTTATCATTTCCTCAGCCCGTCCCGGCTCAAAATACCAGGCGGGGACGGTGGTGGTGTGCTCCGCGACGCCTTGTGGTAAGGCCTGGTTTTCAGCAACCAGTGTTTCGGCTGGTGCCAGGCGCAAAAGCTCCGCCTTCACCTTCTCGAGCAGATTGCCTTCACCAATTTCCGTGCCTGCGAACTCCCCCGTGGTGATGTCCACGTACGCCAGACCAACCCGTTCTGGTTCAAGGTACAGCGCTGCCAGGTAATTGTTTCTGCCGGAAGCGAGCAGGTTGGGCTCAACCACTGTGCCGGGCGTAATCACCCGGATGACCTCGCGTGTAAACAGGCCTTTGTCTGGCTGGTTACCCACTTGTTCGCAGATGGCCACATGAAAGCCTTTTTCGATCAGCCGGCCCAGGTAATTGTCGACCGCGTGGAATGGAATGCCTGCCATCGGCACGCGCACGCCCTTTGCCACTGGCCGGGAGGTCAATACAATGTCCAGCGCTTCCGCCGCCTTGTGGGCGTCCTCGTCGAAGGTCTCATAGAAATCACCCAGCCGGAAAAATAGCAGGGCATCCGGATACTGCTTTTTGATATCCAGGTACTGCTGGCGTAACGGGGTGAGGTCCTGGGCCATGGTGGGACTTTGGCTATTTCAATATTTGTTGAATGTAGGCCGCGGCCTGGTCTAACGCTTCCGAAAGCCTGGAGGGGTCTTTGCCACCGGCCTGGGCCATGTCTGGCCTGCCTCCTCCGCCGCCGCCAATCACTGCCGCAGCACGTTTAATCAGGTCCCCGGCTTTCAGCCCGCGTGCCACCAGGTCAGGCGTCACCGCCCCCACCAGCAAAGGCTTATCGTGGGTCACGCTGCCCAACAACATCACGCTGCTTGGGTTCTTCTGCCGGAACTGGTCGCACAAGCTGCGCAACGTTTCCGCGTCGGCATCCGGGATGATGGCCGTCAACAGCGTCACACCCGCCACTTCCATGGCTTTCTGGCTCAGCTGGTTGAAGCTGTCCTGGGCCGTTTGCGCCCGCAACCGTTCTATTTCCTTTTCAGCTTGCTTCAAGCTGCCCAAGGTTGCCTCCAGCCGCGCCGGGGCTTCCGCCGGGCTGGTTTCCAGGCTGCTGGCCAGCTGGATTAGCAGGTTAAGGCGTTCTCTCGCGTAGTGGTAAGCGCCCGTTCCAGTGACCGCTTCTATGCGCCGGACGCCGGCAGCCACGCTGGACTCGCTTACGATGTAGAAGGCGCCGATTTCTGCGGTATTATCCACGTGCGTACCCCCGCAGAGCTCAAAGGAGAACCGGTCCTTACCCTCCACCACCTCGATGGTGCGCACTTCCGTGCCATACTTTTCCCCAAACAACGCCATAGCACCCTTGTTTTTCGCCTCGTCCAAAGACATGGTCACCTTGCGCACCGGGTACTGCTTGTAAATGGCCTGGTTCACCAGGCTTTCAATCTCCAGTAGTTGCTCGCGCGTTACGGCCTGGGGGAAGTTGAAGTCAAAGCGCATTCGTTCCGGGTCCACCGCGGAGCCAGCCTGGTGCAGTTTCTCACCCAACACTTTCCTCAGGGCCGCGTGCAACAGGTGTGTGCCGGTATGGTTGCGCATAATGGCCCGCCGCCGGTCCACGTCCACCACCGCTTCCGCCAGGTCACCAGTGCGCGGATGGCCAAACAGCACCTCGCCCACATGCACAATCGCGCCGGCTGCCGGCCTGCGGATTTCATCCACCCGGATTTCCCATTGCCCGGCTGGCTTTGAATAAATCCGGCCGGTATCGCTCACCTGGCCACCCGATTCGATGTAATGGCTGGTTTCTCCCAGCAGCACTTCAATTTGCTCTCCGGGTTGCGCCGAGTCCACGGCTTTCCCGTCCTTGAAGAACGCCAGCACAGGCGCTTCCACCGCCAGGGCGTGGTAGGGGTCGTACCGCACGCCCTCAGTGCTCAGCGCGCCTTTTTCAACCAGGTCTTCCACGGCTTTTTGGTAACCTTCAACCTGCGAGCCGCCATTATCGCCAAATGCCTGGCCTTTGCCGCTCGCCACCCGGTGTTCTTCCAGGCTGGCATAAAATCCCTTTTCATCCACGCTCAGGTTTTCTTCGGCCAGGATATCGCGCGTGATTTCCAGCGGAAAGCCCAGCGTGGCGTAGAGGTTAAAGGTGGTCTTTCCATCCAGCTCGGTTTTCCCCGCTGCGCGCAGGGCCTTCACCTGGTCCTGAAGTTCAGCGAAGCCGGAGTCGAGCGTCTCCGCGAAGCGTTTTTCCTCCCGGGTCAGCGTCTCATCAATGAGCTCCCGGTTTTGTTTCAATTCAGGGTAGGCCTCTTGGTAGCCCTCAATCACCTTATCGGCCACCCTGGCCATAAAGGGTTCGGTCAGGCCAATCTTGCGCGCGAAGCGTGCCGCGCGCCGGATAATCATCCGGCAAACATAATTCCGACTCAGGTTGCCGGGGATGACGCCATCCGCGATGAGGAAGGCGGCCGCGCGCACATGGTCGGCAATCACGCGGTAGGACGTCAGGTTTTCCACCCGTTGCTGGTCGGTCTGACCGGCCAGCCGCTGGGTTTCATCCAGCAGGGGCTTGAGCAAGTCGGTATCATAGTTACCGGCCACATTCTGCAGGATGGAAACGATGCGTTCAAACCCCATACCGGTATCCACGTGCCGCTTGGGCAGCGGCAAAAATTCCGTGGGGGAAACGCGGTTGTATTGGATGAATACGTTGTTCCAAATTTCCAGGTAGCGGGTGCAATCCCCATTGACCTGGCAGACATGCCCCGGGTCGTTTTGCCGGTTGCAGGCCTGCAGGCCAAAATCGTAATGGATTTCGGAGGAGGGCCCACAGGGGCCGGTTTCCGCCATTTCCCACAGGTTGTCTTTGCGCCCGCCGGTCATCAGGTGGCTGGGCACGAACCCCGGCTGGCTGAGCCAGGCCTGGGTGGCTTCCTCATCCTTGGGGAGGTTGCCCTGGTCATCCTCGAACACAGTGGCAAACAACCGCTTGGGGTCAAGCCCCCACGTGCTGGTCAGCAGCTCCCAGCTCCAGCTGATGGCTTCCTGCTTGTAATAATCACCAAACGACCAGTTGCCCAACATTTCAAAGAAAGTGTGGTGCGTGTTGTCGCGTCCAACCGTGTCCAAATCGTTGTGCTTCCCCGAAACACGCATGCACTTCTGGGAATCGACCGCGCGCGTGTACGGCCGGGTGTCAGTCCCAAGGAAAACGTCCTTGAACTGCACCATCCCGGCGTTCGTGAACAGCAGGGTGGAATCCCCACCTGGAACAAGCGAAGCGCTCGGGACGATGGTATGCCCACGTTGCGCGAAAAAATCAAGAAAAGACTGACGGACCTGGTTGCCGGTTAAATACATAAGCGAACTCCATGCGAGAGAATTTGAATTAATTGAAAAATTATACTTGAAAAGAGGCTATTCCATCGACTGGCGTTCGGTCAGAGCCCTCTGCAGCGTTGTTTGGTCCGCGTATTCAATATCCCCGCCCACGGGCAGCCCCCGTGCCAGGCGGCTGACCTTGATGCCCATTGGGGTAATGCGCTGCTGCAGGTAGAGCGCGGTCGCGTCCCCCTCCATGCTTGGGTTGGTCGCCAAAATGACCTCGCGCACCGCGCCATTCTTCAGCCGTTCAAGCAGTGGAAACACCTTGATTTGGTCCGGGCCAATCCCCTCAATCGGCGAGAGCACACCCATTAGAACATGGTACTTGCCCTGGTAGGAACCCGTGCGCTCGATGGCCAGCACATCCAGCGGTTCTTCCACCACGCATAGCACCTCCCCGCTACGATTTTCAGACCTGCAAATCTCGCACAGCGTTTCGCCCGCTAGCGTGATATTAAAACATTGCTCACAATGCCCGGTCTGGCTCTTCATCTCCTCCAGCGCTTTCGCCAGCTCCAGCGCGTCCTCATCCGGTGCTTTCAGCAAGTGAAACGCCAACCGCGAGGCGGTTTTTGGGCCAATCCCAGGCAGGCGGGAGAGCCTGTCTATCAGCGTTTGAACGGGATCCGGCAGCGCGCGCATTGTACTTAGCGACCCATTCCCATTCCAGAGAGCAGGTTGGTAAAGGGCGCCATTTTGTTCTCAGAGAGCGCCTTGGCACTGGCCAGGGCCTTGTTGACCGCGGTCAACACCAGGTCCTGCACCATCTCGGTATCCCCGGAGGTTAATAAATCCGGTTCAATGTGAACTTCCAGCACCTGCTGGTCGCCGCTCATCCGCACGCTGACGGCACCGCCGCCCGCGCTCTCGGTCACGCTTTCAGTTGCGAGTTCATCCTGGGCCTTGGCCATTTGTTCCTGCAGTTTGGCAATCTGTGCCATCATGCTGCCGCCGCTTTTCCCACCGGCAGGGGCGTTGTATCCTTTTGCCATGTCTATTCCTTATCCTTGTCTTTTGACTTTTTTGTTTTGTTTACCTTTTGAAGTTCTCCGTGCAGTTCACGGATGGCGAGGTCCGCGAGCCCATTGGGCACCACGTCCTGCGCCGCCTCGGTGACCGGGTTGGCTCCAACCGTGCAATTAATCTTCACTTCCTGGTTAAAAATCGTACGGAAAATCTTCCGCAGCAGGGTTTGGTTCTTCTCCTCCAGCATCCTTTTTTGAAGAAGTTCGCTGGGCAGGTTCAACATGACCGTGGAATCGCGCACGTTCATCAGCCTGGCGGAATTGAACAGCGCGCTGGTAACTGAATCCTTTTCTCTCACGGCCCGCTTCAACACGTCCCACTGCCCGCGCACGGTTTCCATACTCAATTCAAGCTTCTCTCCACTGGCGGCCTCGTTGCCCCCGGTTTCCGTTGAAGCAGGGTTGGGTTGTTTCCGCTCCGCTGGCTTGTGGGCTTCATGTACCTCGGGCGCCGTAGCCTGGTTTACCCTGGCCGCTTGCTCACTCATACCTGTCTCCTGGGAAGGCTGTGGTTTGCTCACCGGTACGGACCGGTCCATCTTCTCGGCTGGTTTGGTAGATTTTGCCACCTCCACCACGGCCGGCGCGGCTTGCCAGGTAATCGCGCTGGCGTAGGCCAGCTCCAAGCCAAGGCTGGGCTGCCAGCTGGCCTTCAGGTCATTGGCCGCCTCACCAAAACCTTTCACCAGGTCAATCAACTGCCCGGTGCCCAGGGCTTGCGCCTGCCGCGTCATCACCACGCGGGTTTCAGGCAATAATTCCAGGTCTTTGCCATCGTTCAGCTTGATGACCAGCAGGTTACGCAGGTGATCCACCAGTTGCCGCGCGAATTGCCTGGGGTCAGCTCCGGAATCCAGCGCCTTATGGATGACCTCCAACCCCTGCGACCCAGCGCCAGACAGGATGGAATCCACCAGGTCAATCACCGCCTGGGAGGTGGCCGTGCCCAGAATGTCCTGTGTGATGGCCAGGCTCACGTGTTTGGACATGGATGCCAGCTGGTCTAGCAGCGAAATGGCGTCCCGCATTGAGCCGGTTGCCTGGCGGGCAATCAGGCTCAGCGATTCGGCGTCGATTTGAATGCCTTCCTGGACGCTGATAACGTTCAGCTTATCAACAATCAGCGGAACCGGAATGCGCCGGAATTCGTGCCTTTGACAGCGCGAGAGTACCGTCGCCGGGATTTTATGGATTTCGGTGGTGGCGAGGATGAAAATCACGTGCGCGGGCGGTTCCTCGAGTGTCTTCAACAGCGCGTTGAAGGCCGAAGTGGAGAGCATGTGAACTTCATCGATAATGTAAACCTTGAACCGTCCCTGGCTGGGCGCGAAACCAATCCGGTCGCGCAGCTCGCGAATATCATCCACGCTGGTGTTGGACGCGGCATCGATTTCAATCAGGTCCAAAAAGCGGCCTTCGTTCACCGCGAGGCAGTTGGCGCACTGGTTACAGGGCCGTTTGGCAAGGTCCGGATCCAGGCAGTTGACCGCTTTGGCCAGCAGCCGGGCGCTGGTGGTCTTCCCCGTGCCCTTGGGCCCCGCGAATAAATAAGCGTGGCCCACGCGGTCGCCCGTGATGGCGTTTTTGAGTGTCTGTACGATGTGCTCCTGCCCGACAACTTCCTCCCATAGGGCGGGTCGCCAGGTGCGGTAAAGTGCTTGTGACATGCGTGCCCCTTACGGTACGGTATAAGTAACCCGGACTTGTCCATCCGGATCCATGATGATAAGTTCAGACCCGCTCTTCCACTGCGCGGCATCCTTGTTCCAATACAGTTCTATCACGCTGTCCGTGCCATACTGGGAATACAGGCGCACCGCGCCGCCGCTACCAAGGTTGAGGTTTGGAAAGGTATACGTGTTGCCGTTTCCACTGAGCTTCCAATTCTTTAGGTTCAAACTCGTGCTGCTCGCATTTTCAATCAGCACATATTCCACGCTGATGTCACCCGCGCCAAATACGCCTTTCACGTTGAGCAACAAATCGGCTGGCGTAACGCGCACGGTGGGGATGGCAGTGGCCTTGCCGGGTGTGGTCACCACGCTCTCGGTGGGCAGGCTGAGGCTAGGCAGGGATTGCGGGTGTTGCTTCTCCCAATAGAGCAACACCGCGTAAACTGTTGCTGCGGAAATGATGATATTAAGCAGCAGGAAGGGAAATACGTTTTTCCAAAATTTCATGGTCCACTACCGCCGTTAATGATAGCATAAAACCCCGTGCCAAAAGGCAGTTGGGCTCTGCCA
>JAKOSR010000087.1 GCA_029777225.1 Chloroflexota bacterium
CCAGCGGCGACCTGACCAACTTTGCCCCGCTCGGTAAATCCAACGTGGTGCTCCTGGGGGATGTTCCCGTGGCCGGGACCCAGGATACCACCCAGCAGTTCATCGTCAACGTGACCACCCAGCCCGGGGCGTACCCCCTCAAGCTTTCCTTTGTCTATACCGACCCAAAAGGCAATAGGCTGGTGGATGACCAGGTCATCACCCTGCTGGTCTATTCCCTGCCCCAGTTGGAAATCTCCTTCTACCGCACCCCAGACCTGGTGAACGCGGGTAACATGACCTCGCTTCCCATCCAGATTACCAATCTGGCACGCAAGTCGGTGGTGCTTGGCAATGTCACCGTCACCTCCGATACCGGCGACTTAACCAACAACACCATCCTGGTCGGGACGCTCGACCCAGGCGGTTACTTTACCTTCGACCCGATGTACATGCCCTTTAGCGAAGGGCAGGCACAACTCAATTTCGTCATAAACTACACCGACGACTTCAACCAGCTGCGCACCTACACCGCCAGCCTGCCCATCACGGTGGAGCCTGCCATGGTTTTCCCGACCGGTGAGCCGGTGCTCGGCCCGGATGGCATGCCGCTTTTGGACGAGAACGGCAACCCCATCTATTCTGATGGCGGCGGCGCGGTGGTGGAACCCGTGCAGGAGACCTCCTTCTGGGCCAAAATCTGGAACGCCATCAAGGGCTTCTTTGGCTTTGGCACTAAAAACCAGCAGGAAGAAATCCCCACACCCACCCCCGAAGAGTACATACCCCTTGTCCCGGGCGGGAAAGGCTAACCCCTCACCATGCGCCTGGTTGACCTCATCACGCTGATTATCGACAACCTCGCCCGCCGCAAAGGCCGGGTGGTATTGACAGCCATCGGCGTGGTCATCGGCACTGCCGCGGTTGTGACGCTCGTTTCGCTCGGCGCCGGCCTGCAAAAGAACGCCACCAGCCAGCTCTGGGGCATTAATGACCTCTCCAGCATCGATGTCTACCCCGGCTACCCGATGTCCAACAGCCCCATGCAAAATTTCACTGAAGCCGACATCAAGAAGCTCACCCCGGCCGCTATCGAGGATATTCAAGCCATCCCTGGCGTCACCCGGGTGGTCATCCAGGAGTACGTGCAGGGCGGCACCGAAATAAAACTGGACAAGCTGATGGCCTGGAGTTCCTTCGTAGGCATCAACGTGGACGACCTCTCCCAAATCTCCCTGGAAGCGCGCGAAGGCGTCACCACCCTGGACCGCGGCCAGGTGGTGATTGGCAGCAGTGTTTCCATGAACTTCTATAACCCCAACCCCCGCCCAAACGACCCGCCCATTGAGCCGCCGGAGCTGCTGGGCAAAACCCTCAAGGTCAGTCTCATCCGCTGGAGCCAGGACGGCGTGGAAACGCGCAAGACCTACAACCTGGAAGTGGTTGGTGTGCTTACGGAGACCAAGGGGTCTTCTGACTTCAACATTTACCTTCCACTGGATGAAGTGAATCGCTGGAATGAATGGGTGAATGGGCGCAAGGTCGACCGCAACAAGGAAGGCTACAGTCAGCTAATGGTCAAGACCGAGAGCCCCAAGGTCGTGGTGGATGTGGCCGAACAAATCACTAATTTGGGTTTCCAGGCCTACACCCCCCAAAGCACGGTGGAAGGGATTAACTCTTTCTTCACCATAATGCAGGTTATCTTTGGCGGGGTTGGCGCCATTGCCCTGCTTGTGGCCGCCATCGGCATCGCCAACACGATGACCATGGCCATCCTGGAGCGTACGCGTGAGATTGGCATTATGAAGGCCATCGGTGCCACCAACAACAATATCCTCAGCATTTTCCTGGGTGAGGCAGCCGGTATCGGCTTTTTGGGCGGCCTCGGCGGGCTTCTGCTCGGCTGGGCGGTCTGTTGGGTGATTAACCTGGTGGCCGGCTCCTACCTGGCCACCCAATCTGGCGGCGGAGGCACGGCCCTCGCCACCGTCATCCCCTTCTGGCTGCCCTTCTTCAGCGTCGCCTTTGCCACGCTGGTCGGCCTGCTTTCCGGGCTCTACCCCGCCCTCAATGCGGCCACGCTCGTGCCGGTCAACGCCCTCAAATACGAATAATTACCAAAAACGCGCGGGTTTCATCCCGCGCGTTCTTTTCATAAGCAAGGGGGTCAGCCCATGCGGCCGGTCAGGTAATCCTCAGTCAGTTGTTCGCGCGGCTTGGTGAACATCGTCGCGGTCTCAGAGACCTCCACCAGGTCGCCCAGCCAGAACAGGCCGGTATAGTCCGACACCCGCGCGGCCTGCGACATGTTGTGCGTCACAATCACGATGGTGTAATGCTCGCGCAGTTGCTGGATGAGCTCTTCGATGTGACCGGTGGCGATGGGGTCCAGCGCGGAAGCCGGCTCATCCATCAGGATGACATCCGGGTGCACCGCCAACACCCTGGCGATGCACAGGCGCTGCTGCTGCCCCAGGGCCAGGGAACGCGCGTCCTCGTGCAGATGATCGCGCGCGTCCTCCCAAAGGTCCGCCTGGCGCAGGCTAAGCTCCACCAGGTCGTCGAGCGCGGGCTTGGCCAGCCCCATGCCCGTCACGCGTGGCCCATACGCCACGTTGGCAAAAATCGACTGCGGGAAGGGATTGGGCTTTTGGAAGACCATCCCCACCCGTTGGCGCAAAGCGGCCAGGTCAGTGCCCTCCGCGTAGATATCCTGCCCGTCGAAGGTGACCTTGCCCTCCACGCGCGTGCCAGGGATGGTGTCGTTCATGCGGTTCAGGCAGCGCAAAAAGGTGGACTTGCCACAGCCCGATGGCCCGATAAGCGCTGTCACCTGGCAGCGGTAGATTAGCATATTGATGTCATTCAAAGCCCGTTTTTGCCCGTAATAAAAATTAAGGTTTTCGGCCTGGATTATCGTTTCGTTTTGACTGACCATGCGCCAATTTTACCGCATCCGCCGCTTCCATCGCTTGTTAAGATTGGGTTAACCCGTCCGTCCAGCAGGGTCGCGTGGCCGATTATTGGATATAATCCTCATGATGAAAAAGCTGGGTTTATTGGTTATGACCCTGTGTCTGTGCGCCGGGTTGTGGGCATGCGCGCCTCATGCCGCCCAGGGGGGCAGTTCCACGGAATCCCCCGCCGCGGTCAGCATCCAATCCAAGGGCTCTGATACCATCGTCAACCTGGCCCTGGCCTGGGCAGAAGCCTACCAGCCCAACCACCCCGAGGTCAACCTCTCCGTCACCGGCGGCGGCACTGGCACAGGCATCACCGCCCTCATCTCCGGCACCACCGATATCGCCAACGCCTCCCGGCAAATCAAAGCAGTGGAAATTGAAGAAGGCAGGGCCAAGGGCGTGGACCCCACAGAGACCGTCATCGCCCTGGACGCGATTGCCATCATCATCAACCCCAACAATCCCGTCACCCAGCTCAGCCTGCAGCAGATTTCCGACATTTACGCCGGGAAAATCGATAACTGGCTGGACGTGGGCGGGGAGGACCGGCCCATCGTGCGCCTTTCCCGTGAGACCAATTCGGGCACGCACGTATACTTCCTTGAAAAAGTGCTGCGCCTGGGCGACTCCAAGAGCACGCTGCTGTTTGACCCGCGCACGCTGCTCCTGCCTTCCTCCGAGGGCATCACCACGGAAGTGCGCGACAATCCCAACGCCATCGGCTACGACGGCCTCGGGTACGTCACCCCGGACGTGAAGGTGGTGGCTGTTTCGGCGGACGGTGTCAGCCCCGCGGTTTTTCCCTCTGCGGATACTGTCAATGCCGGCACCTACCCCATCTCGCGGGAGCTCTACGTCTATACCAACGGCGCTCCCCAGGGCGAGGTAAAAAAATACCTGGACTGGATGCTCTCACCTGAGGGCCAGGCCATTGTGCTTTCCATGGGCTTTGTGCCGGTGGGTGAGTGAGGTAAAACGTGGACACAACCGCCCCCCGCCCCCGCAAACGCCTGGCCATCTTCCGCACCGCTGACCCAGTGCTAACGCCCCTTATCAAGGCCTGCGGCTACTCCGCCATTTTGTTCGTCATCATGATTTTTGTCTTTTTGTGGAGTGAAGGCTTTGCCGCGTTGGGCGAGGTCTCTTTAAAGAACCTCTTTTCCGCGCGCTGGTACCCGATTGAGGAATATTTCGGGCTCCTCCCGCTCATCGGCGGCTCGCTCCTGGTCACGCTCGGCGCGGCGCTCTTCGCGGTGCCAATTGGCGTGCTGACAGCGGTGTACATTTCGGAGGTCGCCCCCCGCTGGATGCGCGAGGTGCTCAAGCCGGTGATTGAAATCCTCGGTGGCCTGCCCTCGGTCGTCCTAGGCTTTTTGGGCATCCTCGTGCTCGCGCCATTCCTGCGCAAACTGCTCGACCTGCCCACCGGTCTGACCGCGCTGGCCGGTTCAATCCTCTTGGGTGCTATTTCCATCCCAACCATCGTCTCCATCGCCGAGGACGCGCTCGACGCGGTCCCGCGCTCCTACCGTGACGCCTCGCTTGCCATCGGCGCCACGCGCTGGCAGACCATCTGGCGTGTGACCCTGCCCGCGGCTCGTTCCGGCGTCTTCACTGCCATCATGCTCGGCATCGGCCGGGCCATTGGCGAAACTATGACGGTGATGATGGTTTCAGGCAACGCGGCAGTGCTCCCCAGCGGGTTACGTGCGCTGTTTGAGCCCGTGCGCACCATGACCGCCACCATCGCGGCGGAAATGGGCGAGGTCGCCACCGGCAGCGTCCACTACCACGTGTTGTTCCTGATTGGCATTATCCTGTTCCTGATATCCCTGGTGGTGAACGTCTCCGCCTCGTTGCTTATCCAGCGCAAGCAGAAGCGTTCAGAGCGGGTGCTCTCATGACCAGCTCCACCGCCAAACGCCAGCGCCAACAAGCAGCCGGCTTCACGCTCCTGACCGTGATTGCCGCCCTGACCATTTTTGTGATTGTCGCCATTCTGGCCTATATTCTCATCCGCGGCGTGGGGGCCGTTTCACCCGGCTTCCTCTTCACCCCGCCCTCCAACGGCATGAAAGCCGGCGGCATCTGGCCGGCCATCGTCGGCACCTTTTACCTGACCTTGGGTACAGCGCTGTTTGCCGTACCGCTGGGCATCGGGGCCGCCATTTACCTGGCCGAATACGCGCGCGAGTCCACCCTGACGCGGGTCATCCGCATCGCCATCACCAACCTGGCCGGCATCCCCTCCGTGGTTTATGGGTTGTTTGGGCTGGGATTGTTCGTGCTTTTCCTCAAATTTGGCACCAGCATCCTGGCCGGTTCAATGACCCTGGCCATCATGACCCTCCCGGTCATCATTAGCACCACCGAGGAGGCCTTGCGTTCCGTGCCGCAGTCCTTCAGGGTGGTCAGCGTTTCGCTGGGGGGCACCCGCTGGCAAACCGTGCGCAAAGTGGTGCTGCCCGAAGCGCTGCCCGGTATTCTCACCGGGGTCATCCTTGGCCTGGAGCGTGCCGCTGGTGAAACCGCGCCAATTATGTTCACCGCCGCCGCGTTTTTCCTCCCGCGCATGCCTTCCTCCCCGCTGGACCCCACCATGGCCCTCCCCTACCACCTGTTCGTGATTTCCACCCAGGTGCCTGGCATGCCAGTCCAAATTCAATTTGGCACGGCCCTGGTGCTGCTGGTTTTCGTGGTCGGCATGAACCTGGTGGCCACCCTCATTCGTTCCCGGGCCCGCGCCCGCCGGCAATGGTGACGCTGATGGACAAAATCGTCATCAAAGACCTCTACCTGCAGTATTCCGACCAAACGGAATCGTTGCGTGGCATCAATTTGACCATCCCGGCCAACCAAATCAGCGTGCTCTTCGGCCCGGCCGGGGGTGGAAAGTCAACCCTGCTACGCGTGCTCAACCGCCTGAACGACCTGACCGATGTCCGCGCGCAGTCCGGCGAAGTGCTTTTTGATGGCCTCAACATCCTCGAAAAATCCGTGGACGTCATCAACCTGCGCCGCAAGGTGGGCATGGTCTTTGCAACGCCCGTGGCGCTGCCCTTCAGCATCCGCCGCAATGTTCTCTACGGGCTGGAATTGGCCGGCGAACACCGTCCACGCGTGCTCTCCGAAGCGCTGGAGCGCAGCCTCACGCAAGCCGCCCTGTGGGACGAGGTTAAGGACCGCCTGGATGACCCGGCCGTGGCCCTTTCGGGTGGGCAGCAGCAACGCCTGTGCCTGGCCCGCAGCCTGGCCCAGCAGCCTGAAGTCATCCTGCTGGACGAGCCCACCAGCGGGCTGGACCCGATTTCAACATCCAAGGTCGAAGCCTCCCTGCAGGAGCTCAAGCAGGAATACACCATTGTGCTTGTGCCACACTCCGTTCAGCAGGCGGCGCGCGTGGCCGATATGGCCGCGTTTTTCCTGCAGGGCGAACTGGTTGAGTTCTCGCCAGGCAAACGCCTTTTCACGAACCCGCGCGATAAACGCACGCAGGATTACGTCGAAGGCCGTTTCGGATAACCTCCCACGCGCCTGGCCGGCACGCTTGCCAACTCCCCATCCAGCATAACCACCCCAGGTCTGAAACCGCGCCTGCCTGGGCCGCAAGCGCGAAACATTTGTGGCCTCAAAGCAGTACCTGGAGAATCCCGCTATAGTGATAAGATTATCCTCTCGCGGCGAATAACCGCCCGCGCGAAGCCAGGTTTTAGTGCGTTTTATTTTTCGTCGTCTGCTGAGAATCGTTGCCAGGTTTGTGTTGACCCTGGTGGTCATCACGGTCCTCTTGTACGGGTCCGTGATGCTAACGCCGGCTGAGACGCGCGCCACCCTTTACATGCCCAAAAATACCAGCCCGCGCATGACGGAAGAAAAATGGCAGGAATTGCTTGAAAAGATGATTGAGCGTTATGAGCTCAACGCGCCTTTCCACGTGCAATACCTGCACTGGCTCGGCCGGCTTGTCCAGGGAAACTGGGGCTACAGCCCCACCCTGCAGGAGGATGTTTTTAGCGTCATTATTCGCCGGACGCCGGCCACAGCGGAGCTGACCCTGCTTGCCTTCCTGATATTCATTCCGCTAGGCTTGCTCAGTGGTGTTGTGGCGGCCTCCAAAAAGAACCGCGCCCCAGACCATGCCTTCCGCCTGGCGGCCTTCGTTGCCACCTCGCTCCCGCCCATGATTTTTGCCATCCTGCTGATGGTCATTTTCTATATAGACCTGTATTGGTTCGCTCCAGGCCGCCTGGGTACAGCCTTGCAACCCCTGGTCTCTTCAGCGGAGTTCAAACAGTACACCGGGTTCCTGACGATTGATGGTTTACTCAACCATGTGCCCCAGGTCAGCGTTGATGCACTGCGTCACCTGGCCATGCCGGCCCTCACGCTGGCCATCGCGCAATGGTCCATCCTGGGCCGGCTCACCCGGGCCCTGGTCATTGAAGAAAGCCAGCAAGAATATGTTGCCGCCGCCAGGGCGCGTGGGTTGCCTGAACGCAAGGTGATGTGGAACCATGCCTTGCGCAACGCCCTTCCCCCGCTGATAACCAACAGCATGCTCTCCGCCGCCACCATGCTCACCGGTATTTTCGTGGTGGAAATCCTGTTTAACATCCCCGGCGTCTCCTCCATTGCTGTCAAGAGTATGGCCTACGTACCGGACGCGCCAGCCGCGCTGGGCTTCGCCATCTATAGCGTTGTCGTCGTGCTGCTGCTGATGAGCGTGCTGGACCTCATCCAGGTTTGGGCCGACCCGCGCCTGCGTTGGAGCAGCTGACATGCGCGCCCGTTCCCGCTTTTTCAAACGCGGGCAGAACTACCTGGGAATTTTCCTGGTGGCCAGCTTCATCCTCGTCGCGCTGGCGGCTCCGCTGCTCTCCCCCAACGACCCAGAAAACCCGGGGCCGGTCAAAATCGTGGGCAACACCCGCAAGCTCGTCCCCCAGCCCCCCAGCGATTTGGCCCCTTTGGGGACGCTGCCCAACCAAGCTAGCGTATTCCACGCCCTGGTGTGGGGCACGCGTTCAGCCCTGGGCTTCGGCATCCTGGTCACGCTTTGCGCCGCGCTTATTGGCACCCTGATTGGCGCCGTCGGGGCTTACTTTGGCGGCTGGCTCGACCATTTCCTGATGTGGCTTTCAGATACCTTCCTCACTTTTCCGGTCATCGCGGCCATCGTGGTCATCCAACAATTGGTCACCATCTTTTTACACAACCTGGGGATATATTTTGACTATTGGGGTGTGCCCATGGTGTGGCAAAACGGTTCGATCAGCGCGGTCACGCCACCGATCGCAGCCATGATTGACAGGCTGCAGTCCATCGACCCGGTGCTGATTGCTTTCATCCTGTTTTCCTGGATGTATTACGCCCGCGTCATGAATGCCTCCATGCGCCGCGTCAAGCAGATGGATTACGTGCTGGCTGCCAGGGCTTCCGGAGTACCTGCCCGCAGGATTATCTTTCGCTACATGCTCCCCAATGCCATCACACCTGTGATTGTGCTGGCCTCCAGGGATATCGGCGCCATCGTCGTGTTACAAACCACCTTCTCCTTCATCGGAATCGGCAAAACCTCGCCCTGGTCGATGGTGCTCACCCTCGGCAAGGACTGGATGTTCGCGCCGAAGGGCCTCACCACCTATTGGTGGGTCTTCTTCCCGGTGACCCTGGCGCTGGTGCTGTTTGGGATTGCCTGGAACCTGGTGGGCGACAGCCTCAACGAAGCCCTCAACCCGCGTTCCCCAGCCGGTTGAGCCCTCATTTTTGCCACAGGCGTTGGACAGGACTCCCAGGGCTCTCTTTTGTGTATATAATCTAATCAGAAGCGCCAAGTTACCAGAAAGGTTGGATATCATGAAATTCACCCCCTACGAACTTTTCGACCTGATTAACCGCCCGCGTCCGCTTTGGCTGGCCGGCGCTGACCTCAGCGGAGCTTATCTTTTGCACGCCAACCTCATCAATGCCAGCATGAACGGTGCCGACCTGAGCGGGGCCAACCTGATTGGCGCGCTGCTCAACGATGCCTACCTGCGTGGCGCGAACTTCACCAAAGCCGTCCTGAACGGCACCTACCTGCGTGGGGCGAACCTGGTGAATGCCAACCTGACCGACGCCAACCTGACTGATGCCGACCTGACCGGCGCCAACCTCGCCCTGGCCACCCTCACTGGGGCCGTGCTCACCGGAGCCAACCTCAGTGGCGCCAACCTCTCCTCCACCGACCTGCGCACCGCCAACCTGACCAACGCCATCTACGATGAGACCACCCGTTGGGCCCAGGGCTTCAACCCGGTCCTCGCCGGCGCGGTGAAACGGGCTGCCCTCAACCCGGACCTCGCCGTTTAACGTCCACCCAGCGCGCGGCGCCCCAACCGGCCCCCGCGTGCCAAATTGCCATCTCCCCCACCTGGGCCCCGCCAGCTGCGCGGGGCTTTATTTTCACCTGTAAGGGTAAAGATACCGCCCATCGCCGCCATGAGCTCCCTCAACCTACCGCCCGGTTTCCCGGCCTACCTCTTTATAGGCGCGATTCGTCGAAAATTCTTGACACTTCCCTCCCCGTTTGCTATACTATCCTCATCATTATTAACACGTGTTAATAAGTACCTCAATGGGGAGCCATGGCTGAAAAGCGAATTACAAGCCAGGATGTTGCCAACCTCGCCGGCGTATCGCGGACGACAGTCTCTTTCGTTGTGAACAAAAACCCCCGCTTCTCCATTCGTCCGGAAACAGTTCAAAAAGTACAGGAGGCCGCGCGAGTTTTGGGGTACATTCCCAACGCCACAGCGCGCGCCCTCGCCTCACGTCGCGCCAAGGCGGTCGGGCTGGTGATGACCCGCGACCCGCGCTACATCGCTTCTGACCCCTTTCTTCCGCAAATTCTGGGTGGCCTGCTGGACGTGGTCAAGCAAGCTCAGCTCAACCTGCTCACCGACTGGGTGGAACCGGGCCAGCAATACCAAACCTACAGCAGCCTCATCCGAGCCAAACATATCGACGGCATGATCCTGATGACCCCCCGCTACGACGATCCCGGGCTCAAAGCCCTGCGAGAAACCGACATCCCGGTGGTGCTGATGGGCATGGTTCCCGGCTGCGACCTCTATAGCGTGGACGTGGAAAACGTGGCCGCCGCGCGCACAGCAGTGCGGCATCTCATCAGCCTCGGCCACCAGCGGATTGCTTGTATTCTCAACGGGCCTTCGCCCTATTCCTCGGCTTGCCAAAGGCTCCAGGGCTACCAGCAGGCGCTCGAAGAAGCCGGGCTTGCCTATGACGAAACCCTGGTCCGTTTCGCGGACTTTGACGCCACAAGCGGTTACAGCCAAATGCGGTCCCTGCTAGCTGGGCGGCCAGGCTTTACGGCTGCCTTTGTCGCCAGCGATAACGTGGCGCTTGGCGCCCTGGCCGCCATCCTGGATACCGGCCTGAAAGTACCTGATGACATCTCCCTGGTCGGGTTTGACGACATCCCCATGTCCTCCTACATTCACCCGGCCCTTACCACCATTCACATGCCCGCGCGCGAGATTGCCCAACAATCCTGCCACTTGCTGATGCGATTGATTGCGGGCGAACGCCCGGAAGAACGCGCGCTGACGCTACCAACTGAGTTAATTACCCGGGGATCCACCCGGGAATTAGGAAGGAGTAAGTAAGCTCATCGGAAAGAAGAACAATTTCGCCTTTTACACTATAATGAATATGTTAGCAACCACCATAAGTTCAAAAGGAGATACTATGCAGAAGAAAAAGATGTTTTGGTCAACATTAGCAGTTATGCTGATCGCGGCCATGGCGCTTGGCGCCTGCCAAACCGCCGTCACCCCTGCCACTGAAGCACCTACCAGTGGCGAAACCGTTGCCGCCCTTCCCCAGGGGCAGGAACTGGCCAACGCGTATGCCGGCCAATATAAGGGCACCATCGTAACCATGGCAGGCCCCTTCACCGACCAGGATGAGGTCGTTTTCAATGACTCCATCAAGAGCTTCGAAGAGAAAACCGGCATCGACATTCAATACACCGGCTCCAAGGAATTTGAAGCCAACATCAACATCCGTCTGGATGGTGGTGATCGTCCTGACATTGTAGACTATCCGCAACCCGGTTTGCTGAAGTATGCTGTGGAAAAAGGCTATGCCATCGATATGACCACTCTCATTAATCCTGACTGGATTAAGACCAACTACAGCCAGGCCTGGCAGGATCTCGCCACGATGACCGGCCCCAACGGCCCCATCACCGCTGGCATCTGGGCCCGCGCCAATGGCAAGTCCTTCGTCTTCTATCCCAAGAAGGCCTTCGACGAAGCCGGCTACAAAGTCCCCACCACCTGGCAGGAAATGATGGACCTCACCGCCCAAATCGCCTCTGATGGCGACACCCCCTGGTGCATCGGTATCGAATCCGGTGCCGCCACTGGCTGGACCATGACCGACTGGATTGAAGACGTCATGCTCCGTGTCAACGGCCCCGAGGCCTATGACAAGTGGGTTGCTGGCGAACTCAAGTTCGACTCACCCGAGATGAATGAAGTCCTCGATTACATCGAAGCCATTTGGTTCAATGACGCGTATGTGTACGGCGGACGCGCCGCCATCCCCACCATTAACTTTGGTGATGCCCCCAAGCCCATGTTCGAGAATCCTCCTAAGTGCTGGTTCAACCGCCAGGGCAACTTTGTGACCACCTTCTTCCCCGAAGAAGCCGTCGCGGGTGTGGATTACAGCTTCTTCTACCTGCCTGGCATCAAGGAAGAATGGGGCAAGCCCGTTCTCGGTGCTGGCGACATCTATGCCGTCTTCCATGATCGCCCCGAAGTGCGCGCTGTCATCCAGTACTTCTCAACCGGTGAATCCCTCAAGGTTTGGGTTGAGCAGGGTGGCGCCATCCTGACCCACAACGATGCTTCCCTCGACTGGTACGTGGATCCCGTGACCCGCGGCGTGGCCGAAACCATCCGCAATGCCACGACCTTCCGCTTCGATGGCTCCGACATGATGCCGGGTGCTGTTGGCGCTGGTACCTTCTGGAAGTACATGACCGATTACGTCTCCGGCTCAGTCACCCGCGAGGAAGCCCTCAAAGCGATTGACGCCTCCTGGCCAAAGTAACCCACTAACGCCAGTTCAGTCAACCTGAAAAGGAGAGCAGGCGCAAGCCTGGCCTGCTCTCCAACCTCTAAACTATCAACAGCTTGGGAGGTGTGTGGATGAGTGTCGCACAAGTAAAAAAGCCAAAGCCGGATGGTAATAATTTTTCTGGCAATATCCTGGCGTGGTTTGGCACCACCCTTGGTCAAATCCTGGTATCTATCCTTGTCCCTGCCCTAACCTTCCTGGTTCTCTGGCAGGGATATTTATTTCTTCAAAAAGCAAACGCCCCCCAAATCGTCCAAGTCCTTGTAGCAATCATCTGGGGCGTGGGCGGCGTGGCGCTGCTTTACCTGGTCACTAACTGGCTGGTGATGAAGCTGCCCAAACGGATTTCAAAGGTGCTTCAACCCTTTGTTTTCGTTGGTCCGGCCGTGGTGATCATGGGCTGGTTCCTGGCCATCCCAGTCCTGCGCTCCCTGATTGCCAGTTTCAAAAATTACCTCGGCACCCAGTGGGTCGGCTTTGATAATTACAAGTTCGCTTTCACTGACCCGCGTATGTTGGAAACTTTCCGCAACAACCTGTTGTGGCTGATTTTTGGCACGGCCTTCAGCGTTGGCCTCGGCCTGCTGATTGCCACCCTCGCGGACCGCACCAAGGCCGAAGTCCTGTACAAATCCATCATCTTCACCCCGATGGCGATTTCCTTCGTTGGCGCGGGCGTCATTTGGAAGTTCATTTATACCTATAAGGGTACCGGCGTTGGCATCCAGGAAATTGGCCTGCTCAACGCGATTGTGACCGGCCTGGGAGGGACGCCGCAGCCGTGGCTCAGCCTTCCACCGTGGAACAACTTCTTCCTGATTATCATCATGATTTGGCTGCAAACCGGCTACGCCATGGTGATCCTCTCCAGCGCCATCAAGGGCGTGCCCTCCGAGTTGCTCGAGGCCGCCCGCATCGACGGTGCCACTGAAATTAAAGCTTTCTTCTCGGTGATTGTCCCATACATCAAGGGAACCCTGCTCACCGTCACGACGACCATTGTCATCTTTAGCCTCAAGACCTTTGATATCGTGCGCGTCATGACCGGCGGCAACAACGGTACCAACGTGATTGCCAACGAGTTTTACCTGCAGAGCTTCACCTACACCGATGCCGGCAAGGCTTCGGCCATCGCCATTGTACTGCTGTTGCTTGTGACCCCGGTCATCGTCAATAATGTCCGCCAGTACAATCAATCAAGAAGGGGGTTCTAATGGCTAAGCATAGTCAAAAAACCGCCAAGAAAACAGCCACCTTCTGGACGAACTTCATCCTGATTGTGATCTGTGTGATTTGGTTAATCCCGATTTTGGGCATCCTGATTACTTCCTTCCGACCCAGCGAGGATATCTTCAAGAGCGGCTGGTGGAATGTCTTCCCGCACAAGCAAAACGTGGAAGTACAGCGCATCGTTCTGCCCGAATCGGTCAACCTGGACGGCCCATTTGAGATCCTGGGCAAAACCGCCACTTTTGATGAGTTCCGCAACGGCATCACGCTCGATAACGGCCAAATCATCACCTGGTATGGCAACAAGCGTACCCGCACGGCTATCGTCTCCGAGAATCGCTGGGTGGGGTTCACCACCAACCTGACGCTCAAGAACTACAAGGACGTCATCGGGGGTAAAACCATCAGCTACAAGAACGCGGAAGGCCAAACCATCACGCGCACCGGCAACAACCTGGGCGGCGCCTTCCTCAATTCGCTGGCGGTCACCATTCCGGGCACCATCATCCCGATTCTCATCGCGGCTTTTGCCGCCTTCGGCTTTGCCTGGCTGGAGTTCCC
>JAKOSR010000088.1 GCA_029777225.1 Chloroflexota bacterium
AGGTCTTCAAGGCTGCCAACTGGCAGGCCCAGCCCCAGGAGCAGGTTGCGCAACGTATTCCAGTGGACGCGTTCCCAAAAATAGGGGCTCGAGTTGGTGTTATGCGGTGCAAGCATCACGTTTTCCATGCGTAAAAGCGGGCTATCCAGCGGAAGGGGTTCCGATTCAAACACATCGAGCGCAGCCCCGCCAATTTGGCCGCTCTGCAGGGCTTCAACCAGGGCGGGTTCATCCACCACCGGACCACGCGCGGCGTTGATGATAACCGCGCCAGGCTTGCACTGCGTCAGGGTGTTGGGGTTGACCAGGTGAAATGAGCTCGGATTGAGCGAGCAGTTAAGGCTGACGTAATCAGAGCGCCGCAGGAGGTCGGGGAGGGAGGTCATTTCCACACCCTGTTCCAGGAGAAAATCCGGCGCGATTTCCACGATGTCATTGCCAAGCAGGGTCATGCCAAAGGCGCGCGCCCTGCGCAGAACGGCTTTGCCGATGTTGCCGACGCCGACAACACCCAGGGTGCTTTCGCTCAACGTTTTGCCCGGGATTTTCTTCCACTCCCCTGATTTCATGGCGCGGTCCATCCAGGGCTGCTGACGGGCGAAGTTGAGCATGTAGCCCATAACACTTTCAGCAACCGGCACCGTGAAGGCGTTGGGTGTGTTGAGCACTTTGATGCCCAGGCGGGCGGCGGTCTCCTGGTCGATTGAATCGATGCCGGTACCCCACTTGGCAACCACCTTGAGGGCGGGGGAACACGCTTCCAGCACGCGCGCGGTATAGCGGTCATCCCCGCAGATGGTGCCCTCGAATTGTCCGGCGTAAGCAAGAATATCTGCTTCCTCCATGCGTTCTTCCACGGCGGGGAGGAGCACATCAAGCCCGAAATGCTCCAGGATGGGCTTGAAGCGGGCCATAAATGGCAGCATATAGGGGGCTGTAACCAATACAGTCGTCATTTTTCCTCCACTCCCTAAGGCTTTCGTCGTGAAAGCATGATTTCCGCGACGGTGAAGTCGATTTCCTCGTCGATATCCCAAGCTTCAGCGGCCTCAATCTCGAACATCAGCGGCCGTTCACCAAGGCGATTGCGACGCGCGAGGAGAGTCTCGCGGGTGAAGAGATACAGGCAGGAGTTCTCTTCGTAAACGGGCGGCAGGTCCTGGGTGCGCAGGAGGATATCCGGGTTGTGGTTGATTGCCCGTCCCAATTGGTCCCAAAGGCGCGTTTGCAGGCGCGTGACGCCAAAGAGCGAGTCGTATTCCGGGTAGGACTGCCGCAAGATGGCAATGGCCCGTGAAACAGTCTCGCTGCGCAAAAGCGGGTTGGTGCTGTGCGTTTGGAGATACAGGTCAGCCGGAACTTGCGCGGTGTCGTGGATGAGGATTTCATTGGTGGGGATGGTGTCGGCGCGTAACGCTTCTGGACGGAGCAGCGCCTGCACGCCCGGATAGTCCCGGGCCAGCCCTTCCAGGATGACGGGGGAATCCGTGTCCACGACGACGGTGCTGATTTCAGGGCAAGCCAGCAGCGTATCCAAAATGTGGGCGTAAAGCGGTTTCCCGAGCATCGGACGGTAGTTCTTGCCCGGCACCCGCTTGGAATCGTGGCGCATGGGCACCAGCGCAACTATCTTTTCCAGTTTCATTGGTTATCCTCCCCAAGCATAAAATCTCCACCGCACAAAATGCCATTGGAAATGGTTTCCAGGGTGGTGGAGTTCCCGGGCAGCAAATCCTGCCAATCAAAAGGCTTTAATTTTACATAACCCGGCCAGATGCCATCCGGTTCAAGGTAACGTTCAAAGCTGAGGGACGAGCGGAAAAGCTGCCAGTACAGGAAGCGGCGCGCGTTGCGCGCGAAATCAGCGGGCACCGTGATGGTCTCGTCCCGTAGGTACCGTTCCAGCTGCTCCTGGTATTCCTCAAGAGTCGCGGGAAGCCAGACGGCACCGGCGCCGCTGTAGCGGGATTTGCCTGCGGAAAGCACGGGAGCGCCAAGGATGGAGGCTTCCAGGCCAATAGTCGAGTTGTAAACCAGCACCAACTTGGCCATACGGACCAGGTCGTAACTGCTGATGAATTCGGTTGGCGGGATGTACTTGATGTTCGTGTAGGCCCCCAGTTGCCTTTGTTCCGCCCACTCGGAGACGGATTCCTCGCTGGCTTTGCCCTTGCGGGCCTCATCGGGATGAGCTCGGATGACAAAAAGCGTTTCAGGATGCGCCTTGGCTGTATTTAACAGGGAATCCAGCCAGGTAAACATATCTTCAAACAGCACGTTGGCATGAGGCTGGCTGGTATCAAAGATTACATTCGTAAACACGGGCACCATCTGCTTGAAGTGTTTGCTTAGTTCAACGAAGGTGGGGTCCAGGTTGCTCATTTCTGGCCAAAACTGCACGCCGGCCATGTGAAAATTACCCTGGAAGCGCTTGCCCAGGTAGTCGTCCAGCCTGGCGGTTTGATTTTCATCGAGCTTAAAATCATCCGGAATGGAAAGCGGGTAGGCGGTGGCATCCCCTTCGGTAAAGAAAGCGCTGGTTGGGCGCAACCCCACCTCGTGGCTGTAAACCTTTACACCTCTCTGGCGGGCGGTCCAGCGGGCGGCTGCTTCCGGGTATTGCATGCCATTAAAAACGAGCACGGCCTGGGGTTGCACCTGGTCGAGTGCGCGCTCGAAAGCCAGCTTGATGGACCAGGCTGACCGGATGTACTCATGCAGGATGCGCAGGGTGACAGGGTCCGGCTGCAAATGGTGGCGGCGGAGAATCCAGCGCGCGGAGGGTAGCACCAGGGCGCCCAATGGCATACCGTTGAAGGTGAAGGCTTCCAATTCCTCCAGGCCCAGCGTGGCAAGCAGCGCGTCCAGCTTTTCATCTGCGGTGAATTCAAAGGGGATTGTCTGCGCGTGGCTGAAAAAAGCCCTGGATTGCGCCACGCAGCCACCGCAGGGTGGATTCTTGCCTTGGGGACCGCGATCGGTTCCCAATACGCATTGGGTCATGCCGCGATGGCAAACAAAATGCACCACCGGAACGCTTTGAAGCGCGAGGGACCAGCTGGTTAGCAGGGCAAAACCGGCGTTGAGGCTCATGCCGGTCAGGCGGGTGGAGGCGTCAAAGAACATGACCGGAGACTGAACGGCCGGCGCTGCCTGCCTGGCAACGACCGCGGCCATCCGGCCCACTTGCTGGTCATTCTCTGAATGCGCCTTCACAACCCGGAGGTGGGTCCTGGCGCGGTCAATAACCTGGTTTGGGTCCATATTACTGGCTGAAACGCCTCAACTTGGAGAGCGAGGATTGCTCGCTATCGTAGACTTTTTTGATGCCATCACCAAGCGATTTCTCCGTGACGCGGATGTACTTGACCAGGTGCGCGACGCCCTGGGGCTCCACGGAGGCGCTTTGGTCGCTGCCCCACATGGCCCGGTCCAGGGTGATGTGCCTTTCAACCAGGCAGGCACCCAAGGCCACTGCCACCGCGGAGGGGACCAACCCCACCTCGTGGCCCGAGTAGCCGATGGGACAATTGTACATTTCGGCCAGTGTGCCAATCATACGCAGGTTCAATTCCTCGGGCGGACACGGATAACTGCTGGTGGTGTGACACAAGACCAGGTTTTCATCGCCAAGGATTTCCATGGCGTCCTTGATTTGGTCCAGAGTGGACATGCCTGTGGAAACGATGAGGGGTTTGCCCGTGGCGCGATACGCCCGCAAGAGCGCGTGGTCCGTGAGCAGGGCTGATGGAACCTTGTGGGTGGGCGGATTGAAGCGGTCGATGAATTCCAGCGAAGGGATGTCCCACGAGGAGGCAAACCAATCGATGCCGACTTCCCTGCAATAGCGGTCAATCTCCGCGTATTGCTCCTGGTCAAACTCCACCTTGTAGCGGTAATCCAGGTAAGTGATGTAACCCCAGGGGGTGTCCCGCATTTGATTGCGCTGGTGCTCGGGTACGCAAAGCTCGGGGGTGCGTTTCTGGAACTTGACCGCGTCCATGCCCGCGTCCCTGGCGGAATCAATCAATTTTTTAGCGACGTCCAGGTCGCCGTTGTGGTTAATGCCGATTTCGCCGATGATATAGGTCGGGTGACCTTCGCCAACCAGCCGGTTGCCAATCTTCACTTCGCGTGCCATGTGTAACTCCTATCTACATTGAGATGATAAATTCATTAATCGGTCTGTCAATTCACGGATGGCGCCATTGCCGCCCCGATGCTTCAACACCAGGTCAGCCTGGCGCAGAACCAGCGGATTGGCATCGCTCGGGCACGCAAAGCAGCCGACGAGCGGGATTACCGGCAGGTCGTTTAAATCGTTGCCTACGTAAACAATCTCGGGAGGGTTGAGGCCGCCTTCCGTGATGATTTGCTTGAGCGCCTCAGCCTTGTGAGAGACCGCCTGGAAGACTTCCAACTTGAGTTTGCGCGCGCGAGCCGAAACCACGGGATTTTCTTCGCGTGAAAGGATGAGCGCGCGCACCCTACCCTCCGCGCGCAACATGTCCAGCCCAAAGCCATCCGAACGGCTGGTGCGAACAGTCTCTCGGCCATCCTGGTCTGTGTACACTTTATCATCGGTCAATACGCCGTCAAAATCCATAATCAACGTTGAAACCCTGGAGGGAAAA
>JAKOSR010000089.1 GCA_029777225.1 Chloroflexota bacterium
CTGAAGAAGATGCCTTTGAGCAAATCCCTGAAATTAACCGGATGCTTAATGACATCAGCATGGGCATGATTACCGGCGTTGGCATTCCAATGGTGGTTCAAAAAAAAGTGATTGGCCAGGTGTACGTCTTCCGCAACTATCGCGGCGCGTTCTCGGCCAATGACCGTGTCATCCTGGGCAATTTTGCCAACCAGGCCGCCATCGCCGTACGCAACGCGCGCCTTTACAACCAGGTGCGCGAGCAAAACCTGCGCATTGTGGCCTTACTGGATACTGTCGCGGATGGGATTCTCATCCTCACGCCAGACCTGCTGGTCGAAAACATCAACCCTGCCCTGGCGCGCATGCTCAACACTGACAACGCGCTGGCATCCGGGAAGCCCTACCAGGCCGTGATGCGCTGGGCCAAACCACCCAAGGGTGTACGCGTCGAGGAAGCGGTGAGGGGCTTCTGGTCGGGATATTCCCGCAACGACATGTACCTGGAGGGGGACCTGGAACGCGAGGGAAATTTGAGACCATTGCCGGTGACAATCTCTTACGCGCCCCTGTTTTCCAACGATGGACGGCTGCTGAATGTGATTGCCACCGTGCACGATATCACCCGCTTCCGCACCGCGGAAGAGATGAAAACCAGTTTTGTCTCCGTGGTCAGCCACGAGCTCAAGACGCCCATCGCGTTGATCAAGGGCTACGCCAGCACCCTTCGGCGTGAGGATGCGGATTGGGACCCGGCGATGATTAAAGAAAGCCTTGACGTCATCGAGCAGGAGTCGGACCGGTTGGCCGCGATGGTGGAGGATTTACTGGATGCCACACGTTTGCAAAGCGGCATCCTGGACCTGAAGAAAGCGGAAGTGGATTTGCGCCAATTGGTGGCCGAGCTGGTCACCCGTTTTTCGCACCAGGAGGGTGGTGACCGCCTGAGGGTGGACTTCCCTGTCGACTTTCCTGTCATCGACGCGGATGAGACGCGCATCAACCAATTACTTTCCAACCTTATCTCCAATTCCCTTAAATATTCTGAGAATGGTGAAATCCTGGTTTCTGGTGAGACGGAAGGCAATCGCGTGAGGGTTTGTGTAACCGACCACGGCCGCGGATTTGACCCGATGGATATTCCGTTTGTTTTCGACCGGTTCTACCGTTCTGAAACCGCAACCAGGACCACCAAGGGCACCGGGTTGGGCTTGTACCTGTGCCGGGCGATTGTGGAAGCCCACGATGGAAAAATTTGGGTGGATGAAACTTACAAACAAGGCGGCCGGGTTTGCTTCTGGCTGCCCATCCGCCACGACACGCCAAAGACTGAGGCATGACAGCTTACGAACCGCTTGGCCTGGGCGTACCAGGCTACAGGGCCTGGTATTGCCCTGAGACCGGTTCCACCAACGATGATGCGCTGGAACGCGCGGAAGTGGGTGAAACAGAAGGCCTGGTCCTTGTAGCGGGAGTGCAATCGCGCGGTCGCGGCCGGCAAGGCCGCACCTGGCACAGCCAGCAAGGCAGTTCGTTGGCGTTCTCAGTCTTATTCCGACCAACGCCCGCTGAGGCTTCCTGCCTCGCCCGTTTCACCGCGCTAGGCGCGCTGGCACTGGTTGAAGTTTTACGGGAGAACTACCACGCAGATGCCTTGTTAAAGTGGCCCAATGATGTCCTCCTGGGGGGCAAAAAGGTCAGTGGCGTGCTTCCGGAAGTAAGCTGGCAAAACGGCCAGCCCGTTGGCGTCGTACTCGGCATGGGGGTGAACCTTCGCCCCGGAACAACCCCACCTGGCCTGGCCATGCTTTACCCGGCCAGCGACCTGCAGGCTGAAACGGGACAGGAAATCCCCGCCAGGGAACTCCTCGCGCTCATCCTTGCGAAAATGAACGCGTTGCGAGGGTTACTGACACATGAGGACTTCATCAGCTTATGGAACAGCCGCCTCGCTTTTAGAGACCAATTTGCCACGCTCAACAGCCCGGAAGACGGCCCTGCCCGGGTGAGGGTGGTGGCCGTTAACGGGGACGGGTCGCTCTCCGTGGTTGATGAAACGGGTGCGGCGCGCTTGTTTTATTCCGCCGAATTCTCTTCCTGATTTTCAGCCCGCGTTTCTGGTTCCGCGTCTTCCGCTTCGGCAGCCTTCGCTTCCGCTGCCGTGCGCACTTCCAGGGCCGGGATGCGTGCCACAGCCGCCAGGCTGTCGCCTTCGCCCAGGTCCATCACTTTGACGCCCTGCGTCGCCCTGCCCTGTACTGAAATATCGGAGACCTTAATCCGCAGGACGATGCCACCGCTGGAAATCAGGGTGATTTCTTCCCCATCCTGGACAACACGTGCCTGGGCCAGCTGGCCAATCTGCTCAACCGCGGTCTGGCTGATGGTGGTGACACCCAGCGTGCCCCTGGTCTTGGCAATATATTCCCGGAACTGGGTGCGTTTACCGTAGCCCTTTTCCGTCAGCACCAGCAGATAGCCTTCCGGCTCCACCACGCTCATGCCGATGAGGTAGTCATTGCCCTGCAAGTGAATGCCGGTCACGCCCATGGTGGTGCGGCCGGTGGCGCGCACTTCGCCTTCGTGGAAGCGCAGCGCTTTGCCTTCACGGGTCACTACAATGACGTCATCCTTCCCGCCGGTCATCGCCACCCAACCGAGCTGGTCGCCCTCGTCGAGGCGGATGGCAATCAGGCCGGAGGGCCGCACGCTCTCAAACTCAGCCAGGGGGATGCGCTTCACGCGGCCCAGGCGGGTGGCCATCACGCAAAATTCTGCTTCCTTGAAGCTTCTCACGGGAAGCAGGGCGGTGATATTTTCGTCAGGTTCCAGGTTGAGCAAATTCACCAAGGGGATGCCCCGGCCCTGCCTGGATTCTTCGGGCAGTTCAAACGTGCGTTGCGAATAGACCTTGCCCTTGTCCGTGAAAAATAGCATGGTGCCAAGGGTGTTGGCCCTTTCCATGAACATGACTTCATCCTCACCACGCATGGACGCGCCGAGCACACCGCGACCACCCCGGCCCTGCGACCGGAAGGCAGTATCGGAAACGCGCTTAATGTAACCGCGGTCTGTGATGGAAACAAAGACAGGTTCATCTTGGATGAGGGACTCATCGGAAAGGTCGTTGTCCAAATCCGGCGCGATTTGCGTGCGGCGCTTGTCCCCATATTTTTCCGCGACTTCGTTCAAATCGGTCCGGATGACTTCCATGATACGGTGCGGGCTGTTCAGCAAATCTTCAAGGTCGGCGATTTGCGCCATTAGGGAGGTGTGTTCATCCTCTATTTTCTGACGTTCGAGTGCGGCTAACCGGCGCAACTGCATTTCGAGAATGGCCTGGGCCTGGACGTCATCCAGCTCAAAGCGTTCCATCAGGTTGGTTTTGGCAGCATCGGCGTCAGAGGATTCGCGGATGGTCTTGATGACCGCGTCCAGGTTGGCCAGCGCGACGAGCAATCCATCCAGGATGTGGGCGCGCTTTTTGGCTTTGTCGAGTTCAAAAAGCGAACGCCGGGTGATGACCACCTTGCGATGCTCGAGGTAGTATTGCAGCGCCTTCTTCAGCGTCAGCATACGCGGTTCATTGTTGACCAGGGCAAGCAGCTGCACCCCGTAAGTGGACTGAAGCGGGGTGTACTTGTAGAGTTGATTGAGTACCTTCCGGGGTTGCGTTCCGCGCTTGAGCTCAATGACGATGCGCATGCCGCGCCTGTCGGACTCGTCGCGCATGTCGGAAATAGCATCGATGCGCCCTTCGCGCACGAGCTCCGCGATGCGCTCAATCAAGCTGGTCTTATTTAGCTGGTACGGAATTTCCGTGATGATGATGGCGTACCGGCCTGTGCGCAATTCTTCGATTTGGGCCACACCCCGAACGGTGAGGTGCCCGCGCCCCGTGCTGTAAGCCTGACGGATGCCTTCCTCCCCAACGATGATGCCACCGGTGGGGAAGTCCGGCCCCGGGATGTGGAGCATCAGGTCTTCCATGCTCACATCCTCAATTTCGTCATAGCGGTCAATCAGGCAGTTCAGGCCGGCGACCAGTTCGTTGAGGTTGTGGGGTGGGATGTTGGTGGCCATGCCCACCGCGATACCATTGGAACCATTCATCAGCAGGGTGGGGATGCGGGCTGGCAACACTTCCGGTTCCTGCAGGGAGCCATCAAAATTATCGACGAAATCGACAGTATCCTTTTCCAAATCCGTCAGCATTTCCTCGGTGATTTTGGCGAGGCGGGCTTCGGTGTAGCGCATGGCGGCCGGGGGGTCTCCATCCACGGAACCAAAGTTACCTTGTCCATCCACGAGTGGATAACGCATGGAAAAATCCTGTGCCATTCTCGCCATGGCATCGTAGACAGCGGAATCGCCATGGGGATGGTACTTGCCCAGAACCTCACCAACGATGCGCGCGGATTTCTTGTAGGGGCTGTTGGAGCGCATACCGAGGTCCTGCATCGCGTAGAGGATGCGGCGGTGCACTGGCTTCAGGCCATCGCGCACATCCGGCAGGGCGCGGGCCACAATCACGCTCATGGCGTAATCAAGGTAGGCAGCGCGCATCTGGTGGTCAATATCGACCAATTGTTCGCTGTTGCTGGTATTGGTGGGGATGGGTTCGTTCACATCAGGGTTTTCAGACATGGGTGCTTTCTGTGGGTTGATTAGCTCGATAAAACAACCCTCCTATTATACCCCCGCGTGGCCAATTTGACATGGAAAATGGCTTGAGACCAAAAAATTGGCCCAAAAATTAGTGGATGGATTCGTGATTGACTTGGAGAACACCAACCCTAAAATGAGTGGAATCCTGTAAATTTAGGGCATTTTTGTTTGCCGTTTGTGTGTGGAGGTAGGGAATAAAAAAGGCTGTTCCACAAGGAACAGCCTCTTGGCTTAAACGAGGTGACTAATAGATTGGGCAACCCGTCAGGCTGTTAAAGCTGATGAGACACCACCAGCTGGCGGGCATGAATAGCAGCACCAGGCCGATAACAATCATCACGATAAGCAGGATAAGCAGGAAGGTGGCAAACCAGCCCATTTTCTTCTTTGGCTTGGGCGCTGCGGTCGGTTTGACAGAAGGGGCGGGTTGGAAGGTTTGAGCGGCGGCTGCTGGCTGGGAGGCAGGGGTGGGTACCTGGTACAAGCCGGGCTCGTACACGGTTTGAGAGGGCTGGGGGGCCACACGCGCGGCGGCGGCTGGCATCTCAAAGCTCATCACCGTGTTTTCGGCCAGCGTGATTAAATCGCCATGGCGCAACAGGTGAGGGGAGGTGAGCCGGGAGCCGTTGAGGAAGGTACCGTTGGTCGACCCCAAATCTTCGATGTAGTAGCCATCCGCGCGGCGCAAGAAGCGGGCATGCCGGCGTGAAATCTCGGCATCCGGCACCGGGATGTCATTGGCCAGGTCTCTTCCGAGTAAAACCTCATCCTTTTCGAGAAAGTAACTTGAACCTGGGATGGGGCCTGATCGCATTACCACCAAAGGATTCTGATCAGCCATAATTTCTCCTCAATTCTTCACATTGATTAACCGTGTTTAGTTTACTGATTTTTTGCCATTAAGTCAATCAACCAAACCCCCACGCGACCTCTCAGTGGCCACCTTCCTCACGTTGACGACCATGTAATTCCCTGCTATCATCAATTCGTGGAGAATTCCAATCAACCCAACAACAAGTGGTCCAAGTTTATCGCCCGGCTAAGATCCAACACCATCTGGCTGAGGCCAGGCATGGGTTACAAACGCTGGATTACACTCACCATCCTTGGGGCGATGTTGATGGGGCTTGGGCTGGCCTTGATTATCCTGGACTACTATCGCTCCACGACCAACGCGGACCTCATCCCGGTGTTGGCGATTCTCTCCCTGCGCTTTTTGGCCCGTCCCATCCGGTTTCTCATCTTTGGCGGCATTGGCCTGGCCATGATCCTGGTTGGCATCTGGGGCGCAAACCGTTCCCTGCTCAAACCCTTTGAGCGGAATGGCAAACCCGCCTGGGAAGCGCTGCAGGATTATCGCCGCCGGGAACGTGGCATCAAGGTGGTGGTGATTGGCGGTGGGCATGGGCTCTCTTCGGTGCTGAGGGGCATCAAGGAGTTCACGCACAACATTACCGCGATTGTCACCGTGGCGGATAACGGCGGCTCCTCGGGAACCCTGCGGCGTGATATGGGCGTGCTGCCCCCAGGCGATATCCGCAACTGCCTTTCCGCGCTCAGCAGCGATGAAGCCTTGCTCTCGCAGGTGTTCCAGTATCGCTTCAAATCTGGCGCCGGCCTGGAAGGACATTCGCTAGGCAACCTGTTTATCAGCGCCCTGAGCGAGATTACCGGCAGCTTTGAGGAAGCCGTGGCGGAATCCGGCAGGGTTTTGGCTATTTACGGCCAGGTGCTTCCCGGGACCGTTGAGGACGTTGAACTGGTGGGGGATGTCATCGAGAACGGGACGAAAGAAAACATCCAGGTTCGGGGGGAATCCCAGTTGACGCAATGCCCGGGCAAGATTGAACGCGTCTGGCTGGAACCAGCCAACACCCCAGCCTATCCGCCGGCCATCTCCGCCATTCTAAACGCCGACCTTATCCTGATAGGCCCCGGAAGCTTGTACACCAGCATCCTGCCCAACCTGGTCATCTCGGGGTTGAGTGATGCGATCGAAGCCAGCCGTGCCCAAACGTATTTCATCTGTAACGTGGCCACCCAGCAGGGGGAGACAGATGGCTTCAACGCCTCCGATCACCTCAAAGTGATTGAGCAACACGTGGGGCGCGATTTGTTCGACCTGGTCATTTGCAACCGCAACTTCAAGGGCAAGCTGGGAGCTGATTCCAATTGGGTCGTGGCGGACCAGGCTCTGCATCACCAACACAAAGTTTACGAAGCCGACCTGGTGGATGATCTTTATCCATGGCGCCACAGCTCCAAAAAACTGGCCCGCACGGTGATAAATCTCTTTGAGGAACGCACCGGTCCATTGGATTGATAGGCCGGCAGGCCTTTTTTCGGCTATAATAATCACGTAGCTTTTTTCTTCACATTGACCTGACTATGTAAGCCGGGTTTTAAAATCACGAGATAAATCGGAGGAATTGCATGAAAACACAAGTTGCTATTAACGGTTTCGGTCGGATTGGCCGCCAGGTTCTGAAAGCGATTATGGAACGCGCTGGCGACGAGTTGGAAGTCGTGGCCATTAATGACCTGTTCGACTCCAAGACGAACGCCCACCTGTTCAAGTACGACTCCACCTATGGCCGGCTTGACCACGATGTGAAGGTTGCGGAAGATGGCAACCTGGTGATTGACGGGAAGCCCCTCAAGGTGTTTGCTGAAAAAGATCCTGGCAACCTGCCGTGGAAAGACCTTGGTGTGGATGTCGTAATCGAATCCACCGGTATCTTCACCAATGCCCGCTCAGAGAATGGCAAAATCGGCGCGGACGCGCACATCGTACGTGGCGGCGCCAAGAAGGTCATCATTTCCGCGCCTGCCAAGGGTGAAGACATCACCATCGTGCTCGGCGTCAATGAAGACAAGTATGACCCCGCCGTGCATAACATCATCTCCAACGCGTCCTGCACCACCAACTGCCTTGCACCTGCCGCCAAGATTGTGAACGACAGGTTCCACATCCTGAACGCTGTCATGACCACCATCCATTCCTACACCAACGACCAGGTCATCCTCGACCAGGGTCATAAGAAAGAATTGCGCCGCTCCCGTTCCGCCGGCCTAAACATCATCCCCACCACCACCGGTGCCGCCAAGGCTGTCGCCCTGGTCATCCCCGAGCTGAAGGGCAAGTTTGATGGTTATTCCTTACGCGTTCCCACGCCCACCGTGTCCGTGGTGGACTTTGTGGCCACCATTGAAAAACCCACCACCAAGGAAGAACTGAATGCTGCCTTCGTGGAAGCTTCAGAAGGCGCCCTCAAGGGCATTCTGGGTGTGACCACGGGTGATTACGACCAGCCATTGGTCTCCACCGACTTCAAGGGCGATCCCCGCTCCTCCATCGTAGACCTGGCCTACAACATGGTCATGGATGGCAACCTGGTGAAAGTGGTCACCTGGTACGATAACGAATGGGGTTATTCCTCCCGCACCGCGGATTTGGCAAAGCTGGTTGCCTCGAAACTTTAATCCAAACTGATAACGACATGAACTGGGTGCGCCTGCTGTTTTACGACAAGACAGGCGCACTTTTTATAAAAAGGAGCTGCTATGTTTAACAAGAAAATGGTTACTGACCTCGACGTTCAGGGCAAAAAAGTGCTGGTGCGCGTCGATTTCAACGTCCCGATTAAGGAAGGCAAAATTAAGGACGACACCCGCATCACCGCGGCATTGCCCACTATTCAATACCTATTGGACCATGGCGCGGCGGTCATCCTGGCCTCCCACCTGGGCCGGCCAAAGGACGAACCAGACCCGGCGTTTAGCCTGAAACCCGTGACCGACCACCTGGCGAAGCTGGTTTCCGCACCGGTCAAATTCGCGGAAGATTGCCGCGGACCCATAGCGCAAGCGGCGGCCGCGGCGCTCAAACCTGGCGAGATTCTCGTGTTGGAAAACACGCGTTTTTACGCAGGTGAAAGTAAAAATGACCCGGCCATGTCCAAGGACCTGGCCTCGCTGGCCGACCTGTATGTTAACGATGCCTTTGGCACCGCCCATCGCGCGCACTCCTCCACCGCTGGCGTGGCGGAATTTTTGCCGGGCGCGGCGGGCTTCCTGATGGAAAAAGAAATCAAATACCTGGGCAACGCGATTGACAACCCGGTACGGCCGTTCGTGGCCATTCTCGGTGGCGCCAAGATTAGCGACAAAATTGGTGTCATTGAAAACCTGCTCAAGAAAGCCGATAAGATTCTCATTGGCGGTGGCATGGCCAACACCTTCCTGAAGGCCAAGGGCTACGACATGGCGGATTCCCTGGTGGAAGCCGAATCCGTGGAAACAGCCGCTGGCCTGCTTGGAAAATCGGAAGGGAAACTGGATTTACCCTGTGACCTGGTGATTGCCAGCGCGTTTGACGCTGAAGCGGAAAAGAAAACCATCCCCTTGGGCGATGTTCCGGCCGGCTGGCGCGTGCTGGATATCGGACCTGAAACCGTGAAAGCCTTCGCTGCTGAAATTTCCTCAGCAGGAACCGTGGTCTGGAATGGACCCATGGGCGTGTTTGAATTCCCGCGGTTTGCTGAGGGCACGTTCGCCGTCGCGCATGCAGTGGCGGATAGCCACGCCATCAGTGTGATTGGCGGCGGCGATTCTGTCGCGGCGATTAACCAATCCGGCCTGAGCGACAAGATTACGCACATTTCGACGGGTGGTGGTGCTTCGCTCGAAATGCTCGAAGGCCTGGAACTGCCAGGGCTGGCTGTTTTAGCGGACAAGTAAACCTGTTTCAATCCTCATAGCCGCCCTTGCAGAGGGCGGCTATTGGTTTTGACCGTTTGGTTATTCTTGCGCGCATGCCTCTGATTGCTCGCGAGGGAAAGTAGGGGTCCTGGCGGATTAACCCTGCTCAGCTGACCTCCTAAAGGAGGCCAGCGCCCCGAGCAGGATGAAAAAAGTGTTACAATCGAAATGTTACACTCATTGGTAAAGCAAATTTTGAAAAGAGATAACAGGAGATAAAGAGCATGAAGAAACACTCCATAATGCGATATTCTATTTTGGTGGTTATCCTGGTAGCCGGTATGCTTTTGGCTGCCTGCCGGCCCACCACTGAGCCAACCCCTTCGGCGGAAGAAGTGGCACAACAAGTGGCCGCCACCCAACAGGCCAAGGCCACCCAAAACGCGGTGGAGACCCTCATCGCCGAGGTAACCCGCCTGAGCGCCCCTACCACGACCCCTGTACCCACCAATACGCCCGCTCCCACCCCTACCCAGTCCGCCCCGACCGCGATTATTGGCTCGCCAGTGGCGGCCACCGCCACCGCGACCACCGCGCCCGCGGACACGGGCAGCAAATGCTACAAGATGGAATTCTTGGGTGATGTCAATTATCCGCCGGCCACTGTGGTCACCCCTGGCAAGGAATTTGACAAGACCTGGCAGGTGCGCAACGCCGGCACGTGTGCCTGGTCGACCGATTTCGATTTGTTGTTGGTCGGTGGGGACGCAATGGGTACCAACAAGCGCGGGGATATCACCAGCGTGGTTTATCCGGGTGATATCGTGGACCTCACCATTCGCATGAAAGCGCCCCTGACTGAAGGCACTTATTACGGCTACTGGATGATTGTCGACCCCTTGGGCGCTCGCTTTGGGTATGGACCGAACAACGAATGGTCCCTAGGCATCGAGATTGAAGTCAAGAAGTAAGAGTGAAACTGCTCCAAATGAAAGCCGCCTGAACAGCGGCTTTTTTTACACCTCAAAGGGAACAAATGACAAGCCAGTTCCGTCATATGGATATCTGAACAGAATGTCGGATTTAATTAAGGAGCGTTGAGATGAAAAACAAGACAAATCGACCAAACCGATGGACAATCCTCCTGGGTACTGGATTGGCTGTCGCGCTGTTTATCGCGGCATGTAATATCCCGCTCAGCCCAACCAATACCGGGGACCCGGTGGAGCAAGCCATCCAAACCCTGCAAGCCCAGGCTACACAGGATTTTTACGCCACTGTGGTTGCCCAGCTGACCCCAACCGCGACGTTGGCCGCCCAACCGGGTGAAACCACAGTTGCCCCAACCCAGCCCCAACCCACGGCAACCCAGGTTCCCACGATTATCGTGGTGACGGCCACCCCGTTGCCGCCCACAGCGGTGCCGCCTACAGCTACACCCATTCCGCCTTCACCGACCCCCATCCCTTGCAACCAGGTGACCTATATTGACGATATCACCTACCCGGATGGCACCAAGGTGGTCGCGAACACGAGCTTTACCAAAACCTGGCGGGTTAAGAACACTGGTTCCTGCACATGGAACGACCAGTATGACATCGCTTTCGTGAAGGGCGACCAGATGGGCGCCGCGGCTTATTATGACCTCCCCAAGGCCGTGAAACCTGGTGAGACCATCGACATCAGCATCCCGATGACGGCTCCTGCCTCGGTGGGCACCTACAAGGGCCATTGGCAGCTGGTGAACCCGAATGGCGTCAAGTTTGGGACAGGTGCGGAGTCCAAGGGCACCTTCTGGGTGGAAATTAACGTCATCGATGGGAAGGGCATGGTTTATAACTTTGCCACCAGCGCTTGCGATGCAAAGTGGTCCAATAGCCTAAAAAGCAACTTACCCTGCCCTGGCAGCGAGACCTCCTCTGATAACGGCTACGTCCTTACCAAGAAGAATCCCATTCGGGAAGACGGCGCCAAGGAAAATGAGATTGGCCTAATCACACGGCCGGATGATTCGGGGGGTGGTTACATCCAGGGCATTTACCCGGCGTTCCCGATCAAGAATGGAGATCGCTTCAGAGCAGCCCTTCAATGCGAGGGCAACAGCCCGAAGTGCAAGCTGAAGTTCGAGCTGTACTACCGTCTGCTGGATGGCAAACCGACTGAACTAGGTGAGTGGCACGAGATTTCAGATAATCTCTGGAGTAAGGTTGATATCGATCTCTCTGCCCTGGCTGGAGAAAAGGTGGAGTTCTACCTGGTGGTCTGGAACGATGGCACTTCGGTGGATAACCGCGGCTTGTGGTTGAACCCAATCATCTATCGTCCATAATCAATAAAGGCTTTACCATCAAGGGCTGCCATTGGCAGCCCTTTTTCGTCTGATTTGGATGTTTTCCCGCTAATCACGCGCCGCCCCCGAGCGCCCGTGTTACAATACGAAAGTCAATGACTAGTTGAGAAGCTGAAAGGAATCCTCGATGAAAACAAGAAAACCAATGGTTGCTGGTAACTGGAAGATGAACAAGACCCCAACAGAGGCCAGGGATTTAATCCGGGGTTTGCTGCCTGAGCTCAAGGACGTGGAAGCTGTGGATGTGGTGGTTTGCCCACCCTTCGTGTGTCTTGGTGTGGCCAGCGTGGAATTGGCTGGGTCCAAAATCGCGCTTGGCGCGCAAAACCTGCATTGGCAGGCCTCCGGAGCTTACACCGGCGAAATATCTGCTGGCATGCTCAAGGAACTCTGCCAGTATGTAATCATCGGGCACTCAGAGCGCCGGGCAATGTTTGGGGAAACCGACGAATCGGTCAACAAGAAGGTGCTTGCCGCCCTGGCTGCCGGCCTTAAGCCGATTGTCTGCGTTGGGGAGACCTTTGATGAAAACCAGGCTGGCAAAACCGCCGAAGTGGTGGGGCGCATGGTGTGGGAAGGGCTCAAAAACCTTGACGCGGAACAAGCCGCGCTAATTGTGGTTGCCTACGAACCCGTCTGGGCGATTGGGACTGGCCTGGCCGCCACACCCGAAGGCGCGAATTCGGTCCACAAAGACGTCATCCGTCCCATCTTGCGGGAAATGTTTGGAGCCGAGGTGGGGGATGGCATGCGAATTCTCTACGGCGGTTCGGTCACCGCGGCCAACGCAGCTGAACTGTTTGCCCAGTCCGACATCGATGGTGGACTGATTGGTGGCGCGAGTTTGAAAGTGGAGTCCTTCACGGCAATTGTGAAGGCGGCTCTTTAATTTGTGTTAAGTTTACGCAGGGCGGATGCACCGCCCTGCTTTTACGCCAGCTGGTGGAAAAACAAAGGCTTTGTTGAACTTGACAAGCTTGTTTTCCCACCTATAATAAGAAAATCGACTGGGATCGAGGAAAGTAAACCGCGCGTGCCCAACAGGGAAGCGCCGCCAGGACTGAGAGCGGCGCCCGGAAAATGACGGTTGAAGTTCCCTCGGGAGTTGCGCGGGTGAAACCATTTGGCCAGTAGTCCGCGCCGGGCATTCCCGTTACAGGATGAGCTCAAGTGGGTAGCTTTATTAAGCTGCCAATAAGGGTGGTACCGCGGAATCCCTGCCCGTCCCTTTATTTGGGCGGGTTTTTTATTTCCAGGCATGGATATGGTGAGGTAGAGAATGAATGACGTTGAAGCAAAACTGATGGAGGCACAAGAGGGCGCGCTGGCAGCGCTCGTGGATGTGCAATCCGAACCCGGTTTGGAGGAGTGGAAACAGGCGAACCTGGGGAAGACCTCGCTTGTGATGCGCATGTTTGGCTCGCTTGGACAGGTGCCAAAGGAAGACCGGCCCGCGGTTGGCCGCGCTGTGAACGCGCTGAAAGTGGCCCTGGAGACCGCGTTCACGGAGAAGCAGCAGGTTGTCAAGCAAAACCAGCTTAGCCAGGCCATCGCATCTGAAAAACTGGATATCACCCTGCCAGGCAGGGCGCTCCGCCGTGGCCGGCTGCATCCACTGAACATGACCTTGCGTGAAATTTACCGTGTGTTCGGGGACATGGGCTTCCAGATTTACCGCTCTCCCGAGGTGGAATTGGACGATTTCAATTTCACCTTCCTCAACATCCCGCCTTACCACCCGGCACGGGATATGTGGGACACGTTTTACACGGAGACCGAGGGCGTGCTTTTACGCACGCATACCTCCCCCGGTCAGATCCGCGTGATGCGGGAACGCGCGCCAGAAGACATCCGGGTAATCCTGCCAGGTGTGTGCATGCGCTATGAACAGCTGACCGCCCGCTCTGAAATTGAGTTCATCCAGATTGAAGTGCTGGTGGTGGGCAAGGGCATCTCCTTCGCGGATATGAAAGGCACCCTCAAAGACTTTGTTGCCCGGACCTTTGGTCCAGAGGCCCGCACACGTTTGCGCCCATCTTATTTCCCCTTCACGGAGCCCAGCGCGGAAATGGACGTGGAATGCTTCATCTGTGGCGGTGAGGGCTGTGGCGTGTGCAAGGGCAGCGGCTGGCTCGAAATTCTTGGCTGTGGCATGGTGCATCCGACCGTCCTGCAATACGGCGGTTACGACCCAAGTGTCTATTCCGGCTTCGCAGCCGGCATGGGCATTGACCGGTCCACGTTGATGCGCTATCGCATCGACGACATTCGCCACTTCCGCAACAACGACATTCGCTTCCTGGAACAATACTAGGCCAGGAGAGGAGACGCGATGAAAGCACCCTTAAGTTGGATTAAAGATTACGTCGCCCTTGATGACCTCAACATCGAGGAAATTGCCGACAAACTCACCATGTTGGGCCTGGAAGTAGAGGGCATCCTGTTGGTAGGCCTCTCCAAGCCGGCGCTTGAAAGGCATCAATTTAAGTACGAAGGGCTGAGCTGGGCACCGGATAAATTCGTGGTGGCAGAAGTTAGCGAGGTTATGCCCCATCCCAACGCCGACAAGCTGGTGCTCTGTCGCCTGCAGGATGGCCATGGGGAACACGTGGTCCTCACCGGCGCGCCAAACCTGTACCCCTACAAGGGGCTTGGTCCGCTCGCGCAGCCGCTCAAGGTGGCCTATGCCCGCGAAGGCGCCGAACTCTATGATGGCCATCA
>JAKOSR010000090.1 GCA_029777225.1 Chloroflexota bacterium
GCACGTTCGGCAGGGGCCACCAGCAGTGAATGCAGGTCAACATTGCCAACATCAAAGCGGGTCGGATCGGTAATCCAGGTGATGTGCTGGTTGGGCACGACCACGGGGGCGGGCAGGAAGCCACCCTCTGTGCCGATTTGAATCCAGCTGGGGCCAGCGGGGCTGAGCGCGAGGTCCGGGGTCGGGAAAACATTCGGGTCGGTTTGAGCGGCCAAAACTTCGGCCGCGTTCAGCGCGACTTCGGTTGGGCCGAGCACGGGGTCGGCCGTGGTGGGATCACCCACGTACATTTGCAGGTTAAAGAAGCGGTCGTTGGCGGCATTGAGGATGCGGAAGCGGTAGGCTTTCGGTTCCACGGTAACCGTGGGATAGGCGGTGCCATTCACAACCGGGGTGTCATTGAACTCTTCCATGCCAGCCGAGTTGTTCGGGGTACCTGGAATGGTGGGCGGCTCGCAGAAGGGGTCGGTCTGGTATTGCCAGGTGGTTGGGTCATCCAAATTGCAAGCCACGGCAAGGGGTGTGGTCCAGTCATCCGCGGTGTAGCGGATGCCATCAGGGCCTTCGGGGTCCATGTTGTAATACGGGTTGGCAATAGGACCAAACTCGGGCGTTACTGGCGGCCAGAAATACGGGCCATAGAACCAGCGGCCGACGGTGCTCATGCCGGTTGGGTCCGCGGGATTCTCAGCGGGCATATAGACATGTTCGTACCACAGGTCGCCTTCCTTGCCCCAGCGGGTGTAATCCCAGGTGGGATCCTGTTCGGCCATTTGGCCGGTGCTGGGAACGAAGGTCTTATCCTGGATAATCAGCGGGATTTCGGCATCGCCACTGGGGAGCAGACCAGCGTTAATCAGGGCGGTTTCGGTGTCATCACGGATGATGTAACCCGCGGCTTCACCGGCATAAACGTTCAGGCGGGTGATGCCCCAGGCGTGGTCGTGGTAGAACATCAGGCGCGAACTCTGCTGGTTGGTGTAGTAGAACGTCATACAGCCATCGTCAGGCGCGGTGCAGTCAGGGATACCCACGGGGCGGGTCGCGCCGACCATATCGGGTACCTGGCGAACGGCAACGCCCTCAGGCCAGGCGGTTTGTTCGTTGGCTGGGGTAATCCACTGGTGCGGCGTCCCATCAGAAATCCAAGGGGTAATGCCGCCGTGCAGGTGGATGGTGGCACGGGTCTCCGCAAAGCACATCATGCGTTCCATGGGTGTACGGTTTGCTTCCCCACAGATGGGATTGCGAACGCCATCAAGGACGGAGCCCTCATCCATGGGAGCCATCATGTCCATGGGGCCCATCCCAGCGCCCATGAAGGTGGTATCCACTGGAATGAACAAATCCCCGTCCACGCCGGTGGGTAACAGGTTGTAGAAGACGATGCGCACAGCCCTATCCTTGGTGGCCTGGATAACCGGGCCAAGGTAATGGGGGTCATCCACCGCGTAGGCCTGCGAGCCATCTGGCATAAGGGCAGGAACGGAGGTGCCATCAACCAATTGGTTCTGCAAGGGGATATGCTTGCTCCAGGACGCATTGTGAGCGGTTTCCAGCTGAACGTATTCCCGCAAGAGCGTGCCAGAGGCAGGCAAGGATGAGTTCATCTGTTCCCGGTGCTGCACCAGGGCGATGACATACACATCGGTGCCGGGGAAAGTGGTGGTGTCTGGTACGCCCAGGGGCATGTATTGGCCCAGGTTGTTGGGGACACAACTCCCGGGGACGGACGGGTCACACAACTTGGATAGTCCATCCTGGAACTTCTTGATCCCACCGCTGGTAATGTAGCCGGAGCCAGCCGCGGTCAGATTGATGGCCGTTACCGCGCCAAAATCCGTGAAGGCGGTGGCACTGGCACCGCTGCCTAACGCGCCGGGTTCGGTTTCAGCAATGGCGACAGTTGGAGCGGAAGTGTAGCCGGCCCCGAAGGTGTCCAGCCCGATGGAGTCAATCTTGATGGTGGCCACCGCGGTGGCGTTACTCAACACTTCTATACGGTTGTTGGAAATGGAACTGCCAGCACCTGGATTGGCTAATTCCTCCTGGCGCATGGCTTGCCCGGCGTTGAACTGTCGGCGGTTCAACGGATTGAACTGCGTCCCATCCCGGATGACCACGTTTGGTGCCTTGGAGTAGCCGGAACCGGGATTGTCAATGATGATGCCAGTGATAGCGCCTGTGACGGTATCCCAGGTAACGTGCGCCTTGGCTTTTGTGCCAGCCGGGTCGTCAGGCATGTCAAAATCCAAGGTCGGCAAGGTATAACCAGAACCAGCCGCGGTCAGCGTCAGGCTGTCAACGCTGCCATAGGGTGTGGCCGTGGCATTCGTGGTGGCTCCACCCCCGCTGATGGTTACAGCTGGGATTCTATAGCCCGCGCCTGCCGCATTGACGATAATTTCGACCACTGCGCCGGAGGAAGTCAACACCGCGTCTGCCAAAGCACCCGTACCGGCGCCAATGATATTGACGCTTGCTGTGGTGTATCCACGTCCGGGATTGGTGATTTGAATGCCGGTCAATGCGCCATTGGCGCCAACGGTAGCGCTCGCCGTGGCGCCGCTACCATCACCGACAATTTCAACCGCGACATCCGCGGTGGTTAGAGGACTGAGGGCCCAGTTTGGATAGGGGCCGTAATAATGGGGAACTTTGGATTCATCCACCGGACTGGCCGGGAGGGCAGTTGGGATGGCGGCGACTGGTCGCTGAACGCCTCCTGCCAGGAGGGACAACACCAGTAAGACCACCAATGCGACAGAACGCTTGTTCTTATTCATTTAATGCTCCTTTTCTAGAACAGGATTTACTTTCCCTGCATCAAAGATACGTTTTTTAAGGGGGGTGTGCCGTTGGCGTGTTTTTGAGTTGTTTGGCAAATATTGGCAAGGCTCAGAAATGAGCGACGAGCTTACTGGCAGTTGCATGTTGAGATACGCAGGAATGCATCAGAAACCGTTAGAGACTGAGGGAAACGGGGCCAGTTTTTCAAAAAATGGATTTGAAATATGGGAGGAAGGAACTGACCAAGCCCCAGTGCAGCAAAGACTCGCACACCAAAGCAAACGTTCGCAAACAGCCTGGGGCGCCAGTGGTTCTTATAATTTATCTGACGGAGATCCCATGCCCGAAACAAACCGCATTTTACTAATTTCCAAAGAAGACAACTTGCGGTACACCCTCAAGCGTATCCTGGAACAGGATGGTTTCAGGGTGGAATGCGCGCGTGAATTCTGCCATGACATTTTGGCAGCTTTCATCCCGCAGGTGGATTTCATTGTTTTGGATACGGATAAAGCGCTGGACTCGTGTGAGGAATTGCTGACAGGTTTGCACCTTGCCCGATTGAGCGTGCCTGTGCTGGTGCTGGCAGCGTCCCTGCCCTTGATGAGCGGAAAAACATTGGAACGGGAGGGGTTGGTCGTAAGGCAAAAGCCCATGGAGCCGGCAAGCATCCTTAGGACAATCCGCGAACAGTTGAATGAAAACCCCAGGCCAACCGGGCAACGAACGGGCTGACCAAGGCTGTTCCCTTTTTCGATTAAATCACCAGCCTGTAGCCTTTGTCCCGCTCGGTAATCACGATGCTGGGGTTGGCCGGGTCTTCTTCCAAAGCCTTGCGAATTTTATGAATATGCCAGCGGGAAATATCCCGCGCGTCCACTTTATCCAGGATGTATGCCTGGGATTCCCGCACGAGTTTTTCAAATGAAACTATGTTGGGCGAGTTGCGGACTAGCGTCACCAGGTAATCAAAGGTGCTGGGTGGCAAGTGGGTGATTTGGCCGTCGATCACCAATTGCTTGGTATGCAGGTCGAGCGTTAGCTTGCCCCGACGCAGGAAGCGCTCCGGTTCCGTATCGCGAGGCGTCGGGAGGGAAGTTGGCTCAACATTGGCGGTACCGTCCAACTGTTGGAGTTCCTGCAGCAACTGTTGGGCCTGGGAGATAAGCTCGCGCCGACGGGAAGGTGGGCGATGTTCGGCCAAAATTTCGGCAACCCGCGCAAGGATGTTGGTGGGGTCCACAGGTTTGAGCAGGTAATCGCGGGCGCCACCGCGCACGGCTTCCATGGCAGACTCCAGGGTGGCATAAGCGGTGAGGATGAGGACCGGCAGGTCGGGATCGAGCGCGCGCAACTGGGGCAACAAATCCAGGCCATTGAAATCGGGCATTTTCAGGTCCAGGAAGGCCAGGTCAAAACGCGCATTAGTCATCGCTTTAAGCGCCAGCGCGCCGTTTTCGGCCAGGGTGGCATCATAACCGGCTTTTTGCAGGATGGCCCCGAGGGTCAGGCGGAGTTGGGGCTCGTCATCGATGACAAGAATCCTGGTTTTATATTCAACTTTACTGGTTTCCATCTTTTTCTCCCTTCATTTCTGGCAGCCAGACTTCAAAAGTTGCTCCCAAACCTGGTTTACTTGAAACCTTGATGTGCCCGTTGTGACGTTGAACAATATCGTAATTTATTGGCAAGCCCAGGCCAAGCCCATGGCTTTTGGTGGTGAAGAAGGGTTCAAAAACCTTGGTAAGGTTTTCTGGTGGGATGCCCTGGCCCGTATCCGTAAAACAAACCGTGTACCCGCCTGAAGGGTCGCGCCTGAGCATGACGGAAAGGTCTCCGCCCTGGCCCTGCATGGCTTCGATGGCATTCATGGAGAGATTCAGGAAGACCTGTTTGAACTGGTCCGCGCTACCGGCAACCTCCCAGCGCTCTCCTGGGCGTTGCGGTTCCATTACCAGGTGCCAGTTCACCTTATTGCTGGCTAAGTGGGGTGAGACAAGATTGTGGACCTCCTCCAGCAACCTGTCCAGTGCCACAGGCTCCGGTTGGGCACCCTGGCTGGGGCGGTAGATCTCGCGCAGTTCAGCCACAAGGTTTGAGATACGCTGGGTTTCTTCCGAGGCGGTTACCAGGAATTGGCCGGCAGGGGTGTTGGGGGGAACCTCGGATTGGATGAGAAACAAGCAGTTTTTGATGGTTTGCAGGGGGTTGTTAATTTCGTGTGTAATAGATGCCAGCATACGACCCATGGATGTAAACTTATCCACCTGCGCCAGTTTCTCCTGCATGGCGCGGTCGTGTTCGATAAACTCCTCCAACGCGAGATTTAGTTCCGTTAACTGCTTTTCTTTTTGTTTCAGTTCAGTTAAGTCTCGCGCGACAGCCAGCACACCCGCTGGTTTTCCGTCCTGACCCCAATAAAAGGAGGCATTGTAGGTGACCGGGGTAGTATGCCCATCCTTGTGCCTGATTTCAAGTTCATAGTTACGCACGCTACCAGTCTCGAGCACTTGCTGGTAGCCCTGGCGGGCTTTTTCGGGGTCTGAATAATAATCTGAGAAGTCCGTGCCAACCAGTTCTTCCCTCGTGTATCCAGTGGCGGCTTCAACGGCTGCGTTCACATCACCGATTTTTCCGTTTTCGTCGATGGTCGCCAAAATATCCTGGTTGGCTTCAATCAGGCTGCGGTTGTAATTGAACATATCCTGGACGCGTTCCTGGGCCCTCCGCACATCGGTGATATCCAAACCCATCTCGAGGATGAGCCGCGTACCGTCCGTATCGACAAAGACATGGTCGTGCACGTTGTAGACGTGGCCGTCCGGCCCGTCCCATTCCCAGATGTGGGGTTGGCCGGTGACCAATGGCCGGTACGATTCGCAATTGTCGCAAGGTTTGTCGCGCTGGAAGAGGTATTCATAGCAGTGCAGACCTTCCATGCCGGGGAAGCGCTCCTTGAAGAAGCGGTTGGCGAAGCTGATAGTATGGTCTGGCCGGAGGAGGATAAGGTAGGCGGGCAAGATTTCCAGCAGGTCGGTGAAGCGTTTCTTCTCGGCTTCGAGCAGGCGTTCGGACTGCTGGCGTTTGAGGATGTCCTGTCGCAGGTCTTCCACAACGTCATTCAATAACGCGGTCCGCTCTGCGATAACCCCCTCCAGGTTGGCGTTGAGGGCCTGCAGCTTTTCCTGGCTAATAACGCGTTCGGTGATGTCCATGCCATAAACGCGGATGCGTTGCTGCCCGGGCAGATGGAAGAAAGCAAGGTGGAGCCATTGTTCTTGCAACCTGGCCTGGCGAGTGAGCGAGGTTTTACCTTCGCTGACGATTTCGTGGACGGCCTGCCTTAACACTTCCACAATCGCGAACGGTTCTGTTTCCCCCTCATGGACCTGGAAAATATCCCGGGCAGCCGGGTTCACGAAGGTGACCTGGCCTGCTTCATCCATCTCAACGACAGGGAGGGGATTCAGGAGTGGGAACGAGGCGAGCCAGCTCAAGTGTTGCGCTTCGGACTTGCGCTTGGTGATGTCATTCAGGATGACCGCGAACTGGCTTTCCCGCAGGCGGTAGCCGTAGACCTCGAAATAGCGCTGATAGCGTTTGGAATACTCTTCAAACTTGACCGGTTCTCCTGACTGCACCACCCGGCTCAACCTCTCCAGCCAGGCAGGCGCGTCATCAGGGGAGAGCGCCAGCTGGGCAACGCCCAATATTTCTTCGTTGGTTTGGCCAAGCAACTGGCAGAAGGCGGGGTTGCTCTCAATCACTTTGAAGTCGACTGGGGAGCCTGTGCCATCGAAGAGCAACTCGCAGATGGCAAAGCCCTCGTTCATGCCGTCAAACAGGAACTGGTAGCGTTGGGCCGTTTCCGCCCACGCAGCCTCGGCGTTCGTCCTGCTGGTCACGTCCTTGGAGAGAACCGTCCCCCCGATGACATTCCCCTGTTCATCGAAAATCGGGGTGTGGGTGACTTCGTAATTACGCATATAACGGTTTTCATCGCCAAACTGGATGGTCTTGGAGAAGGTCTCACCCATGAAGGTGCGGTCCCATTCCGCTTTGGCTATTGCCAATTGCAGCGGCTGGTCGGAGAAGATTTCATCGAGGGTTACACCCAGGGTTAGCTCACGTCCGGTCAGCTTGAAGATTTCCTGCTGGTAGGCTTGTGTGAAGAAGGTGTAGCGATAGCTTGTATCCAACGCGGCGGAAATCACGCCCTGACCTTCGGCCAGGGACTGAAGCACGGTGAGGATCAGGCGGGATTGGGCGTTTCCGTCGATGAAGATGGGGTTTGGATTGGCGTTGGGCGTTGCAGAAGGTTCCATCGTATACCTCCCAGGAAGCAGTTTTGTCGATGCTGAGACGCGGGCGCGCCTTACATCCAAGGATCGGTTATGACCGTGGGTTCCAGGCTGTTATTTCAATGAATTATAGAATGAACGCCAGGCAATTGCGAACGGGTGTGGAGGGATAAGGCAAGACAGAGGGGCAAGAAAAAACCGCCTCCATGCGCTGGAAGCGGTTTCGCGCGAGTGGGAGTGAGGGCCGGATTGCCTGCCACTCACCAAGCTTTTAGGGTTGCATGGCGCCGAAGAGCACCAACCAGGCCAGGATGGACTTGGCCACCAGGCTAAGCACAATGTAGGTGCGCTCGCCGTACAGGTAATTCTTCCACTTCCCAACGCTTTTGTATTGCAGGATCATATTGATGGGGAAAGTGTTGAAGGCGACGAAGTATGTGCCGACGATGGCCCACACAAACCAGGGAACGCTGGCATAGTTGCCGTTGCCAACCATATACAGGACAATGGCGATCCAGGGAGCAATGCCGGCGATGGAGCCCCAGACGAAGGGTCCCCAGTTGATTTTGCCCTTGGTGGTGCCCGAATTGAGCTGCTCCATTACGAGTCCGAACAGGTTCATGGACGCGTTCACAATGAAGATGAGCACCAGGGAGGCAATATCGTAAATGCCAAACAAGGTCGAGATAAGCACGATCATCACCGAGGAGCTCAACGCGTACTCAAACCAGCGGAAGCGGTTGATGCCTTTCTGCAGGTCCGCGTTGTAAATGGCGTTGGTTTTGTTCGGGATTGAAATGAGCGCGTGCGCCAGGGCTGAGATGAGTAAAAAGGCAGCGACAAGAATGCCGAATGGCAGCTTGAATAATTCCTTGGAGGCCAATTCCAGAGAGCGAGTCTGTTCGTTGAAAGCCAGGAAGTTTTGGGTAATGACAGGTGAGAATTCACCGATTTTCTGAATGACCCGCGTGGCCAGGAAAAGCATGGCGATGCCCTGGACGAGGTGCAGGGCACCCATTAGCTTGTTGAAGTTTCTTAATTTCTTGAGTGCAGTTGTTTCCACAATTTCTCCATTATCATTGTTTTGTATAAGTTTTTATGCTTTTATCATCCAGATTATACGGGTTCGTGAAAGACTTTTCTGAGTTTGTATAAGGATTAATACAACCTTGTGCGCAAGCTATTTTGCCTGTCAATTTCTTGCTTGCTCTTGATAGCCCGGCGTGTTTAATTCCATCTTTTTTTCAGCCAAACTCCCCGCTCTGCTCCTATTTTTGGAAAACATCTTCTCCTCTTATTCAACCTGCCCACTGTTCTCCAACTGTATAACTGTCAGCGCCTGCTATTGCATCTCCCCTGGCAGATCAAGTGCCCGTTCACATTGACTCCCACTTTGACCTGTGATAACATTTTGCCTCGACGCCCCCATCGTCTAGTGGCCCAGGACGCGGCCCTCTCAAGGCCAAAACCGGGATTCGAATTCCCGTGGGGGCATTTTTTATTTAAGGGCCAGTTCCCAACTCCCTGTTCGCACCCCGCAATCTGATAAAATTGCTGACTGATGATTAAAGACCATGCCGTTCGTTCGGCAACAGCGACAAACCCCGTATTTCCCTATCCCCGCAAAACCTTAGTGAGAGGATTACTGCGCGCAATCCTTAGGATGCTATTACCCGTCCTGACCCGGCTCGACATCCAAAACCGGGAGGGATTGCCCAAGCGCGGGCCTGTCATCCTATCCGGCAACCATTCTGGAATCTTGGAAGCGGTCTTGATGGCAGCTTATGCTCCGCGGCAGGTGGAATTCCTTGGCACGGGCGATATCCCGCTCGATCCGCGATACGCCTGGATTACGCGCGTGTATGGTTTGATACCTATTAACCGCGGCAACCTTGACCGGGAGGGCATCCAGAAATCCGTGGACGTGTTGAAGCAAGGCGGAATCCTGGGCATTTTCCCGGAGGGCGGCATTTGGAGCCCTGCCAACATGGCCCCACAATTAGGCGTGGCACTCATCAGCCAGCGCGCCCAGGCCCCCATCCTGCCGATTGGCTTTGGCGGGTTGAAGAATGCCCTGCCGCGTTTGTTTAAACTGCAAAGGCCGCGCGTTGAAATCCGGGTGGGGGAGCCTATCCCACCCGTCCCCTACGACCAGCCGGCAGGGGGCCTGAAAACCGCCCTCACTGCCAAGGCTGAAGAGGTGTTGCGGGCTATCAGGCAATTGATGCCTGAAGCGGAGCGAACCGAGAGGCACGTGAGCGAGGCATACACGCTGAGTGCTGAGACGCGGCCGATGGTGCAGGATGGGCAGAGCGAGCGGCATTCCATCCCGGGCGGGGAGGTGTTCGCCAGGTTTTTGCTCAACCCCGTGCTGGTGGACGCGCTTTTCCGCAACGTTGGGCTGAAAATTGACCCGCTGCGCGGGCAGGCCGGGCCCACCTCCAATGAGGAGTTCCGCAGCGCGCTCGCGGAAATCCAAGCCTACCTGCAGCAAAACCCAGGTTTTTTCACCTATCGTTTCGGGATGGCATTGGGGGTGCGGATGCCTGAAGCGCTGGAAGCGCTGGAGGCTCAGCTAACCCGCGCGCAAGCGCAGGGGGCAGAATTTTGGCTGGAGGCGCAGGTCGAAGTCGCGTACGCCGATGGCAGATTGGAACGACGCGCTCAGAAATGCCGGATTGTCCCGGGGTAATGAGGGCTGGCTGACTGCGGTCCTGGCGTGGATTGCTTAGCTGCCCAAGGACGGCTTGAGATCCCGTACGTTGAGTTGCAGGGTGGTTCGGCCCTGGTATTCATTCTTATCAAAGGTGTAGGCGATATCGATGGTGGACGGCAGGGTGGTTTGCCACTGGCCCTGGCGGAAGGCTATCGCTTCGTAAACGCTATCCCCGGCCCGCAGGTTCATCTTGAGATGCTGACCATTACCCAAAACGCGTGAACTAATGACCTGGAGATTACGACTGCAGAACAGGACGTCCGGATTTTTCTGACCGGTGGGTTCCAACCTCGCGACGTCATCCATAATCCCGGGGATATGCTCCGGCCGGACCTTCGCCAGCGAGATTTCATAATCAATCCAAAGCTCAGGGACAAGCTCCAGATTGCCGATAGAGGCGACTGCCAGGTTGTTCAGCCTCTCCAACAGCGCTGGAAGGTTTTCGTTGGCCACGGTCAGGCCGGCGGCAACGGAGTGACCCCCGTAACGGATAAGCAAATCGGAGCATTGGTCCAACGCGGCCGTGATGTTGAACTCCTTGATGGAGCGACAGGAGGCTTTAACAAAGCCATCGTCCTGGTAACCGATGATGGCCGGCTTGTAGAGCGCCTCCACCACCCGGCTGGCTGCCAAACCCACCACGCCTTCGTTAAATTCCTTTGAGGCGGCAAAGATAATGAGCTTGTCCGGGTCAGAAGCCAGGGCCTCCGCGATGGCGGCTTCCTGTATCTTTTGAGTCAGCTCCTTGCGGTAGGCGTTTTGGTTATCGAGCTGTTGCGCGAGAGCGGCGGCTTCAAACAGGTTCTCGGACACCAGCAGCTCGAAGGCGGCCGTCGCGGTATCCAGCCTGCCCGCGGCGTTGAGCCTGGGACCGAGAATGAAGCCGATGTTGCTGGCTGTGACGCGGTCCAACTTGACGCCAGCCACCTGGGACAGGGAGAAAAGACCCTGTCGGTTCACCTTGCGCATCTCGTCCAGGCCGCGCTTGACCAGGGCACGGTTTTCACCGGTGAGGTCGGCCAGGTCGGCCACAGTCCCCGCGGCCACCAGGTCCAGCCAATGGTCCGCGTCCAGGCCTGCAGTTGGGTAAGTGGCCAGGTAGGCGGAGGCAATTTTGTAGGCCAGGCCAACGCCCGCCAGATGCTTATAGGGATACGGGTCGCCGGGCTGCCTGGGGTTAATAATCGCGTCCGCGGGTGGAAGCACACTGCCGGGCAGATGATGGTCCGAGACAATCACTTTCATTCCGCGCGCGCGTGCCTCGCGCACTTCGTCCACGGAACGAATGCCGCAGTCAACGGTGATGAGCAGGCCAATGCCCTCGCCGGCCAATTGTTGCATGGCGTCCAGGTTCAACCCGTAACCTTCATCAAAGCGGTTGGGGATGTACACCCGCGGGGTCAGGCCCAGGCTCCTGAAGAATTCATAGAGCAACGCGCTGGCGGTGACGCCATCCACGTCGTAATCCCCATAAATGGCCACCATGCTGCCGTCCTGCAAGGCTTCGTGGATGAGCCGGACGGCCTCCGGCATGTCCTTGAGCAACAATGGGTTGGCGCTGAAGTTGGTTTGATAGGTGAGGAAGGATTCCGCTTCGGAGGACGTCTCAATCCCGCGGTTGTAGAGCAGCTGACGCAGAAGGGGAGAAAAGTCACGCAGCTCTTGCTTGACCGAATTCGGGATTAATGGCGAAATGATCCAGCGTTTTGGGGATGGGGTGTTTGGCTTGGTTTCCATGCAGGTTTCCGTCTCGTTTTGGCTTATTTTACACGGAAAACAGGGGGTTAAAAATTTTTGGAAAATCAACTAAAATTTCCACAGGAGCGTGATGCCATGGAAAATACTGATAGATTGCCTTTGCCCTCCCAACGAGCACAGTTTGTTCGTTCGGAAGAAGTTGAAAAAGCCCGCCTGGGCCACAAGCCGATTGTCGCCCTGGAATCCACGGTGATTACCCACGGCCTTCCCTGGCCAGAGAATCTTGACCTGGCGCTTTCGATGGAGCGCACTGTGCGCGAGAATGGGGCTGTGCCGGCCACGATTGCCATCCTGGATGGACAAGTGCGGGTTGGGTTGAGCGGTGACGAGTTGGAAGCGCTTTCCAAGGCGACCGGGGTGCGCAAGGTGAGCGTGCGCGATTTTGGTCCGGTGATTGGAAAGGGGCTGAGCGGTGGTACCACGGTGGCGGCGACGATGTTTGTGGCTGAAAAGACAGGCATCAAGGTGTTTGCCACAGGAGGCATTGGAGGCGTGCACCGGGACGCGCCGTATGATGTTTCCGCCGATTTACCGCAGCTGGGCCGTTCTCCGGTGGTGGTGGTGTGCGCGGGCGCCAAGTCGATTTTGGATATCCCGAAGACGGCGGAATACCTGGAAACCCAGGGCGTTCCGGTGATTGGTTACCAAACGGACGCGTTCCCAGCGTTCTATTCGGTGGATAGCGGCCTAAAAGTGGAATTCCGGGCTGATACAGCCCTGGAAGCTGCCCAGATTGCTGAGGCGCATTGGAACCTGGGCTTGCGCAGTGGCGTACTTTTGGTGGTTCCACCACCCGCGGCCACAGCGGTACCGATTGACAGGATTGAAGAAGTCATCAAACAAGCCCTGGCCCAGGCGGTTGAAGCGGACATTCACGGCAGCGCCATGACCCCGTTCCTGCTCGCGCGAGTGAAGGAACTGAGCGGTGGTGACAGCCTGCGGGCGAACCTGGCTTTGCTGCTAAACAATGCCGCGGTTGCCGCCCAGGTGGCTGTGGGCATGAGCCAGAAGGCTCCGATGGCCAGGTACCTGTAAGGGCTCACGCAGCCGAACGATTAACAATAAAGGAGTCCGCGCGTTGTGATGGAACAACGCGCGGGCTTTATTAATTCCCGCGCGCAGTCGTTTGACTCTGATTCTTAAAAGTTGTAATATGAAAATGTCCAAAGCAATTTTGTCCATTTTTTCATCATAAATAGCATTTTTATCCCTGTCCTAATTTGCATCTTCGCGGAGGGCCGACCCGGAAACGGGTGAGGTAATTATTGGAACGTACTTATGGATATTATTTGGGCATTTTGCCCTGAAAGGCCAGGTGATGTCCATCGAAAAGCAAACAACCAGGCGCGAGGATGAACAAGCCATTGCGCGAGCAGGGTATTCAGAGGGAGATTAAAGGAAACTGAGACCCGGCATGCAAGGCGCTGGGTTAGCGTATTCCGAGGAGGAAAAAATGACGTTACAGGTTCGTGTTGGAGCTGAATGGGTTAATACGTTTCATTCCAATTACTGTACGCAGAACAACCTAAGCTATCGTGATGACCACGCGGTCGGTTTCTACGACCAAATGGGAAGCCACGGCCATGTGAAGGTGTTCTGTTGGGGAAACGACAATGCCTGGGAGACTGATTTTTGCCATCCAACCTTTGGTGGCGACTCCCTGAACTGGATAGACAATGTCCACTTCCTGTTCTACTCAGACCATGGTGGCAACTGGAGTAACACGATGCACATCGCGTTCTCCGCGCAACAGCGTTATTGCCTGAGCCCGTCCACACAATGGCGGTTGGGCGAGAGGATGCTGAAATGGTTTGTGCTGGATTGCTGCCAATGCGTGCTCAACCACACCGCGGCGCATATTGGGGCTGTCTGGTTTGGCCCAACGCGTGGCGTGCATCTGATTTTTGGGTTCATTGGGAACGGCACGGACAGCTGGTGGAATGATGACCTGGGCAGCGATTTTGGTCACGACGCAGCCACGGGTTCCCGCCTGGCGAACAGCTGGGTTGACCATGCTTATTCCTGGTGGCTGGATGATGATTCCATCGCCATTGCTACCGGCGCGACTGAAGCTGAGGCAATCAACCGGCGTGAAAACGAATCGGTGAACTGGCGTGATTACAACGTCACCTCAACCTCATGGCTGGCCTGGAAGTATCGGGAATGAGATGGGTGAAACAAAGAAGGGAGTTACAAAATGCCTGAAATCAACTTCTTGAACAGGATGGAAAAAGCTCCTGATCTGCCGGTCAAGATTTACTCCCTGCAGAGAGCGGGGGTCTCCACGAGAAAAGTGTTGGAATTCGCGAAACAGATGGGATTAGAGGCGGTTCTTGAAAAAGCGCGTTTGCAAACTGAGAAAGACCGTATCATTCTGGCGCAGGGTCAAATCCTGCTGCAATGTTTCAAGGAATCCGGCGGAATAAGGTTTATTGACCAGTCGCGGTGGATGGTGGACGACCAGAAATCCGACCTCGCGTTTGATGACGAGAAGGCCTTCGAGATGGCCAGAGCCATCATAAAAAAGCACAAACTCGCCAAGGCAGACGAATTCAAGCCGCTGAAGGTGACCCATCTGCATGTTGGTTCCATGGATGAAAAGATGAAAAACGTCCAGGAACGGGTGATTGACGCGGGTGTGATTTTCCAGCGGATGGTGGATGGTGTGCCCGTCCTCGGCCCGGGTGGAAAGTTGATGATTTTCCTGGACGCGGAAGGCGGGATGACCGGGCTGGAGAAAATCTGGCGACCCATCCAGGAGGTTTTCCGCAAAGTTGAGGGGCTGCGCGAGCCAAAGCTTGCCGAAAACCAACTGGTGCGCTTCCTCAAGACTCGTGGCATCCAGAAAGCGGATGTTGAATCCGCGGAGTTTGGCTACTTTGAACTCGGCTGGCATGACCGGCAGCAAACCCTGCAACCGGCCTACGTCTTCAAGCTGCGCCTGCCGCTGAATGAGGGCGAAGGCTACATGAAATCGGCGTTTGTGGTTGAAGCCGCGAAGAACGCGGTCGGGACGCTTATCCGTTACAAGCGTGTAATGGAAGAGCAGCCTCCGCGCAAGTAAGCTATTGCCTGACAGACCCCGGCAAAGTTTCACTTTACCGGGGTCTTGTTCGTGAGGGCGTGTTGGACTTATCGCTTGATGAAATTGAGCGCAGAATGCGCCCAGGAGAGTTTTCCCAGGCGGGGTTCTTGGGCTGGGATGAATCCCTGGCGGATGTGCTGGCACAAGACGCGCGGGTGCTTCACGAGCTGGGAATAACCGCGGTAGATTTGGCCAGCGCGCTGGAGGATTTGCTGGCTGCCGCCCTTTCTGGTGACCCGCCGCATAACCAACGCGAAGGCTACCTGGTTGATATCCATCTGACACCCGGCTTTCAGATTTGCCCTTTCGCGCCAGACCCCGACCACGCGCAATGCACGGCTGGCGGCGGTGTGCGCTTTGGCTCCGTGGACTGGCGCATTCGAAACAAACGCACCGGCCAGCACTTAAAAGGACCTGGATTAATCACCCACCTCATCCGCGCGCACGGCTTTTTTGAAGGGACAGGAACGCCATACCGTGTTGACCCGGCCGGGCTGGCCAGGCTATTGGAATTGGGTCCGTTCGCAAGGGCCTGAATTGTGGGGCGTTAATTGCCTTTGCTGGTGGGAGAGGGCCAGGGCGTGGCGGTGGGCCAGGGTGTACGGGTTGGCAGAGGCGTGTTGGTGTGAGTGGGGGTTGGGGTAAGCGTACGGGTGAGCGTTGGGGTGATGGTGGGCGTGCTGGTGGGTGGATTACCCAAGACCCTGAATGAACCCGAGAGAATCCATTCCCGGCCAATAAAGAATTGGACCTGGTAGAGGCCTGGCAACCAGTCCGCGGGGGGCATTTCGAGCACGGCGATGCCATACCCTCCGGACCCACCCTCCCAGCGGCCGGTATCCACCTTGACGGTGGTATCGCCACGCAGCCATATCTCCGTCCACTGCACGCCATCGCTCATGTAGTTGTAGCTGTAGGCCGCGTAGACCTTTTTTAGGGGGTTTTGGAACTCAAATGCCGGCTCTATGGGCTGAAAATCATCCCCCACGGCCTCCGCGAAGACAATATTGCTAAAAACAAAGTCCGGGTTGGGGGTCACGAGGGCTTCAAATTGCGTGGCAATCACATCGGGGACAAAAGGCGTGTTGGTGACCGAGGGCGTATTGGTCAGGGTGGGAGTGAGCGTGATGGTGGGGGTGAGCGTAATGGTCGGCGTGAGGGTGATGGTGGGGGTGAGGGAAGGCGTCAGGCTGGGTGGGAAATAGCGGTAGGCAAGGGACTCGCCCCAGCGGAAGTTCGCGAAGGTGAAGACGCTCAACAGGATGGCAAGCAAAACCAGGCTGACGCCCAATTCATATTGCTGGCGCTTCTTGAAGAAGAAGGGCAGATGTTTGCCCGAGCGGAAGGCGCGCGCGGCCCTGGTGAAAAACCAAATCGCGCTCAGGCCAGCCAAAAGGCCGATAACGATTACCGTGGAGCGAATATCGATTGCCATATGTAATCCTGTTCCGGATTATAGCAGTTCCGCCCAGGAGGAGAGAAATGGGCGCGGCCGTTACTGATTGAGCAGCGTGTTGTAGGGTTCAGCAAAGAGTGCCGGCGTTCCGCCGGTGTGCCAGAAGAGCACGGTTTCATCCGGGCCGAAGAAGCCACGCCTGATGAGGTCAACCAGCCCCGCGGCTGCCCGGCCCGTATAGACGGGGTCCAACAGGATGCCTTCCTGGCGCGCGAAGAGTTGAATGGCTTCCACTTCGGCCGGCTGGAGCATGCCGTATCCGGCCGCGCAGTAGTTGGAATTGACCAGGATGTCTTTGGCTGTTATAGACAAATCCAGGCCTTTGAGGGCGGCGGCTTCGTTCACCAGGTTGGCGACTGCCGGGCAAAATTCCTGCGCGGGCTTGTCCACGCTCATCCCCAGCACTTTGCCTGGAAAACCGGTCTCGATGGCGCCAAGCACCAGGCCTGCCTGGGTGCCGCCGGAAGACGTGGCGAAGACAATCCAGTTCGGTTGGCAGCGCTGGTCCTGCAGTTCCCACATGGCCTGGGCATAACCTTGCGCGCCGAGCGCGTTGGACCCACCGTAGGGGATGAGGTATGGTTTTTGGCCCTGTGCCGAGAGCTCGTCGACGGCTTGCTGGAGACAACTATCCCGCTGGGAGGGGTCGGTGAAAATTATCCTGGCCCCCGAGAGGGAATCCAGCAAAAGATTACCTTGTCGCACGGCCGGTGGCTCTCCTGCCAGGACGAGGACGCAGCCCAGGCCCATTTTGGCCGCGGCCGCGGCCACCTGGCGACAGTGGTTGGATTGGACTGCCCCGGTGCTGACCAGCGTGTCGCAACCCCGTGCCAGCGCGTCCGCCACCAGGTACTCCAACTTCCGGGTTTTGTTCCCGCCAGGGCCGAGGCCCGTGAGGTCATCGCGCTTGATGAACAGCCGTGGGCCACCCAGCAGCGCGCTCAGGCGGGGCAGGCCCTCAACAGGCGTGGGAAGATGGGCAAGCTTGAGGCGATTAATCATGGGTTGCCTGCTTTCGATTTTGAGCCTTGCCGCGTCTACGCATCACGTCGAGGACGCGCGGCAGGGTGTTGGTGTAGAAGCGATACAGCATAGGCCGGGTGGTGAAGTCCCACGCGCCAATATGCCTGGTTGTGGTGCCGTTGAAGCCTTCCTTGAATCGGAACACGCCCCACATTGAGTCGCTTTCATCGAAGACATCCGGCGCGCCCCACATATCATAGGTATGGCAACCAAGCCGTTTGGCCAGGCGCATACCCTCCCACTGCAACAGGTGATTGGGCATTAGCTCCCGCTGGGCATCGAGGGACATGCCAAACATGTAGCGGGCGACGCCGGCGAAATGAAACAACACGATGGCCGCGATAGGCGCGTTTTGAAATTCCGCAAATAAAAAGCTGGCCATGTGGGCTTCGAAAAACTCACGCCAAAGCGTGGTGTAGTAGGCTTCGTGGCGGATGACAAAGCCGTCCCGCACGGCGGTTGTGGCGTACATGCGATAAAGCAAGGGGAGGTCATCCAGGGTTCCTTCGCGGACACTGACGCCTTTGCGCTGGGCAAGGCGAATGTTATAGCGGGTTTTCTGTTTCATCGCGGCGAGGAGCGTATCCTCATCGCGCTGAATGTCAATCAACACCGTGTTACGGAACTGTATTTGGTCGGTAGAAAACTGCCAGCCACGCCTTTGGAGCTCAGAGACCATCCGCGTCCCTTCAGGGGACTCAACGCAGGATTCCGTTCCAGGAACGCCAACCCCCAAAACGATATCCGGGTCCATCTTGAGCTGAATGGCTTTTTGTTGTTGCGTGTACTCCTGCAGGAAATCCAACACCTGACTGACGAGGGCGGGGTTGGACCAATCCAGTGTGGGGCCTTTGGGGCAGTAGAGCACGCACAGCGGGAGGCCGGGTACCAGTTTGAATTCCCGGCGCAAAATCATGACCGCGGCCAATGGCTGCCCGGAGGCGCCTTTCCAGCCAAACAAGGAAGGTGACCAGCCATTTTGTTGTTTTGAGCGGGCCCATTCCCAGCTCTGCAGGATGTGGGCGCCGGGCAGCTGCTGGATGAGCGCGTCCCAATCGGCGGGGGGAATAAGGTCAGGCATGCATGCCCTCTTCGGTGCCGGCGCGGCTCTGACGCCACGCGTAGAGCTTATAAAGCAGGGGGTTGTAAACCTTGACGAAGGCCGGGGCGCAACGGGAAACCTGCCCTCCAAAGCCGCGTTTGAAGCGGTAGACACCCCATAGGCCATCAGACCGGCTGGTAAAGTTTTCTTCCAGCGTTTGTTCATCCGCGTCCGGGATGCCCCAAAGGTCATACTCCTTGGCGCCGTGGGCTTTGGACCAGCGCATGGCTTCCCACTGCAGAAGATACGTGGGCATCAGGTTGCGGCTGTTGTCATCGGAACACCCATAGAAATACCAGGCCCGTTGGCCGTGCAGGAATAGCATCAGGTAAGCCAGCGGTTGCTCACCCAGGCTGGCCTGCAAGAGGACGCACTCGCCTGTGGGCGCGAACAACGCATACGCGCGGGCGTAATACTCGTAGCTGTGCACCGCGAAGCCATCCCGGCTAGCGGTAGTCTGCATCATTTGGTAAAACCCCCCCAGGTCAGAGCTGGGGGCAACCTGCACGCCCTTTTTCTCCGCGAGCCGGGCGTTATAACGCGTCTTTTGCTTCATGCCGGCCAACAGGGCGGCTTCGTCCTGTGTGAGGTCGATGAGAATGGTGCGGCGCGGCTGGATGGTGCGTTCCTGGCGCGTAAAGCCTGGCAGCCACCGGCTGGCAAGGTCAGGGTCATAAGGCTCCATCCAGTCGGGTTCGACCTGGAGGAAAACGGCCTTTCGTCGGCGACATTCCTGGTCCACCAGTGGCCAAAGTGTCTGCCAGTCCGTTCCCACAGGGCCTTTTGGAATGTACGCGATGGAGAAGCCCAGGGGCAGATGGCGAAAAAGAACCTGCGCCTGGCAGCTCTCACTGGATGCCTGCCAGGGCTGCCAGCCAAATTGGCGCTTGACATCGCCCCATGCTTTTGTCTGTAAGAGATGTTCGGATGTGGGGGTGCTGTCTGTGGTTGCCTGATTGAACGTATCCATGCCGCTTTATCTGCCCTTGAAGCCCAGCACGGAGCCAAAAGTGCGCAGGAGAATGGTGACATCCATGGCCAGGCTGGCATGTTCGATATAGTACAGGTCGTACTCCAGCTTCACGGCAGTCTCTTCCACGGTTTCAGCGTAATTCTGATGAATCTGGGCCCACCCTGTGATGCCGGGCTTGACCAAAAGACGCGCGCGGTAAAACGGCACACGGCTTTGGAAAAGCGTGACCAGTTCGCTGCGTTCTGACCGCGGGCCGACGAGGGTCATTTCTCCGCGCAGGACATTGATGATTTGGGGCAGTTCATCCAGGTGGGATTTCCGTAACAGTTTCCCAGTTTTTGTAATACGCGGATCGTTATGGGCTGTGACCAGGGCCTCCCGGACCATGTCTTCATTGTTGCGCATGGTGCGGAATTTCAGGATTTGGTAAGGCTTGCCACCCCGACCCAGGCGTTCCTGCTGGTAAATTATCGGCTTTCCGGTGTCTATCATGATTAATAATGTAAAAATAGGATACAAAATACCCAGGATGAGCAGCACCGGGATGGCAATAATCAAGTCCAAAAGGCGCTTAAACAGGCGGTAAAAACCACTGGAGGGAGCCCTGTCCAGGAAGGAACGTATGACCCAATCTGACTCGAGCAAGTTAATTGGGACGCGCCCAGACAGGTTCTCGTAGTTTTCGACCATCGTTGAAAGGGTCAGACCTTTTTCCTGGGCGGTCAGTAAAGCTTGGAACATACCGTGATTCATCTCTCGCGAGATGGCTAGAATCAAGTCGGTGATATCCTGGTCCTGCACGACCTGGGCGATGTTGGTGTGATTGCCAAGGATTGGGTAACCGTGGATGGTGTTGCCCAGCTTGGCGGGGTCGTCGTCGATGAGCCCTACCAGGGTGAGGGGTGGCGAGTCGTGCCTGGCAATCTCCTCCACCAGCGCGGTGCCGGCATTACCGGCGCCCACAATCAGCACCCGCTTTTGGCGCATGCTGGCGCGGAAGAGCCGGATGTAGACCAGGCGCCACAAGAAGGTTAACACAGCCGCGCAGATGATGAAATAGGCCACACCCAGCCTTGGGAGAGAATTGATTGGGGAGGCAAAGTAGATGACCAGGTAAATGGCCGTCGCGATTAATATGGCCAGGCCGATGGCTTTTAGCGTGGTTTTTGTGTTCGCCGATTTCTGCTGGTCGTAACTATCAATGAGCAGGACAACCCAGATGACAGGCATCAGGTAAAACCAGGCTGGGGCCCGGCTCTTGAAAAATTCAACTGAGAAGTTGAGCCAGGCATCACCTGAAGCCCAGAGGTAGAGCGCCAGGAAGAGTGCCACCACCGCGCAGCCAAAATCGCCCAGGATGAGCAGAATGCGCCGTTCAGAGTCTTCCAAACGCCACTTCTTATATGCTTGTTTTGCTTGCATTCCGTTTCTCCTGCTTATCCTTTTTGGGGTTGATGGCCAGGCCGGCCAGGAAACCCGCGCCCCAGGCAAAGTGCATGGTGGCAATGGCGAGGGGAACGCCTGCCAGGTAATCAAAATCGCGTTTTTTGAGAGCAATCTGCAACGCGACCCCAAGGATGATGGTCAAGTATATCCCTATCGTGGCCAGCAATAAAATGCGGGCGGGGTACCAAAAAAAGGCGGCAATCAGCAGCACCAATAACCCTACCACGAACATGGGTGGCAAGGCCTGCCTGGGCCGAAGGGTGGATGGGTAGCGCTTTAACATCTGGGATTTCCAAAAGCCGTAGCGCCAGTATTGCCTGGCAAGCTCCGAGAGGTTCTTGCGGGCGAAGTAGACGCAGCGGCATCCCGGATCGAGCCAAATCCTACCCCCGCTTTGACGGATGCGCGTGTTGAATTCGTAATCCTCGTTGGCGAGCAGGCTCTCATCAAGGTAGCCAACCTGGTCAATCAGAGAACGTCTAAACGCGCCAAAGGGGACGGTATCCACGTACGCGGCTTTTGTGCCAAAGCGGTAGCGCGCGTCTCCAACGGCCAGGGGATGAGCCGCGGCGGCGGCAATCGAGCGCGCGATGAGGCTCTCGTTTTGAGGGGTGATATCCCAAACCCCGCCCACGTTCTCGCCCAAACCTTTTTCGAGGGCATCCACAAGGCGCTTGACGTAGGGCTGGCTGGGCAGGGAATGCGCGTCCATGCGTACGATGAACTCCCCACGGGAAGCTTTGATGGCAGTATTCACGCCCGCGGGAATGATTTGCAGAGGGTTATCCACCAGCACGACCTCGAGTTCGGGATGGTCCCGCGTAAATTGGGCGATGGACCCCCGAGTCCCATCCGTGGAAAAGCCATCCGCGATGACCACTTCCATCTGGTCGGTTGGGTAGGTTTGCGCGAGCAAAGCCTCCAAAACCTGGCGGATGGTTTTTTCTTCGTTACGACAGGGAATTACCACTGAGACGGTGGGTGTCATCATGGGGTCTGATGGTCTGCCTTTTTCAAATGCTGGGTCACGCGAGGGGTTGTCCTGGTATCACCGCGATGGCTTCCACCTCAACCAGGCCACCTTTGGGCAGCGCGGCCACCTGCACCGCGGAACGCGCGGGGAACTCCGCTGTGAAAAAACCGGCATACATTTTGTTGACCAGGGCGAAATCGTGGATGTCGCTGAGAAAAACTGTGGTCTTGACAACATTTTCAAGGCTGGTACCGGCCGCTTCCAGGACTGTTTTCAGGTTGGTCAGTGCCTGCCAGGCCTGGGCTTGCACGTCGCCTTCGACCAGGTTTCCGGTGGTTGGGTCAATCCCGAGCTGACCTGAAACAAAAACCAGCCCGTTGGCTTTCACCGCGATAGAATAAGGGCCAATCGCGGCCGGGGCCTTTTCGGAGGTAACAATACTTTTTGAAGTGTTGCCAGGGTTCATGAGTTGACCTTTCCGTGTGGATTTTGGAACCTATTATAACATCTGGCCTTTTCGGGCCCGGGGACTATGACACCTGGGAACGAAAAGGGAGCGTGACGAGAGCGCGATGCGACCGGGCGGGGGTTAAGCCTGCCAATCGCCCACGCCTTTCCAACAATGGTCAAGGTGTTCGGCCATTACCGGGCCCATCTTGTTCTGGATGGTCATCCTGACGGCCATCATCAACGGCAACCCACCTATTTGGTAAACGCGCCGGCCGATATCCTTGGCTTCCCGGTGGTGAAATTGGCCATCAAAAGGCCCGCCTGGTTGCAGCGACAGGAAATCGTCCGTTTTGCCAATTTTCACCAATTTGTTGATCAGACCTTTGATTTCAGCTTTGCTCTGGGCATCGAGCGCGCGAATCTCGGGCTCGCCAATTAGTTTTGATATCAAACTCATGTCGGGTTCCTCTCTGCGATTACGTAAAATAATTATACGTGATGTCCACCCTAACCCGACCTGGAAGGTGGATATGTATTTTACTCACTCCCTGCCCGGGTGGGCACCAAATAGTATCTTGATATGGAGTTTGTTATGCTATAATATGTTCGCGTTCTGAAAGCGGAGCTTTCTCAGCGCGTTTTGTTTTTGACCTGTCACGTCATGGACAGGGATGATTGAAAAAAAGGAAATTCAATGGCAAGTTCTTATCTTACACGTGAGGGATACGAAAAAGCGGAGAAGGAGCTCGAAACACTTCGCTTACAAAAACGCAAAGAGGTCGCTGAGCGGCTTCAGGACGCCATGGAAGATGGTGAACTGATTGAAAACGCTGAGTACGAAGCGGCGAAGAATGAGCAGGCGTTCGTGGAAGGCCGCATCAAGGAACTGGAGTTGTTGCTCGCCAACGCGCATATCATCCAGGAAGAGGAAACGGAAAGCGACACGGTAACGGTGGGCAGCACGGTGACCATCCGCGTGGAGGATGACGCACCGGAGACTTACAAGATTGTTGGCCCCGTGGAAGCCAACCCCCGCGAAAACCGAATCTCACACGAATCCCCGATAGGCAAGGCCCTGTTGAATCACAAGACCGGCGATAAGGTCAAGGTGGTTGCCCCAGGCGGGGAATTCACGGTTGAGATTCTAAAGTGCGTTTAGACCCCAACGGTTTATTTGCCCCACCTGGGAACTCCACGGTGGGGCGTCTTTTAATGTAAAGGAGTAACGATGCTTGAGGATGATTTCTCTGAACTTGAGACTCTGAGGCTCGAAAAAATTAATCGGCTGCGCGAGCAAGGGATTGAACCTTACCCGACGACCACTTTTATCACCCACACCACAGCTGAAGCCGTGGCGGCATTTGAAGCGGTGGAGGCGGACGCGGATGCCGCACTAACGGCGGTGGTGCTGGCTGGCCGGCTGCGCGCCATCCGTAACATGGGGAAACTCAGTTTCGCGCATATCGAGGACCGCTCGGGGAAGCTGCAACTGCTTTTGCGGGTCAATGAACTCGGGCAGGAGAAGCTGGACGCTTTTGTCAGCGATTTTGACCTGGGAGATTTCATTGAAGCTTCGGGCACCATGATGCGCACCAAGCGCGGCGAGGTTACCTTGCTGGTGGAAGACTTCCGCATGCTTGCCAAGGCGCTGCTGCAGTTGCCTGCGGACAAGGATGAGGTGGTCAACGGGGAGGTCATTAGGCATGCTGTGCTGACCGACCCTGAAACACGTTATCGCCAGCGTTACGTTGACCTGGCGGTCAACCCGGAAGTACGCGAGATTTTCAGCAAACGCACCGCGACCATACGGGCTTTACGCGCGTTCCTGGATGAACGTGGTTTCCAGGAAGTGGAAACGCCCATCCTGCAGCCCATCTACGGTGGTGCCGCGGCGCGACCCTTTACGACATTCCACAATGAACTGAACCAAGAGCTTTACCTGCGCATCAGCTTTGAACTGTATCTCAAACGGCTGATTGTGGGCGGGCTGGAGCGCGTCTATGAAATTGGCCGGGACTTCCGCAACGAAGGAGTCTCCTTTAAGCATAACCCCGAGTTTACCCAGCTTGAGTTTTACATGGCTTACGCAGATTACCACACCATCATGGAAATGACCGAACAAATGATTTCCTTCGTCGCCCAGCAGGTCTTGGGGACGCAAAAAATCAACTTCAATGGCCATGAAATCGACCTGACCCCGCCCTGGAACCGTGTGCAAATCCGCCAGGGACTGATTGACCATGCCGGCATTGATATCAACGATTATCCCAATGCCGTGGCGCTTTCCGAATGGCTCAAGGAACATCATATCGACCATAAGCCGGATGCCCCGCGTGGCAAATTGATTGGCGTCCTGATGGAGGAATTCCTTGAACCCATCCTGATCCAGCCGACCTTCCTTTATGACTACCCGCGGGATATCTCGCCCTTGGCCAAGAATGTGCCGGGTGACCCGCAAACTGTGGAACGTTTTGAAGGATTTATTGGGGGCGTGGAGCTCTGCAATGCCTTTACGGAACTCAATGACCCCATGGAACAGGAAAAGCGATTCACCGAAATGGGCCGCGCCTACGCTGAGAACGAAGAAGAACGGCATCCTATGGACGAGGATTTCCTCAAGGCTTTGGCCTATGGCATGCCTCCCACGGGCGGCTTTGGCATCGGGGTTGACAGGCTGGTGATGATGCTCACCGAACAGCGCTCACTTAAAGAGGTCATCCTGTTTCCACCCTTGCGTGATACAGAAAGTGGACCAAGCGCCTGATAATCGTATAAAATAATAGCGGAGGGTGTGTTGCTTGGCGTGTAACTTGCAACATAAGGGCTATGAACGAAGCAGATTTGATTGATCGAGCTGTTCAAGGCGATCTTGATGCTTTCAATGACCTTGTTCTCCTGTACCAGGATATTGCCTACAACACCGCCTATCGCATCATGGCTGATTCTTCCGCCGCGGCTGACGCGACGCAGGAAGCAGTTATTTCCATGTACCGCAAGCTGGATGGCTACCGGGGCGGGTCTTTCAAAAGCTGGTTTCTAAGAATTGTCACCAATGCTTGTTACGACGAGCTGCGCCGTAACCGGCGCCGACCAACGGTACCCCTGGAACCTGAAACGGACGATGGGGAACTGATTGAATCCGCGGATTGGATGGAAGACAAATCGGCCGGACCTGAAGAGACCCTCTCGCAAAAAGAGCTCGAGCTTGCCATCCAAAACTGCCTGAACGACCTGGAAGAAAAGTTCAGGGTTGTGATGGTGATGGTGGACATCTCAGGTGAAAACTACGATGCTGTCGCTTCGGCCATTGGGCGCCCGATAGGAACGGTGAAGAGCCGGCTGGCGCGCGCCCGCCTTAAAATGCAGGACTGCCTGCAGGGGACAATGGAACTTTTGCCCGACAAATTCCGTCCTATGGGTGAGGAAAAAGATGATTTCGCAAGCTAGGATCTCCCCCAAGGATATGGAAGAGCTCTGTGCCTATATTGACAACGAGCTGACAGAACAGGAACGAAGCAGTTTTGAAGAGAAGCTGGCCCGCTCCGTGGTTCTGCAGAAGGCGTTAATTGACCAGCGCAAGCTCTGTGAAACCATCCGGGCAATACCGGCGCGAAAAGCGCCACGCAACTTTACGCTGACCACGCTTGAGGCACGGGAGGCACGTAAAGGTCGCTTTTTGTTACCCCTTTTCAGCTGGGCTTCGGTTTTGGCAGTTGCCCTTTTGGCTGTTTTGATGGTGAGCGAGTTCGCTTTCAAGAATTTCGCGGTTGCCACCGCGCCCATGGAAACCCAGGCACCCATGCTGGCAATGGGCGCGGAGAGTGACCTGGCTGCCGAACCCACCACGAACCCGCCACTGATCACCTGGAGTTACCCTTATGTGGGCGGAGGCGCAGGCGGAAGTGGCCTGCCTAACACCGCGCAAGCCCAACCAATTCCCCCTTACTATGGCCTGGGTGGAGGGCCGGCAGCGGCAGGCAAGCAGGGCGTGGAGGAAGGCACCCCCACGGAAACGCCAACGGTAGGGGAAACCCCCGCGGTTCCCGTGGAAGCGACCCCCATCATCTTTGGCATCCGGGAAGACGCGCTTGGCCAGGTTATTGAAACCTCGCATCCGGCTGAATTTGTACCGCTGACGCAGATTGCCGAAGCGGTCGCAGAGCCCCAGGGTTTGGTCTCACCAGCGGTCAAGCTGACCCTGGCGGGATTGGCCGTGGTGTTTGGGCTGGCCGCCCTGTTCCTGTATCGAAAAAGATAAATTTAGAATGGTAAAAAACAACAAGCCGTCCCATGCGGGACGGCTTGTATTGTTCATTAGGGGCGAAGGCTATTCCAGGCCCAAGGCCTTTTTGAGGTCGGCGACTTTGTTTGTTTTCTCCCAGGTCAAATCAAGGTCATCACGGCCGAAGTGGCCATAGGCGGCCAACTGGCGATAAATCGGACGCAGGAGGTTGAGGTCGCGGATGATGGCGCGGGGGCGGAGGTCGAACACCTGGCTAATCGCTTCGGCAATCCGGCTGTCTTCGACGGTGCCTGTGCCAAAGGTTTCCACATTGATGCTCAGGGGTTTGGCAATGCCAATGGCATAGGAAAGCTGGACTTCGCAGCGGGAAGCCAGCCTGGCTGCCACCACGTTTTTGGCGACCCAGCGGGCCGCGTAGGCTGCGGAACGGTCGACCTTTGTCGGGTCCTTGCCACTGAACGCGCCGCCACCATGCCGGCCCATGCCGCCATAGGTATCGACGATAATCTTACGTCCGGTCAGGCCGGCATCACCCATGGGGCCACCCACCACGAAACGGCCGGTTGGATTGGTGTAAATGAGGGTGTTTTCATCCAGCAGTTCCTTTGGCAGGACTTTGAAAATGACCTGTTCCTTGAGGTCCTGGCTGATGCGCTCATTGGTGAGGGTCTTCCCCTCGAACTTGTCGGCGTGCTGGGTGCTGATGAGAACGGTATGGATGCGGGCGACTTTGCCGTAGTGGTATTCCACGGTTACCTGGCTCTTACCGTCAGGATACATCCAACCAAGGGTGCCGTTTTTGCGCACTTCCGCCATACGGCGGCAGAGCTTGTGGGCGTAGTAGATGGGCGCCGGCATAAGCACGTCGGTTTCATCACAGGCGAACCCGAACATAAGGCCCTGGTCACCCGCGCCGCCGGCTTCCAAGTATTCCTCCGTGTATTCCGTGGTCTTGCCCTTTTTGCCGTTGTGGTCCACACCACGGGCAATATCTGGCGACTGATTGGCCAGGGCGGTCAGCACACCGCAGGTGGAGGCATCAAAGCCTTTTTTACCGCGGTCATAGCCGATTTCGCCAACTACCTTGCGCACAAGGTGGTCGATATCCACAAATCCTTGCGTGGTGATTTCCCCAAAGGTCATCACGTAACCAGTTTTGGTGGCTGTTTCGCAGGCCACGCGGCTGTTGGGGTCCTGGGCAATGAGCTCATCCAGCACAGCGTCACTGACCTGGTCGCAAAGCTTGTCGGGGTGCCCTTCGGTGACCGATTCAGAAGTGAACAGGTACTTGGGCGAATTCATAAACGTTGTTGTCATATGGTTAACCTCCTCAGGTTAGTAATAAAAAACCCCTGCGTTCTGAGGGGCATCATAGGTCCAGACTTGCCTCTCATCTTCCAGTCATTCTCTCTGTCGGAATTGGCACCATGCGGTTAGCTGGTTGCCGAGGTATCATAGGGCCGGTCCCTCCACCTCTCTGGATAAGAGCGCCTTTTAGGGGCTATTCGATTGTGTTGTTATATATCACAAACCATGAAAATTGACAAGACGCGGCCTGCGTGTAGAAGGATATTGACCTGGCCGCCTCCCATCAAGGCGCGGTGACCGTTAAATTATCAAAATAGAATTCCACGTTTGCCTGCTCATACGCGCTGCCAATCAGACCCACATTGCCAACCCGTAAGTCCGGGCTGGTGACGCTGGCGACCTGAGTGCCATTGACCGTGAGCGAGAGCGTTTGGCCGGAGCAGGTGGCGGTGAGGTGGTTGACGCCGGTGGCATGGATGGCCGGGTTCGCGTCTGTGTCGTATAGGCTGGCGTACTCACCGGCCTTGTATTGGTAGATTTCGACGAACCCATCGTTACCGACCGAGAGCACGTGGAAGTTGTTAGTGTCGATGTAACCGCAGATAATGCCATATGTGCTGGAAGGGGCGCTGAGGGTTTGGCGGACATCCACGTCCACCGTAACATCCCCGCTGATGGTGAGTGTATTTGGGTTGGCCCAGATGTCATTCTTGGGGGTGACGATAGATATCCGGTATTCGCCGTCCGCGTAATCGGTGATATCGCCCTCCTCGAAGGTAAAGCGGTCCCAGCCGCTGTTGGGGTCTGAAAAATCATCCTGGAAAAGGACATCGGCCTGGGCGGGGAGCGTGACGCTGATAGCGGTGGGCTGTGTGAGCGCAGCGGGGGTTGGGGGGACCTTGGTGAGCTTGCAAGCCATGGTCAACAAGACCAGGACGGCGATCGTGAGGCCAATCTTTTTCATCATAAATCCTGTCTGCCCCGGGTTGATGGGAGGAGGCGATACCTGATTATAAGCGCAGATAAAAAACACAGCCGGCCGCTGTGGTGGCTGGGACGAGAGCCCGACGGGGGCGCACTTCATTTTTTTGCTTATTTAGTGTATCCTTAGGTATTGCTTTATTATTTATCGAGGAGGATGGCATGATTGATGATTTGTACAAGGACAGCCATGAACGCATGGAGACTGCCCTCAGCGTTCTGGAAGAAGACCTCATGGGCATCCGGACAGGCCGGGCTTCACCAGCCCTGGTGGAAAAATTGCTGGTGGAATATTACGGATCCGACCTGCCTCTCATCCAGCTGGCCAGCATCAGCGTGCCTGAACCGCGTCAGTTGATGATTCGGCCGTTTGACGCCTCTTCGTTGAAAGCAATTGAAAAGGCTATTCTTGCCTCAGAGCTGGGGCTTACCCCCTCCAATGACGGCAAGGTGGTGCGTTTGAACCTGCCTCCCCTCACCGAAGAACGTCGCCGGGACCTGGCCCGCATGGTCAGCCGACGGCTGGAGGAATGCCGCGTCGCGATTCGCAATATCCGACGGGATACGATGAAAGACCTCAAGGAACTGGAGAAGGAAAAGCTCATCTCCGAGGACGACTTGAACCTGGCTGAGGACAAGCTGACAACCCTGACCGAGAAGATGGTCGAGCGGGTTGGAGAAATTGGCACCCGCAAAGAACGCGAAATCATGGAGTTTTAGCCTGTGCCCAAAGCCGAGAAGAGCCCTATCCCAGCACATGTCGCCATCATCATGGATGGCAACGGCCGTTGGGCGAAGGCCCGCGGCCTACCGCGCCTGGCCGGACACAGGGCGGGAACGCAAAACTTGCGGCCGATTATCCGCGCCGCGGCCCTGGCGGGGATTAAGTACCTGACGTTTTACGCTTTTTCAACCGAGAACTGGAACCGACCGCGGGAGGAAGTCAGCGGCCTGATGAAGCTGCTGGATGAATTTATTGACAAGGAAACCCAGGCTCTGCACGCGGAAGGCGCGCGTTTGCTGCATATTGGCCACCTGGAAGGGCTGCCTCCCACCTTGCAGAAAAAGGTGGAGGACGCCATCGCGCTGACCAGCGGAAACACGCGCATCACGGTTATTCTGGCGTTCAATTATGGTGGCCGGGACGAAATCGTCAGTGCTGTGCGGCGCCTTCTCGCGCAGGGACTGCCCGCGGAGGCCATCGATGAGCAGGCGCTCAGCGGCGCGATGTTTACCGCCGGCATCCCCGACCCGGACCTTATTATCCGCACGTCGGGTGAGCTGAGGACATCCAATTTTCTAACCTGGCAAAGCGTTTATTCAGAATGGGCCTTCCCGAAGGTGAACTGGCCTGATTTCTCTGAGGAAGACCTTACGAACATCCTGCGGGAGTTCGCCCGGCGGGACAGGCGTTTTGGAGGATTGACGGAGTCCTGATGTTTTGGCCGCGGGTCAAATCCATCCTTGTTTTTGTGCCGCTCATGCTGGTTGTCGCTTATGTGGGCGGCGTTTTGTTTTCCTTGTTCTTTTTGGTGGTGCTCGGCGTGGCGGCCTTTGAATATGGCCGGCTGCTTAAAAAGATGGGGTATTACATTTCGCAGCCATTCCTCATTTGCGGTGTGGTGGTGTTGGTGCTCACCCGGCTCGTTTTCGGCTTTGAATATGCTGACCTCGCACTGGTGGCACTCGTCATGGGGGTGGCGGTGCTGGCGCTTTGGCGCTATGAAACAGGGGACGATACCGCGCTGCACACGTTCGCCCTGCACCTTTCCGGCATTTTATACCTGGGCTGGCTGGGGGCTTATTTCCTCTCCTTGAGGGCTTTGCCGGATGGCCGCTGGTGGTTCATCATTACCATCGCGCTGGTGTGGTTGGCGGACCTGGGCGCTTACGTTTTTGGCACGCTGTGGGGGCGGCACAAGATCATGCCGCGCCTTTCGCCCAAGAAAAGTTGGGAAGGCTGGCTGGGGGGTATCCTGTTTGGCGTGGGTTTTGGCGCGATCATCCCCCTGGTTTTACGGCCCGTGTTCGCGGGGGCGACTTCACTGGAGGGGGCTGGATTGGGCCTGACCATCGCGGTGTTGACCCTGTTTGGCGATGTGTTTATGAGCATGCTCAAGCGCCTGGCCAATGTCAAGGACAGTGGCAACGTCATTCCCGGGCATGGTGGCATCCTGGACCGGCTGGATAGCTGGCTGTGGGCCGCGGTGATAGGCTATTACTTCACCCTCTTCATCCGTTAGAAAACAAGGGACTGTTCCCAGTCCCTTGCTATAGTAAATTTGAGGTCCACGCTAAGCTGCCAGGGCTTCCCCGACGATTTCCCGGGCTTCGGCCTGGATGGCTGCCAGGTGTTCCGCGCTTTTTAAGCTCTCGGCGTAAATCTTGTATACGTTTTCAGTGCCGGAGGGGCGGGCGGCAAACCAGCCATTCGCGCTGACCACTTTCAGGCCGCCAATGGGAGCATGGTTGCAGGGGGCTTCGGTTAGCTTGGCCAGGATGGGGTCGCCGGCCATCCGCGTGGCGGGCACCATTTCTGGGGACAGCCTGGCGAGTTTGCTCTTTTGTTCGGGATCCGCGGGGGCGTCCACGCGGTCGTACCAGCTGCGGCCCAACCTGGCTGAAAGGTCCTGGTAATGCAGGCCGGGGTCTTTGCCGGTCACGGCCAGGATTTCCGCGGCCAACAGGTCGAGGATGAAACCGTCCTTATCCGTCGTCCAGGTTTTGCCATCGAAGCGCAGGAAGGAAGCGCCTGCGCTTTCCTCCCCACCGAAGCCAATCGAACCATCCAGAAGGCCGGGGACAAACCACTTGAAGCCGACCGGGACCTCGCAGAGCCTGCGGCCGATGCTTTCGGCGACCTTGTCGATGATGGATGAGGAGACCAGGGTTTTGCCGATGGCTGTATCGGGTGACCAGCCGGGCCGGTTTTGGAATAAGTACCAAATGGCGACGGCCAGGTAGTGGTTGGGGTTCATCAGGCCCACGCTGGGGGTCACGATACCGTGGCGGTCGTAATCCACGTCGTTGCCAAAGGCGATGTCGAAGCGGTCTTTCATGGCCACCAGGTTTGCCATGGCATAGGGCGAGGAGCAGTCCATGCGAATTTTGCCATCGCGGTCGAGCGGCATGAAGGCAAAGCTGGGATCCACCCGGCGGTTCACCACTTCCAGGTTGAGGTGGTACATTTCAGCGAGCGGCTGCCAGTAGTTCACCCCCGAACCTCCCAGGGGGTCCACACCGATGTGAATGCCCGAAGCGGCGATGGCGTCCATGTTGACCACGTTCTTGAGGTCAGTGATATAGGGAGTGACCAGGTCCACCTGGTGGGTTGTGGGCGCGGCCATGGCTTTCGCGTAATCAACGCGGTGAACGTCCCGCAGGCCATCCAGGATAATCTGATTGGCGCGGGTTTGGACCCACTTGGTGGTTTCCGTATCAGCGGGGCCGCCGTTGGGCGGGTTGTACTTGAAGCCGCCATCCTCAGGGGGATTATGAGAGGGGGAGATGACCACACCATCGGCCAGGCCAGTGGCGCGGTTTTGGTTGTAGGTGAGAATCGCGTGGGAAATGACCGGTGTGGGTGTGTAGTGATGGGCCTGGTGAATCATGATTTCCATGCCATTGGCCGCGAATACCTCAATCGCGGTGTAGAGGGCCGGCTCAGAAAGCGCGTGGGTATCCATGCCCATGATGAGCGGTCCGTTAATTCCTGAAAGCTTGCGGTACTCGAAAATAGCTTGGCAAATGGCCAACACGTGGTCTTCATTGAAGCTGCCATTGAGGGATGTGCCGCGGTGGCCTGAAGTGCCAAAGGCAACGGCCTGGGCGGGATTGCCCGGTTCCGGATGAATGGAATAATAACTTGAGATGAGCCTGGGGATGTTGGTGAGATATTCAATGGGGGCTGTTTGGCCGGCAAGCGGATGAATGGGCATAAGGCACTCCTTTTGGACTTTCAGCAATTGTTGCTTTCGCGGCCTGTCAGAGACACCCATCCCGGGGTGAATACTTGCCGGGTCGCGTTCCTAATGACTGTGCAAATTTTATCACAGCGACCCCGCCAAAAAACGAAAACTCCCTGGAGGGTTTTCCTTCCAGGGAGTTTTCTGTCTAACGATTGGGAACGGGTTTACTTGATTTCGTAGACCAGCGAGGCATCAAAGGTAACCACAATCTGGCCGGCTGAAACGGGAACGGTGCTTTCCAAAGCCTTGTCACCACCGCCGCCCATGCCGTAACCGGACTGGTAGACACCCGAAACGTAAGAGGTGTTGGTGACATTGACGCTGTAGATTTGACCCAATTCCACACCGACAGTCGCCGCGGTTGCTTCGGCTTTGGCTTTCGCGTCTGCAATCGCGAGGTCGCGGGCCTGGGCCAGGGCAGCTTCCTTGTTCTGAATGTCAAAGGTGATGCCGTAAATGTTGTTGGCGCCAGCCCTGAGGGTGGTATCCAGCAGCTTGCCAAGGTTGGCAATGTCACGGACAGTCACGTAGAGGGTGTTATCAACCGCGTAATTGCGGCGGATATACTGACCCGTGGTCGGATCGTACTGGTCCGAAGGATAGACGTTGAAGTTGGAGGTTTGGAAGTCCTTGTCTTCGACACCTTCAGATTTGAGGGCATCCTTGATTGCCAGGGCCAGGTCATTGTTAGAGCTCAAAGCGGTGGAGACGTCCTCGGCTTCACTGTGCACGCCGATGTTGATGTAAGCCACATCGGGGACGAGCATAACCTTGCCGGTGCCGCTAACGGTCAGCGTGCGAATTTGCTGCGGAGTGGTCTGCGCTGGAGCGCTGGCCTGGGCGAGGGGTGCCTGACCGCAGGCTGAAAGAACCATCGCGCCAACCAAAAGCGCGGCCAATACAAATAGTGTGTTTTTCTTGTTCATCATAGACTCCTTGGTTAGTGTTTCTGTAAACAAGACGCAGGAGGATTTGAATTTGTTCCAATTCCCGGGGAAATTACCCCGGGCTTTTTGGACGGACCCAAAAAGGAGCACGTGCGGACTGGAAAAAACGAGGATTATTAATGGAACTATTACGCGATAAGGCTGCATGGAGAGAATGGATACATGAAAATACGATAGAATTAAGAGGATAGGAGTATCAGAACCAAAACTTTATGATTAAAACGCATCATATAACTGACGACCTTGAAGCGATGCTCAAGGTCTTTCCCCCGGAGCTGGCAGAAGCCGTTCGGCAGAGAGACAATTTTGATGACTTGCTGGAGGTCGTTATGGACCTGGGCCGCAAGCCCACTGCCCGGTTCGTGGATGGAGAGTATGTGCTTCTCGACCGGCCGGTAATCCAGGAGGACATCGAATACGTCACGGTCAGGATTGGCGATTTTGACGCGGACAATCGCGCGGGCATGGAACGCACCCTGCACCGTATTTCCGCGATTCGCAACCGCCGGGGCAGGATTGTTGGCCTAACCTGCCGAGTTGGGCGGGCGGTCTTTGGCACCATTGACATTATCAACGACCTGGTTACCTCCAACGAAAGCATCCTTATTTTGGGAAAGCCTGGCGTGGGTAAAACCACCATGCTGCGCGAGGCCGCGCGCACACTGGCTGAAAGCCGCCGGGTGGTCATCGTGGACACCTCGAATGAAATTGGCGGGGACGGCGATGTTCCCCATCCCGCGGTGGGAAATTCCCGGCGCATGCAGGTGCCCAAGCCTTCCCTGCAGCATGAAGTGATGATTGAGGCGGTTGAAAACCACAACCCGGAAGTCATCGTGATTGACGAAATTGGCCGGGAACTGGAAGCCCAGGCGGCGCGGACGATTGCCGAGCGTGGTGTTCAGTTGATTGGTACCGCACATGGCAACGCGCTTGAAAACCTGCTGCTTAACCCCACCCTGTCTGACCTGGTGGGGGGTATTGAATCGGTGACCCTGTCGGATGATGAGGCCCGCCGACGCGGAACCCAAAAGACCGTGTTGGAACGCCGCGCGCCACCGACCTTTACCGTGCTGGTGGAAATCCAGGACCGCAACCATGTCAACGTGCATCGGGACGTAGCCAGCAGCGTGGACGCCATTTTGCGAGGCTACCCTATTCCCCCTGAGCAACGCTATTGGGATGAGAACGGTAAAGTGCATTACGTGCGCAGTGCCCCCACCGCGGCACCGACCGCGCTACAATCCATCAAACGTGGAACGGGCATGGAAAAGACCCCTTTTCAACGCAACGGGCAGGGCAGCACGGAGGAGAAACGCCGCGTGCCTCGTTACCAGGAGTTGATTGGTGAAAGTGAAAAGCAGTTGCCTGGCGCGCGACCCGAGGGGCAGACCGTCAGGAACCTGTATGCCTTTGGTGTGGCGCGGAACCGCCTGTTGCAGGCCATTCGCGCCATGAACGCGCCAGCGCGCGTGGTGCGCACCCTGGATGAAGCGGATACGCTGGTCACCCAGCGCCGGTATTACCGGGAGAGGCTTCAGCCCATCGTGGCCGCGGAAGAAAAAGGCGTGCCCATCTTCGTGATTAAGTCCAACACGGATGACCAGATTGCTCAGTTCCTCTCTGACTTGTTCTCGCTGCATGGCCCTACATCCAATTTTTCGGAGCAGGATGAAGCGATGGCCCAGGCCGAACGCGCGATTGAGGTTATCCGGGCTGGGGAAAAGTACGTGGACCTGATGCCCGCACCAGCCGCCATTCGCCGGCAACAGCACGACCTGGCCAAGACCGCCAACCTGGTCTCACAATCTTTTGGAAAGGACCCCAACCGGTACGTCAGGATTTACCGGGATTAGCTTATGTTCATCACGCTTGAAGGACCTGAAGGCAGTGGAAAGACCAGCCAGGTGCCTCAGCTGGCCAAATACCTGCGCGACCTGGGTTGGGACGTACTCACCACCCGCGAACCGGGCGGGACTGACATCGGGGACCAAATCCGGCAGGTTTTGGTGAGCATGGAGAATAAAGCACTGCATCCACGCACAGAAATATTGCTATTTTTGGCGGCGCGGGCCCAGCTGGTGGAACAGGTGATTAAGCCGGCGCTGGCGGAGGGCAAGGTTGTGCTCTGCGACCGGTATGCAGATTCCACGCTGGCCTACCAGGGGTACGGCCACGGATTGGACCTGCCTGCGTTGCGGTCCATGCTGCAGTTTGCCACGGACGGCCTGAAACCCGATCTGACCATCCTGTTGGATTTGCCGGTGGAAGTGGGCCTGAGCCGCAAGAAAAAGGAAGATGAATGGAATCGCCTGGACGCGTATGAGGTTAAGTTCCACGAGCGCGTACGAGAGGGGTATCATATATTGGCGGGCGAGGAACCTGCCCGTTGGAAAACCATCGATGCCTCACAACCCCGCGAGGTTGTTCAAGAAAACCTGCGCGCGGTTGTTTTGCTATCACTACAAAATCAAAGCTTGATTGCCGACTCTTCCAACTAAAAGAACGAGAGCCAGCTGAAAGGATTGAATGAAGAAGATATCCAGATTTATTATCGTGTTGCTGGTGGCGGGCATGCTTTTGAGCGCCTGCAAAGTGCAGACAGCCACGCCTCCCACTGAAGAGCCCACCGCGACAACAGAAGTGACAGAAGCGCCGGCGGAAACCACACCAGCAGGCGAAACCGCCGCGACGGTGGACCCCAATGCCACCCCGACCGCGACCCCCGATACCCGCCTTTTTGATGACGCGGGCAAGATGATTTGCACCCCCTCTGAGCCCTTCTTCCCTGAGCTGACGGCTGAACAAAAAGACCAGCTGGCCATGTTCCCGGAAATTTCTGACGCGGATTGGCAAACCGGACCCAAGGATGCCATGCTGACGATTTTGGAATACAGCGATTTCCAGTGCCCGGCCTGCTCCGCTTTTTACGCCGAGCTGGAGAAATTCATGGCGAAATATCCGGACGACGTCCGGCTTGTTTACCGCCACTTCCCGCTGACGAGCTTGCACCCAAACGCCGTCCAGGCCGCCCAGGCTTCTGAGGCTGCGGGGTTGCAGGGTAAATTCTGGGATATGTACCACTCCCTGTTCTCCAAGCAGAGTGAATGGTCCTCCTTGACCTCGGAAGCGTTCACGGACTGGCTGGTGGCGGATGCCAAAGCGCTCGGCCTTGATGAGATTCAATTCAAGACTGACCTGCTGAGCGACGCGATTGTTGAAAAAATCCAGACAGAACTCTCCTACGCGACCTCCATCGGTCTGAATGCCACGCCGACCATCCTGTTGAATGGCCGCCCCTGGCAATACGACTGGTCTTCCGCGACCCTCAGCCTGGTGGTTGAGGTGCTCAAGGCTGAAAAGAACTTGAAGATGGAATGCCCCCCGTTCGTAATTGACCAAAACAAGACCTACACGGCCACCATTACCACCGAAAAGGGCGACCTGGTTATCGAACTGTATCCCAAGGAAGCGCCCCTGGCGGTGAACTCATTTGTTTACTTGGCGCGCGAAGGATTCTATGATGGAATTACCTTCCACCGCGTGATGCATGACTTTGTTGCCCAGACTGGCGACCCCAGTGGAACAGGCATTTCCGGCTCGGGCTACGAATACCGCGAGGAAACTTCGGACGCGCTCACCTTTGATCAACCCTACATGGTGGGCGTGGCCCGGGCGAACACGGCTGGTACGAGCGGTAGCCAGTTCTTCATCACCTATGTGCCTTACAGCTCATTGAATGGTCAGTACACCATCTTCGGGAAACTGATTGCGGGCCAGGATGTGCTGGCGAACATCACGGAACGTGATACCTCCACGAACCCCGAAGCGGCCCCTGGGGATAAAATCCTCAGCATCACCATCAAGGAGAATTAATGACTGATATTCCTGGTCAATCCCCATTAACCAGGTCAAAGACGGATTGGACCAGCTGGTTACAGCTGGTCTTTTCCGTTATCGTTTTTATCGCCCTGGTCGGAATGGGCTTGCTCGTGCTGGTCAGCCCGGTGCTTTCCAGCCTGCCCGGGCAAACAGGCGGGCTTTCTATGGATTCCATGGTGCTCATCATGGGCTTCAGTATGCTTGCGCTGGCACTTTTCCCGTTGCTGTCAACGATTACTTCCGCTCTGCAATTGGCCGGGAAGAAACAGCCAGCCTGGCTGACCGGACCGAAAAACTGGTTGAAGGGGCTGCCCATTCTTGTGGCGCTGCTCATGCTGCTGGCTTGGTTCCTGATTGGGCGGGGGGCCAACCCGGTTTGGTTGCTTTCCTTGTTGACCATGTTGTGCATCCTATTGCCGATTACCTGGCTCGCCAGGGTCGGGTCGGGGAAGGAGTGGGGTAACTTCCCAAAGCGGGATGCCGGGCTTTTGACCTTTTCAATTGGTTTTTCCACGCCGCTCATCCTGTTGGTTGAGCTCATCCTGGTTTTCATACTCCTCGTGGTTTTTGGCTTTGTCGTCGCGGCAATTCCTGGTCTGCAACAGGTGTTAGAGCAGGTTCTGACCAACTGGGCGCAATACGCACAGGACCCGGAGCAGCTGCTGGAAGCGCTGCGGCCATTGCTGACCAACGGGTGGGTGATTGGGCTGCTGTTCTTCCTGCTCTCAGGGCTCGCGCCATTGGTGGAAGAACTGCTCAAAACCCTGGGCGTGTGGTTTTTGAAGAACCAGGCGATCACGCCCGCGCAGGGGTTTGTGGCCGGGGTCATGTCCGGCGCTGGTTTTGCGCTGGTGGAGGGCCTGTTTAACGCCACGCAAGCGTTGAGCGGCAGTTCTGGCGCGGATTGGTTGTTCCTCATCCTGGGCCGCTTTGGCGGCAGCTTGTTGCACATCTTTAACGGCGGGCTGATGGGCTGGGCGTTGGCCAAAACCTGGCAGGACCGCAAGGTTTGGCGCGTCGTGGGCATTTTCGCGCTCGTGTTCGTGTTGCATGGGGTGTGGAATGCCTTCGCGCTCGCGGCGGGTGTGTTCCCATTCCTGCAGGGGGGCCTGGAAAGCACGTCGTGGTATTACTTACCGCTGGGTGTTATCTTCGTGGTGGTGCTGGCGGCGTTTTTGGCTGTTTCAAGACGGCTCACTGGCGGGAGCAAGGTGAGAGAACTGCTTTGAGCCTGTCTTCGCGCGCGATGGACGCGCGGTAAAAAGGAATTTTGGGTTTTGAGTAATGGAAATGAAAAGAATGAATCGTGAAACCATCATGGGCTGGATCAGGTCACTGGCCAAACGGCTTGTCGTTTTGGATGTTGAAGGGGCTGAGAACATCCCCGCGACTGGGGCGCTCCTGCTGACAACAAGCCATATCAGCCGCCTGGACACCCCGTTCCTGATGCTCTCTACGGAACGAAAAGACGTGATTGGCGTTGTGGCCCAGGAATACAAGCGTGCTCCATTTTTTGGCTGGGTGCTCAACGCGCTTCGGGTAATCTGGATTTCGCGAGGGGAAAACGACATGGATGCCCTGCGTGAAGTCATGTCGTTCCTGTCCAAAGGCTGGGTGGTTGGGATTGCCCCAGAAGGTCGGCGTTCAAGGTCTGGCCAGCTGGAAGAAGGCAAACCCGGCGCGGCGCTCATCGCGGAGCGGGCAGATGTGCCCATCATCGCCGCGACAGTGTCCGGCTCGGATACGATGACGCGCTCGCTGCTCCGTTTTCGCAAGATGCGTGTTCGGGTGGCCTTCGGCAAGCCTTACAAGTTGGCCATCGAGGACCTTGAGCACCACAAAGAGAGGCTGCAGTCCGCAACGGACGAAATCATGTGCCAGATTGCCGCGCTGATGCCCGCGGAACTGCGGGGTTATTACGCGGAATACCCCCGGGTGGGTGAGATCCTGGCCGGCCAGAACCCCCCAAGCTTAGGAGGAGAACAATGATCCCAATCCGTGATGAAACCAAAACCCGCACGACCCCCATTGTGAATTATTTGCTCATTCTGGCCAACGTCGCGGTCTTCCTTTACATGCTTCTGCTTGGCCCAAAGGCGGACTCCCTGGTGTACCAATATGCCATGACGCCCGCCAACGTGACCTCAGGCCTGGATTTTGGCGACATCCGCTCGACACTCATCAGCATGTTCATGCACGCCGGATGGATGCACCTTATTGGGAACATGCTTTACCTGTGGATTTTTGGCGACAATGTGGAAGATCACCTTGGGCACGTGGGCTACCTGCTTTTCTACCTGGCGGGTGGCTTCGTGGCAGCCGGTGCGCACGTGTTGGTGAATCCCAGCTCACAAATCCCGACCGTGGGCGCGAGCGGGGCCATCGCGGCGGTGCTGGGAGCCTACCTGATTTTCTATCCGCGTGCACGGGTTTACACCTTCGTCCCGCTGGGCTATTTTATGCGCCTCACCCTGCTGCCAGCATCCATCGTCTTGGTGATGTGGTTCGTGCTGCAGCTTTTCAATGGCGTGTTGAGCATTGGCGCGGCAGATGTGGGTGGAACTGCCTTCTGGGCGCACATCGGCGGATTTGTTTTCGGGGTGGTTGTTGGGTTCCTGTTCAAGAACCGGTCCGCGACCAAGCCCGCACCGCCCGTTTGGAGCTAAACCGATAGATTCTTAAAAAAACAGGCCGCGCCAATCGCGCGGCCTGTTTTTTGAGGGCTTGGGTTTAATAGTGGATCACCCGGTCCCGAACCTGGCCCCAGCGGAGGGCATCGGCGATGCCTTGCTCGATGGAAAGTTCCGCTTTCCAACCAAGCAGGCGGGCGGCCTTGTCCGCGTTGGCAAAGGCGCCAGCCACGTCCCCCGGACGGGCTGGGCGAATCGAGACGGGGATTTTTTGGCCGTAGACCTTCTCGAAGGCGGCAATGAATTCCTTGACGGTGACTCCTTTGCCGGTCCCCAGGTTGATTACCGAATAGGGAGTGCCGACGGAGGCTTCCGCCTCGATGACCGAGTCGAACCGTTCCACCGCGTTCAGGTGGGCGCGGGCCAGGTCCCAAACATGGAGGTAATCACGGATGCCGGAACCATCCCGAGTGGGCCAGTCGACGCCCGTCAGGTAAAAGACGGGTTCACGCCCCAGGGCCACCTCGACCAACTTGCCGATCAGGTGGGTTGGGAACTGGATGTGCAAGCCAGTGCGCATTTTGGGGTCAGCCCCGATGGGGTTAAAATAACGCAGGGCAATGCCTTTCAGGTTGTACGCGCTGCAAAAATCGCTCAGAATCATTTCCATCATGTACTTGGTACGCGAGTAGGGGCTGTTTGGCCGCAAGGGGGATTCCTCGGTAACCATAAAACCAGGGACCACATCATAAAGCGCCGCGGAGGAACTGAAGACCACACGGTTGTAGCCAAGCTCCGAGAGCAAACGGAAAAATTCCATGGACTTGACCACGTTTTCCTTGTAATACTCGTAGGGCCGGGTGACCGATTCCGGCACCACAATCAGGGCGGCACAGTGGATGGTGGCGAAAATATCGGGATGGTCGCTAAAAACACGACGGACCATCGCCCGGTCCGCGATATCCGCCTCGTAGAAAATCCTATCCCGCACGAATTCGCGCCGACCGGTAACCAGGGAATCGAGGAGGATGGGCGTGTGGCCGTTATCCTCCAGGACCGAAGCGATGGTACTGCCAATATAACCCGCGCCGCCAGTGATAAGAATTTTCATGGGACCTGCTTTCTATGAATAAATCATTGGTTCCTGGGCTGTCACCTTGCGCACGCTGAGCAGGATGAAGAAACCCACAATCAAAAAGAGAATGATGGCACCAACCGCCCAGAACAGCCCCGCCTGTTCCGCTGCCAGTTCGGCCATGCCGTGGTTGATGTAGAAGTTGTGCATGCGATAGGAAACCGTGCTAAATACCAGCGGACCGACAAAGGTGGATGTTCGGCCGGCGACGGAAAGGAAGCCGTAAAACTCAGTGGTTTTTCCGGCTGGAGCCAGCTGGGAGACCATCGTGCGGCTGACAGCCTGGGCCCCGGAGAGCGCGAAGCCGGCGAAGGCACCGATGACGAAGAACATAGTCATGGACTTGATAAAGAAAATCCCAACCAGGGAAATCATCAGGACAACAAGGGAAATGGTGATAGCTTGCTTGCTGCTTTGTTTGTCTGAAATCTTGCCAAACAACAGCGCGCCAAGCGCGCCGGTGATTTGGATGACAATCACAAACAGGATGAGCTGCACCTGTTCCATGCCAAAGAGAGTGGCGCCGATGATGGCCGCGAAATCCATCAGCATCATGATGCCGTCGTTGTAAATCAGAAAGGCGGCCATGTACTTGATGAATTCCTTGTAATTACGTACGTCCCGGAAAGTGGTACCCAACTTTTTTAGGGCGACGCTGAAAACGGACTCACCGGCTGGAATGATTTCCGGTTCGGTCAGCTCGCGCACTTTCAAATAGATGGGCAAGGAGGAAAGCAGGTAAAAGAAGGCCGCAATCAGGAAGGCGAACGGGATGAAAGCGTTGCCGATAAGTTGGATGGGAACAAGGACGAAAAGCAGTGAAATAACCCCGCCAACCATGCCGACCGCCCAGCCCTTGCCTGAGATGTAGCCGATAGTTTGGGGTGTGGAGATATCCACCAGCAGGGCATCGTAAAACACCTGCGCGCCCCGATAGCCAATTTCAGCAAGAATGAAAAAGACCATGCCGGTTATCACATCGCCAGCCCGTACAAAGAAGAGCATGGCGGTAAAAATGACCGAGAGGGTGGTGAAGATGAATAGCAGGCGTTTTTTGGAGCGGGAAAAATCCGCAATGGAACCGAGAATTGGCGAGATGAGCGCGACCAAAACCGCGGCGATGCCGACTGACCAGCCCCACAGACGGGTGCCTTCAGCCCCACCGACGACGGCGTTTTTGAAGTAGGCTGAATAAACGGCCAACAGGACAATGGCAGCGTAAGAGGAGTTGCCAAAATCGTACATGTACCAGGCGCGCCTGGCCTGGCGGGCGGACTTAGTTTGGTCCAGTAATGCTTTGGGGGATGTTTCCATGAAATGATTCCTATTCCTTATTGATTTCCGGCCGATTGATAAATGGGATAAGTCACCTGGGATGATGGTTTCAAAGGACCGGTTGGACTAACAATTTTTTCCGCATTATTGTATCAGACCCTTATCGTTCGCGTGTGAAATGCGCGGGGTGAGACCCGCTGGCAAGCTTGGGCAAAACGGTCGGAAGAGGTCGCGGTGGTTTAGAATTGGGGCATGACCCAACAGTCCATCACAAACCCCCGGCGATTGCCGGTCGCGGAAGGCGATTACGCACCTGATTTCACGCTGGCTGATATCAACCAGCGCGTCTTTACGCTTTCAGAGCTCTATCCACTTGGCAAGGTGTTGCTGGTGTTTAATATCGGGGTCACCTGAGGGCACTGCGTCCGACACATGGCGCAGTTGTGCCGTGACCAAGCCCGTTTTGACGCAGTGGGGACCAGCGTGCTTGTGCTCGTGCCCAATGGGCCCAACCTTCTGGGCAGGACGCTGCCGGAAATCCAGCCCACTTACCCGGTTTTGATGGACAAGGGCTCAAAGGTGGCGGCGGTTTATTCGGGAATAACGCAATACTGGTTGAACGGCACGCCCATGGCCTTTATCGTGGACAAACAGGGCGTGGTGCGGTTCGCGCGGGTTCTGGAATCTCAATCCGACGAACTGGATAACGAGGAAATTCTCACTTACCTGGCCGGGCTGGATTAAGCACGCACCCCATGGATAATAAGAAACACCCCCGCGTGAAGCGGGGGTGTTTGGGTATCAGAGCTCTGTAACTTAAGCCTTTGAGGTTTCGAATTGCCTGGAGGCAATCGCTTTCATAACTTCCGCGGCAATGCTGGGGAGCAGGATGAGCGGCAGGATAATCAGCCAATGGGCCAGGTCTATGGAGCTGGTGTTAAAGACGTTCTGCAGGAAGGGCACATAGATAACCAACATTACCAGTACCAGGGAAACCAACACAGCCAGGTTCATGTTCTTGTTACTGAAGATGCCAATCTTGGTCAGGTTGTAGTATTCCGACCGGGATGTGTAAGCCCGTAGCAGCTCACTGCTGGAGAGCGTGACAAACGCGAGGGTTTCCGCCAGCTTGAGGCTGCCTTCCATGTTGAAGAGGCTGAGGCCTTTCCAGCCGAGCATGAAAGCGCCAAGGGTCGCGGTGGTGATGGCGATGGTTTGGACGATGATGCCCCGCAGCATGTACTTGTTGATGATTGGCTCGGTGGTGGGGCGAGGCGGGTGTTGCATGATATCCGGGTCGCCTTTTTCAGTGCCCAGGGCCAGGGCCGGCGCGCCGTCTGTAACCAGGTTGAGCCACAACAGCTGGATAGCCGTGAGGGGAGGCGGCCAACCGAACAGCGTGGCAAGGAAGATAATCATAATCTCCGCGATGTTGCAGGAAATCAGGTAGTAGACAAACTTGCGGATGTTGCTGTAGATGATGCGGCCCTGTTCCACGGCGGAGACAATGGAGGCGTAATTGTCATCCGTGAGGACCATGTCGGCGGTTTCCTTTGCAACGTCCGTGCCGGTGATGCCCATGGCCACGCCAATATCGGAGCGTTTAATGGCTGGGGCGTCGTTGACGCCGTCGCCGGTCATCGCGACCACTTCACCATCCTGGCGCAGGGCGTCGACAATCTTCATTTTGTGTTCCGGGCTAACGCGTGCGTAGACATCGGTTATCTTGACGATTTCGCGCATTTCCTCGGGGGTCTTGTCGTCGATTTCAGCGCCGGTGAGCACCTGGTGACCAGGCAGCAGCAAGCCGATATCCTCGGCAATGGCCTTGGCGGTGTTCGGGAAATCGCCGGTAATCATGACAGAGCGAATGCCGGCTGTTTGCGCTTCCTTGAGGGCGGGTTTCACTTCCGGTCGTGAAGGATCAATCATACCAATCAGGCCGACAAAGATGAGGTCCTGTTCCAGGACTTCGCTTTCCAATGCGTCTGGCAGCTTGGCCACGGGGCGATAAGCCACCCCCAACACACGCAGGGCACGGCTGGTCATCTGTTGGTTCGCGTCCAAAACGGCCTGTTTCAGCTCGTCGGTCATCGGAATGGGGGCGTTATCCATATCCGCGCGGTACTTGCAGAGGTTCAGAACGACATCGGGGGCACCTTTGACGGCAATCACATGCCAGTTGCGGTCCTGGTCTGCAAAGAAGGGGGAAATGTCGCCACCGCCCGGATTGACGATGCTATGGATGGTGACCATGCGCTTGCGGACGGAGTCAAACGGAATTTCCTGCTTACGCGGGTAGGCCTGGTTGAGTGTCTTGGCGGATGCGCCAGCTTTGAGCGCGGCCACCAGGATGGACCCTTCGGTTGGGTCGCCAACCATGCGGTACGTGGATTTTCCTTCACTTTCACCGGAGCTTTCGAGCTGGGCGTCGTTGTTGAGCGTGCCAATCCACAGCGCGGTGCGGGCCGAGGGGTAGCGTGTTATGTCAATCTTGTTGCCATCAATCATAAAGTCGCCGACCGGTTCGTAGCCGGTGCCGGTGATATCGATGTACTGATCGTCGGTCCAGAGGCTGGTAACGGTCATTTGGTTTTGGGTGAGGGTGCCCGTCTTATCGGTGCAAATGGTGGTGACGGAGCCCAGGGTTTCCACGGACGCCAGTTTGCGGATGAGGGCGTGGCGGTTGACCATTTCACGCATGCCACCAGCCAGGCTGATGGTGACCACGGCAGGCAAGCCTTCGGGGACAGCGGCGATTGCAAGCGAGACAGCAATCATGAACAGGTCCAACAGACCGTCCTGGATAACCTTGCTGCCAAGGTCGAGGCCGCCATGGGTGATGAACAGCCGAATGGCGCCAATGCCGAAGACCAGGCCACACACCACCATGGCAGCGATGCCGAGGGTCTTGCCGAGCTGGTCCAGGCGCTTTTGCAGCGGGGTTTGTTCTTCTTCCACGGTTTGCAGCATGGTGGCAATCAGGCCCAGTTGCGTGTGCATACCGGTGCTGGTGACCACGCCCTTGCCACGGCCATAGGTGACGGTGGTGCCCATGAATGCGCTGTTCTGACGGTCCCCAATGGGGATGTCAGCGTTTAGCTGGCCTTCCGCGCTCTTTTTCGCCGGGACGGATTCGCCGGTGAGCGAGGCTTCTTCGATGCTCAGGTTAATGGCCTCCAGCAGGCGGATATCCGCGGGTACGAAGTTGCCGGCTTCGATGAACACCAGGTCACCCGGGACCAGTTCACGGGCCGGGATGGTTTGGCGGTGGCCGTCACGCAACACCTGGGATTCGGGGGCGGCCATCTTGCGCAGGGCAGCTAACGAGGCCTGGGCGCGTGACTCCTGGACAATGCCCATGATGGCATTCAGGACTACAATCAAGAGGATGGCGCCGGCTTCAACCCAGTCCCCCAGGACCATGGAAATGGCAGCAGCCCCAATCAGTAGCCAGATTACAAAGCTGTTGATTTGTTCCCAAAGCATCTGGAGAAAGGTGGTGCCTTTCTTTTCGACCAGTTCGTTAGTGCCATACTGGGCAATGCGCCGGCTGGCCTCTTCGGCGCTCAAACCGGTTTCAGCAGGCACATCCAGCTCCTGGAGCACCTGCTCGGGCTGAAGCGCGTGCCAGGAGATGCTCAGCTTCTCATCGGGAGCGGCCTGGGTCTTATCGGAATTTTCACTCATACTATCCTTCCTCCTTGGTAGTAATAATTTACACTAAACTCTCATTATAGCCGAAATGTCTGGCATGCCTGCCGGATGGAGGTCTGGAAAAGGCCGGCCTCCCGTCAGGGCTGGCAATAAATTGGCGGCGGACGAACGCTGGCTGAAAGACGGGGATGGTACAATTTGGGCATGGCATGGAACATCCTCGGGAATGAAGGCAGCGTCAATTTTTTAAAGGAGCACACCCGTGCTGAGAAGCTGCGGCATGCCTACCTGATTACCGGCCCACTGGGTTCAGGCAGGCGCACGCTGGCCCTGGCGTTCGTTAAAGCGCTGAACTGTGAGCATCCGCCGGCTGAAGGTGAGTTTTGTGGCCAATGCCTGCCCTGCAGGCAGATTGACGGCCAAGCCTTTCCCGATTTGTTCGTTTTAACCCCACCTGAGGGGGCGCGCGATTTGCGCATAGACCAGGTGCGGGAGATGCAGCAAACCCTGGCGCTTTCGCCTTATCGTTCCAAGTACCGCGTGGTGCTCATCCCGGATTTTCAACGGGCGACTGCTGCGGCCTCCAACGCCCTGCTCAAGTCGCTGGAGGAGCCACCTTCCAAGGCTTTGCTCATCCTGACCGCGGACGCCCGGGAAAGCCTGTTGGAAACCATCGCGTCGCGTTGCGAGGTTGTGCGTATGCGTCCGTTACCGGTGGGGGAGCTTGAAAAAGGGCTGGTGACGGATTTCGCGTTGGCACCGGAAAAGTCCAGGCTCCTGGCGCACCTTTCGGCTGGCCGGGTGGGCTACGCGGTGCGCTACGCGCGGGATGAAAGCCTGCTTGAGCGCCACCAGGAAGCGATGGACCAGCTGCTTGAGCAGTTATCCAGTTCACGACGGGCGAGGTTGCAGTACGCCGAACGCCTGAGCAAGCAAAAAACACCTTCCAGGGAGCAGTTCACATGGCTGGTTTCAGCCTGGCTGCCGTTCTGGCGCGATGTGCTGATTTGCCGCGAAAATGCAAGCCTACCATTGGTTAACCTGGCGTATGAGGCACGCATCCAGGCGACCGCGCGAGCAGTGGACCACGCCACAGCGCTTTCCATCCTAAAGGCGCATGAAGAAGCGCTTGCCGCGCTGGATAAATACGCGAATCCGCGTTTGGTGTTTGAAAACCTGCTGATGCGCTTGCCAAAGCTGGACGTTTAGCCCCATGGAACTGCCCGTACCCCCCCAGGAAAGCGATACCCCCACGCCAGGCTTGACCCCTGGTGACACCCCAGAGCCCGCGACTCAGGGCACAGACGCGCCCATCAAGAAAAAGCTGTTGGAGCTGATGCTGGTCTGCCTAAAAATTGGGGCGACCAGTTTTGGGGCGCCGACCGCCCACATCGCCATGATGGAGAAGGAATTTGTCCGCAAGCGCCACTGGATAACGGAAGAGCACTTTTTGGATCTGCTTTCCGCGGCCAACCTCATCCCCGGTCCGAACGCGAGTGAAACCTGCTACCATGTGGGATATGTGCGTGCCGGCTATCCGGGTCTGCTGGTGGCCGGCTTCAGCTTTATCCTGCCCGCTTTTGTGACCAGCGCGGCCCTTGGCTGGGCCTATATCCGCTATGGCGGGCTGCCGGAAGTGGGGGGCATCTTCTACTTTCTCAACCCGCTGGTGCTGGCCATCGTATTGGAGACCACCTGGGAAATTGGCAAGTCCAGCCTGAAAAAATGGCAATCGCTGGTCTTCTTTGGGCTGGCGCTGCTGGCCAAGATACTTGGCATAAATGAGACGGTTATCATGCTCGCGGCAGGCGCCTTGAGCATGCTGTGGTTTTACCTGGTGGAACATCCCACAAAGGGCACTCCCACCCTGACCGTGCTGTTGGCGGGCACCCCGTGGCTGAGCAAAGCAATCCAAGGCGCGTCGGGATGGTTGCAGTCTCGAACCCTGCAGATATTTTTGTATTTTTTCAAAACTGGCTCCATTCTGTTTGGCTCGGCCATGGTTTTGTTTGGCCTGGTTGAAAAGGACATCACGCAGCGCTTTGGCTGGCTCACCACGCAACAATTAACCGACGCCATCTCGGTGGGTCAATTGACCCCTGGGCCGGTCACTTCAGCCAGCACGTTTATAGGCTACCTGGCCGGGGGGTTCCCGGGCGCGGTGGCGTCCACGTTTGGCGTGTTCCTGCCATCTTTCATCATCGTGATGCTGACTGCGCCACTGGTCAAGAAAATGCGGGAATCGGACCTGGCCCGGGCTTTTTTACGGGGTGTGAACGCCGCGGTCATCGCGCTCATCCTGGCGGTCGCCTACACTCTCGCGCGAAACAGCCTTACGGACATTTGGACCATCCTGGTCTTCGCGGCCGGCCTGGTAGCGCTGGTCCGGTTTGACCTAATGCCCTACGCGCTGGTCATCGCCGGCCTGGCGCTTGGGATTGGACGCGCGTTGTTTTCCTAGAGCGGCCTGTTTGGCCGACTTAGTGCGGTAAAATCAGCCTCTATGGAAGATTTATTGGATTTTCTCAACTCCCAACAACAGCAGGCGGTGGCCGCGCCTGCCGGCCCGACGCTCGTACTCGCGGGTCCTGGCTCTGGCAAGACGCGCGTTTTGACGTACCGGATTGCTTACCTGGTGGGGGTGATGAACATCCCCGCGTATCACATTTTAGCGGTCACGTTCACCAACAAAGCTGCCAGACAAATGGGCGAACGTGTGACCAAGTTGCTGGGCGACCAGGCGGAAGGCATCTGGCTGGGGACGTTCCACGCCATTTGCGGGAGGATCCTACGGCGGGAAGCGGATTTGCTGCCGGTGGACCGCAATTTCGTCATTTTTGACGCGGATGACCAGGAAACCCTGATGAAGAACATCATCCGGGAGAATAACCTGGATGAAAAACTGTTTCGCCCGGGCTCTGTACTGGACGCCATATCACGGGCAAAAAATGAGCTGCTCACCCCCGACAACTTCCCAGTTAACAATTTCCGGGATGACCAGGTGAGGCGGTTGTACATCCAATACCAGCAACGGCTGGTCCGCAATAATGCCATGGATTTTGATGACATGCTGCTGTATACCAGCCAATTGCTGGAGGATTTCCCCGTGGTGCGGGAGACGTACGGGCACAAATTCGAGCACATCCTCGTGGACGAATTCCAGGATACCAACCTGGCGCAATATGCCATCCTGCGCAACCTGGCCCGCCAGCATCACAACCTCTACCTGGTGGGGGATGAAGACCAGTCCATTTACCGCTGGCGGGGCGCGGATTACCGCAATATCCAGCGCTTCCAGACGGACTTCAAAGACTCGTGCACCATTTTGCTGGAACAAAACTACCGTTCCACACAAACCATCCTGGATACGGCCGTGGCCATTATCGATCGCAACCCCAACCGGACCCGTAAATCGCTGTTCACCGAACGAAAGGGGGGCGATAAGGTCACACTGGTGGTGGCTGCGGATGACCGCGACGAAGCGGACCGCGTGGTTGCGTCCATCCGGGAAGGCATCACCCGCGGAAAACAGAACCCCAGCAGTTACGCCATCATGTACCGCACCAACGCCCAATCGCGTTTGTTGGAAGAAGCCTTCCGGCGCGAAGGCATCAACTACCGGCTGGTCGGCGCGCAACGGTTTTATGGAAGGCGCGAAGTAAAGGACGCGATTGCCTTCCTGCGGCTGGTATACAACCCGAAAGACGAGATAAGCTTGCGCCGGGTCATCAACGTGCCCCCACGCGGGATCGGCGATAAAACGCTCGAAAAGCTCGCCCAGGTGGCCACACAGCTTGACAGGAGCATGGGGGAGACCCTGCTGGAATTGGCAAGCGGCAGCCCCGAATTGGAGGCGTTGATGGGCAGGGAAACACCCCGCCTGGCCCAATTTGGGCGCTTATTACGCGACTGGCGCGAACAAGCCAGCAAAAATACGCCGGCCATTTTGTTTGACCGGGTGGTAGAGGATACGGGTTATACAGCCTACATCCAGGACCACAGCGAAGAGGGTATGGACCGCTGGGAGAACGTGCTGGAACTGCGCGCCGTGCTGGTGGAGTACGACGAACAGGGTCTGGCCGCCTTCCTGGAGGCCATGGCACTGGTGGCGGACCAGGATACCTTGCCTGACCAGCTGGACGCCCCCACCATGCTGACGCTGCACGCCGCGAAGGGCCTGGAGTTTGACCAGGTGTTCATTACTGGGTTGGACGAATTCCTGTTACCCCACAGCCGCTCCCGGGATGACGAAGAGGCGCTGGCCGAGGAACGCCGCCTGTTTTACGTGGGCGTCACGCGGGCACGCAAGAAACTGACGCTGACGCGGGCCCTGCGCCGGCGCAGCCCTTATGGCAGCTTTGAGGCCACTATTCCCTCGCGCTTCCTGGATGACCTGCCAACTGAACTGTTGCAGGGCAGCGCGCGTGGATTGCCGAGCCGTTTTTCCGACGGACGGAAGGAACCTTACTCACGCTGGGAATCGCCCTACTTCACGTCGGCGGCCAGGCCGGCCGAGCCGGCAAAAACCCGGTTCAAAGCGGGCATGCAGGTGCGACATAAGACATACGGGCGCGGGGTTGTGAAGACCAGCCGGCTGGACCACGGTGATGAGACCGTGGAAGTATACTTTGAGGGGCATGGGCTGAAAGCCCTGGTGGCGTCCCTGGCCAAACTCGAAATTCTTTAATTTTTTTGCTGCCAGACCCATTTCACAAGCCGCGGATCGGCTTTATTTTCGTTTATGATTGACTTATGAGCAGGTTTGGCCTGAAGTCCTTAGCTCTCGTCGCTTCCCTGCTGGTGGTTTCGGTTGCGTGCCGGTTTTCCTCTCCAACACCAGTGGCATGGTCTGGCACGTCCACGGCCAAAGTTTTGGGCCTCACGCAGACGGCCGCCGCCCCATCCGCCACCGCCACACACCCGCCCCTACCGACGGAAACGCCCCCGGTGCCTGAGACGACGCCGCGGACGGACGCTGCCATCCCAGCGGACGGCCCCTGGCTGATTTTCCCAAATGAAAACAACACCATGCTCTACGCCCTGGACCGGGATACGAGGGAGCTGGCTACGTTGAACCTGCCACCGCTCGTGGAGTTGGGCGACCTCGCGGTTGGAATTGCCCCGGATAGCTCCAGCCTGGTGCTGCGGGCCGGCAACCTGGACACACTGGAAAACCTTGGCCTTTACAGGGTGCAAAACCCGGTGGACCCGCCCGAGCTGGTGAGCCCGTTGCTCGCGGATTTCGTCATCAAGTCCATCGGCGAGCGGAATGATCCGCAGGCATCTTTTGCCCTGCAGGCGGTGTTACAGCCCAACGCGCTGGCATGGAAGCCCAACAGCCAGTCCGTGGTGTTCCCCGCGGCCATCGAGGGGGTGGCGGCCAATCTGCGCGCCTACCAACCCGCGAGCGGGAAGGTGACACGCCTTTCCGTACGGTATCAGCAGAACTTCTCCCCGCTCTGGAATCCAAGCGGACAAACGTTGCTCTTCCAGGAGGTGGACACGCTCAACAACCCGTCGGCCTGGAAGCCTTACCTCGTCACCAGCCTCAACTTGGGCAACCCCGGCAACCTGTACTACCTGTACAAGCCCCCGGCCAACAGCCAGGCGGAGGTTTTCGTGGGGTGGATAAACAATGCCCAGGCGGTCAGTTACACCCTGACGGAGGAGGGCAACCGCTTCGTGCGCGTCCTGAACGCGGCTTCGGGCGGCTCGCCAAGGGTTATTTATTCCGGTTTTTTTGATGAAATCGCGGTGGATCCAGACGATGGGGTCATCGCGTTGGCGGTGGGGGTGGACGCGGCCAGGCAAAACGGCGTCAGCCCGGGGATTTACCTTTCCAACAGCGCGTTGAACGCTTTTGGGCTGGTGAGCGTGGGTACTTTTTCCCACCTCTCCTATTCACAGACTGAAGGATCGTTTTTTGCCAGCGGTGAAATAGGCCTGGTGTCTTTTTCCACCAATGGCCTGGAGTTCAGCCTGGCGGGTGAAGCCCAGGCCAGCGCTTCACCGGACGGCGCGTGGCTGGTGACGTGGGGTGGGCAGGGCGCGCGGCTGCGTACGCCAGATGGCACTTTGTTGCAGGAAATCACTTCTAGCTCCGTCAGCGCGCTGGTGTGGCAGCGGGATGGCAAGGGGTTTTACCTCCTGCTGGAGGATGGGCTTTATCACTACACCTTCCCGTTGCTCCAGGGGGTATTGGTTTGCGAGGACGTTTCCCGGACGGATGAAACCTGGTTTGCCTGGCTGGGGAAGTGAGGACCTGCCTGGCAGGGTCAGGCGGGCCGGCCTGTAACAATTAGGAAAGGATGGAAAAATGAAAACTGAGATTGTTTTTTATGGGCACGCGGCACTGGGGTTGACCATCGGCCAACACAAGCTAATGGTGGACCCCTACTTTACCGGCAATTCCGCGGCGAAGGTCAGCGCCCGGGACGTCTGCGCGGATTACATCCTGGTTACGCATGGGCATGGGGACCATGTGGGCGATGCTGTGGACATCGCGAAACGCTGTGGGGCCACTTGCGTGGCCAACGCGGAAATCTGCCGCTGGCTTGGTGCCAAGGGTTTGAAAACCCACGCGCAACACATCGGTGGCGGGTTCACGTATCCGTTTGGGTACCTGAAGCTGACCAATGCATTGCATGGCTCCCTCCTCCCAGATGGAAGCGATGGCGGAAACCCTGCCGGCTTCCTGCTGACCACGCCAGATGGGCTCAAGATTTACATGGCGGGGGATACCGGGTTGTTTGGTGACATGCGGCTGATTGGTGAAGAAGGGCTGGCGGTGGCGGTGCTGCCAATCGGCGATAATTACACCATGGGGCCGGCGGACGCGCTGCGGGCGGTGAAGCTTTTGGCTCCCCAGGCGGTCATTCCCATCCATTACAATACCTTCCCGGTGATTCACCAGGACGTGCAGGCCTGGAAAAAGCAGGTTGAAGAGGAAACCCAAAGCCGGGTGGTCATTTTGGCACCCGGAGAAAGTTTCCTGTTGGAAAAGTGAGCGAGGAGTAGGCATTATGGGACTATTCAGCAAAAAACCAGAGAACGACCGTTTACCCCCGGGACAGTTGCTCACCGGGCGCTTCCCGGTGTTGCACTACGGGTCTGTGCCTCCATTTGACCCCAAAACCTGGACTTTCAGGGTGTGGGGTGAGGTGGAAAGGCCCCTGGTGATGGACTGGGAGGAGTTTAGCGCCCTACCGCGCACGAAGCTGACGATGGACATCCATTGCGTCACCACCTGGAGCAAGCTGGACACCGAGTGGGAAGGCGTCAGCCTGAAAACGCTGCTGGACGCGGGGCTGGTGGTGCCCACCGCGGAGGCGAAATTTGTCATCCAACACGCAGAGCATGGCTTTACAGCCAACCTGCCTTTGGAGGTGGTGATGGCGGAAAATTTCCTTTTGGCAACCGGTTATGCGGACGCTCCGCTCACGCCTGAGCATGGCGCGCCGTTGCGCGGCGTGGTTGGGGCCATCCCTGGTAGAAAAGACCTAAAAGATGTTTACCTTTGGAAAGGGGCCAAATGGCTGCGCGGCCTCGAATTTACCCGTACGGACCGGCCGGGATTTTGGGAACGGGCGGGCTATCACAACGAGGCGGATATTTGGCTGGAACAGCGAGTGAACGGGGATTAATCCCGTGTTGAACAAAAAAGCAGAGGTGATTGCCTCTGCTTTTTATATCCAAATGAAGATTTAGACCTTGCGCTGGCGCCACAGGTAATAGCCAAGCCCAAGCCCACCCAGGAGAATGACCAGCCCGACTACCAGGAGCACTGGGGAGCGGCTGACGGTATCGGCCTGGGGAACTTCCGCGATGGCCATGGACTCCTGCGCGCCAAAGTCGATGGTGGCCAGCTCGCCGGCTTTGACCTCGAGCGCGTAGTTGGTGGCGGTGGTCGCGTTGAAGCCATCCGGGATGGCCATGGTGACGTTGTAGCTGCCCTCTGGGATGTTTTCAAAGCAAATCGGATCGACTGTTTCGGGGTCGCCGGCCACGGTGTTACCGGTTAGGGAGACGTTCCCAACCCGGTCGTTAATGCTGACCACGCCACCATACAGGTAGGTTTCCCCTTCGGTGCGCATGCCTGAACCATCCAGGTCGTTGAAGAGAACCACGCAGACCTTGGCAAAGCCGGCGGAGGGCGTGGCAGTGGGGGTGATGAGCTCGGGTGGAATCGTGGCGGTGGGCATGGCGGTTTGGGTCAGGATTTGGCCTTCCAACTGGCCGAGCAGCAGCTTTTGGCCGGGTTGAATGGTGCAGGCCTCATCCAGCCCATTGAGGGAGATGATGTCGGCGATGGAAACGTTGGTCAGCAGGAAAACGCGCGTGCAGGTGTCGCCTTCCTGAACCTCGTAGAGGATTTGCCCGATTTCGTTGGGGGTGGGGGTTTGGTACGCGGTTTGGGCGGTCACGCTGCCCAGCCTGCTGGGGGACGCAGACAAAACGCCAAGCGCGAGAATGAGCGCGAAGATGGGCAGGAATATTACAAGCTTCTTCGATGTTTTCATGGTTACCTCTCAGCGGATTATAACATTTTTGCCCCATCAATCGCCGGGCTGAACCAACGGACAGGACGGGTTGACAGAGGCCGGTTGTTTCATCAGAGTTAACTCTCTGCTGGTTTTGGGTAAAATTGGAGTGTGTTGATACCCAGAAAACTTGCCCAATTCGTAGGTATGGTCATCGCCCTGTGCGCGATGGGTGCCTGCGTGGGCGTGGGCGGCGCACCAACGCAGGCACCAGAATTGATCCTGCCGGCCACGGCCAGCCCTGAACCCAGCGCCACCATCGACTGGTTCCCGCGCACGCCGACTGCGACCTTCCCCACGCAGCCAGGGAGTGTGCCAGCAGAAATTACTCAGACACCGCAGGCACGGGGAGAGGCATTGTTCTCGGATGATTTCAGCGACGAGGCCCTCTGGCAGGCACAGGCACAGAGCACGGGTAACATTAAGGTGGGTTCCGGCGCGCTTTCCGTGGCCTTGAAAGGTTTTATGGGGTTACTCGTCAGCACCAGCCAGCATGACCTGCCGGCCAGCTTCTTCCTGGAAGTGATGGTGGACGTTTCGCTTTGTTCCGAGGGGGACCAGTACGGGCTGTTGCTCTGGCAGAACAGCGTCGCGGGCACATACCGGCTGTGGATGAATTGCGCGGGGGAGCTGCGCCTGGACAGGCAGATTTACGCTTCGGTGGGCGTGGTTTCGGATTGGCAGCAGGCGCGTAAGTTTCAACCCGGCGCGCCCGCGCGCAACAAAATTGGCCTGCTGGCTGAGGCAGGCGAACTGAAAGTTTACATTAACGACACTTTCCAGTTTAGTGTGCCCATCCGGCAGGACCTGGAGGGGCCATTGGGGGTCATCGCGCAATCCGCTGGGAATGGCGCGAGCACCATTCTTTTTTCAGACCTGGCTGTTTACCAGCCTTAGCAAGTTCTCTTCGCGTGTAACAGGATATAATTCAGGCGGGAAAGCTGCCTGGCAAGCTGCCCTTGCTGAATGACCTTGTTGACGGAGGAAAAAACATGCCTGAAAATCTCAAGATTGTCATCCCAATGGCAGGAATGGGCAGCCGTTTGCGCCCACTGACCTGGAGCCGGCCCAAGCCCCTGGTTTCGCTGGCTGGTACCACGGTCCTGGACCACCTGCTGAGGATGTTTGACACTATCCCCAATGCGGAAGACCTGGAACTGGTTTTCATCATGTCGCCTGGCCAGGATAAGATGATCCGGGCGTACATGCAAAAATACTATCCCAAGCGAAAGATTCATTACGTGGAACAGCCGGAGATGAAAGGGCAGTCCGACGCGCTTTGGCAGGCACGGGAATTGCTGCACGGACCCATTTTGGTGGTCTTTTCGGACACACTGATTGAAAATTCCTTCGCCCGCCTGCAGGAAGAAAGCGCAGAGTCGGTTGCCTGGGTTAAGGCCGTGCCTGACCCGCGCCGTTTCGGCGTGGCAGAGGTGGACTCGCGTGGGAATGTCACCCGGTTGATTGAAAAACCTAATGAGATGAACAATAACCTGGCTGTGGTTGGGTGTTATTACTTCAAGCAAGGGGCGAAATTATTACAGGCCATCCAGGAACAATTCCGCCTGAACATTTCGCTCAAGAACGAGTTTTACCTGGTGGACGCCATCAACCTTTTCCTTGAAGGTGGCGTGAAAATGCGAGTGGAACAGGTGAAAACCTGGTTGGACGCCGGAACCTCTGAAGCCCTGCTGGATACCAACCGCTACCTGCTGGAACACGGGCGCGCCAACGTGGATGAAGAAGGCGCCGTGGTGGACAACATCATCATCCCACCGGTTTTCATACACCCTGAAGCACGGGTGAACAACTCCATCATTGGCCCCTACGCCTCGATAGGCGCTGGCGCCATCGTACAGAACAGCTCCATCAAGGATTCCATCCTCAGCCCGCTTGTGCATGTGACCAACTCTCACCTGGAAGGTTCACTGCTTGGGCATGATGTGGTCATCAATGGCCTGATGGGCAAGTTCAACATGGGCGACAATTCCTGGGCCAACTGGTAGCCTGAGAAAACCTCACCCTGACCCGAACCAATTCAAAGGAGAATCAATGACGAAAGAAGTGCTGGCAAAGCGCGTGAGAGACTTAAAACCCTCCGGCATCCGGAAGTTTTTTGACATCGCTGCCACCATGGCGGACGTGATTTCACTGGGCATCGGCGAACCCGACTTTGCCACCCCTGAGCCAATCATCCAGGCGGGCATTGCTTCGCTCAAGCGCGGGGATACGCACTACACATCCAACCACGGCCTGATTACGCTGCGCCAGGAATTGGCCCGGCATCTGCATGAGCTGTATGGGGTGACCTACAACCCGGCAAGCGAGCTGGTGATGACCGTGGGCGTTTCAGAAGCACTTTACCTGGTGTTCACGGCCATCCTTGAGCCGGGGGATGAGGTCATCATCCCAACGCCCTGCTTTGTGTCTTACCAGGCGGAAGTGGAGCTGGCCGGTGGCGTGCCCGTGGAAGTCCCCGCCTATTTTGAGGACGAAGTCCAGCCGCGCGCTGAATTGATTGAGGCGGCAATCACGCCTCGGACCAAGGCCATTTTCATTGGTTCCCCCTGCAACCCGACCGGGGCCGTGGCGACCGCCCAGACTTACCAAAAAGTGGCCAACCTGGCTGAAAAGTACGACCTGATGGTCGTTTCTGACGAAATTTATGACCGCCTGGTTTACGGTGTGGAGCATATTTGCTTCCCAAGCCTGCCGGGGATGTGGCAACGGACCATTTTGCTGGGCGGTTTTTCAAAAGCTTACGCGATGACGGGCTGGCGGATTGGGTACGTGGCCGCGCCGGCTGAAATCATCAATGGGCTCGTGCGCATCCACCAATACACCATCATGTCGGCGCCCACCATTTCGCAGTATGCCGCGCTTGAAGCGTTGCGGGTGGGGGAGCCCTACGTGCAGGAAATGCTGGCGGAATACGACCGCCGGCGCAAGCTGGTGGTTTCAGGGTTGAACGCGCTGGGTTTGAAGACCTTTGAGCCAAGAGGCGCGTTCTACGCGTTCCCCTCGCTTGAGTCCACCGGCATGGATGATGAAACCTTCTGCAACCGACTGTTGCTCGAAGGGCGTGTTGCCATGGTGCCAGGCAGGTCGTTTGGCGATGCTGGGATTGGCTTCGCCCGGGTTTCCTACGCCACCTCCTACGAACGGTTGGAACAGGCGCTTGAGAAAATTGACAGATTTCTCCGGAAAAGCCTTTAGGCAGGCCGGGTGAACCTTGGTTGCTAAGTTTCCACAGGTTGGGGATGGCCGGCCATGGGCGTTCTGATGGATGGTATAAAGGAGACCTGAGAACATGATTACCATCAAACCGCTACAAACGGACCAGGCACAACTCTTCACGGAATATTTTGACGGATTGGACTTCAGCCATGCTGAGCATTGGGCGGGCTGTTTCTGCCAGTATTACCTTTCTGGCTGCACGCCGGAAGAATGGGAGCAGCGAAGCGCGAGCCAGAACCGGGAGTTGGCGCTACTCAATATCCGTTCCGGACGAATGACGGGCTACCTGGCTTTTGAAGGCCAGGAGGTTGTGGGGTGGTGCCGTACCATCGATATGCTGGACGCTCCGAACATCGCGAATCTTCCCGAGCTACCCACGGCGCGTGGAGAAGCCGGGGCCGTGGTCTGCTTCGTGGTTCATCCGCGCACGCGCGGGCAAGGCCTGGCGGGCCAGCTACTCGGGGTGGCCGTGGAAGGCTTTAGGCAGGACGGTTACCAAAAAGTTTATGGGTTCCCGTTTGAATCCAAAGAACATCCCCAGCGCCAGTACCTTGGCACCGCCGGTATGTTTGAAAGGCTTGGCTTCAGCCGGCAGTCAGCCAGCGAAAACCAGGCGGTGTATTGCCTGGAATTCTGAGCAGGAAAGGCCCACGCGCGGTTGAGAGCACCGAACGTAAGGGGGTGTTTACCTTGACCAAACGCCTGTTATGCGATAAGTTTAAGCCAGTACATTTGAGGTAGATGCATGTTTTTGAAACAGCATTCCGAATTTTTTTCCCCCGATTTTGGCGGGCACAGTTCACCTTGTGCCCGTTCACTGTTTTCAGTCTGACCATTCAAAGGAGAGATCATGTCAGGACCAACCAACGCTTTTGAAATAGCCCAACAACAATTTGATAGGGTTGCCGATCAGTTGGAGCTGGATGACCAGGTGCGCGAACAGCTGCGCTGGCCAGCCCGCGAATTCCACTTCCGCATCCCGGTGCGCATGGATAACGGCGTCATCCGTGTGTTTGAGGCCTTCCGCGTGCAGCATAACGACGCGCGCGGCCCCAACAAAGGTGGTTTGCGCTTCCATCCAGCCGAGACTGTGGATACCGTGCGCGCCCTGGCCATGTGGATGACCTGGAAATGCGCAGTCGCCAATATCCCGCTTGGCGGCGGTAAAGGCGGCGTCATCGTCGATCCTTCCACCCTGTCGGACGGAGAAAAGGAAAGGTTGGTGCGAGGTTTCATGCGTGTGATGTGGCGGAATGTCGGTCCCCGACAGGATGTTCCCGCCCCGGACGTTGGCACCACGCCCCAGATGATGGGCTGGATGATGGACGAGTATTCACGCATCACCGGCCAGTACACCCCCGGTGTGATTACCGGAAAGCCCCTGGGCGGCGGCGGTTCTGAAGGCCGCACTGAAGCCACTGGCTTTGGCGTCATCTACACGGTGCGGGAGGCCATGAAGCACCTCGGCATCGATCCGAAGACCACCACGGCTTCCCTGCAGGGCTTTGGCAATGTTTCACAATACGCCGCGCTTGGTTTCATCGAGCACCTTGGCGGAAAAGTGCTGTGTGTTTCCTGCTGGGATCGCAACGACCGCACCTCCTACACCTTCAGCAAGGAAGATGGGATTGATCCCCGGTTCCTGATGAGCATCACCGACCAATATGGCACCATTGACAAGGAAAAGGCCAAGGCGGCCGGCTACCAAATCGAAGATGGTGGGGCCTGGATAACAAAGGATGTGGATGTGCTCATCCCAGCGGCGCTCGAAGGCCAGGTAACCGGCGAGAGTGTCAAACTCATCAGTCCCAAGGTCAGGATTTTGGCGGAAGCGGCCAATGGCCCAACCACCCCGGACGCGGATGAGATTTTGAAACAACGCGGCATTTTCGTCATCCCCGACTTTTTGTGCAACTCCGGCGGTGTGACGGTTTCGTACTTTGAGGGTGTCCAAAACGACCAAAACTTCTACTGGTCCCGCGAGGAAGTGCTCAAGAAGCTTGACGAAAACATGACCACCGCTTTTGGAAGCGTGCTGGACATGTCGTTGAAGAAATCCGTCTACATGCGCGACGCGGCCTATATGGTCGCAATTGATAAAGTCGTGCGGGCAATGAAGCTGCGCGGCTGGATATAACTTAGCATGAACGCCGAAGACCGCCTGTACGATTACAGGCGGTCTTTTTTTAGAGGATTCATTTTGCTACCTGGGGTGCGTTGCTGGAACTTAAACGTGCTCCAGCGCCTCCACGATGATATCCGCGACTGAACAGGGGGAGAGGCGGTCCGTGTTGAGGATGAGGTCGTACCAGTTGGGGTCATTCAGGTCGGCCATGAAGACGTTTTGAATGAAATCCACGTGGGCTTTATCACGTTCGCGAACCAATTTCCGGGCTTCCTCCACCGATATGTTTTGCCTGGATTGCCAGACCTTTATGCGCCTGCTTTCAGGCGCGATGATGCGGACATGCAGGGTGCCCGGCTTGCCGGCCAGGACAATCTGGGCTCCCCGCCCAACGATAATGATATTGCCGAGTTCGTAAGCGGACAGGATGATTTTACGCAGAGCCATTTCGTTGGTTAGCGCAGGGTCTGCGCCACGCGGGCCATAGCCCTGGCCAAACATGATGGGGGACTGGAAGTTTTGCAGGGCTTTCTCCATAAAGCTTCTGACCGGGAATTGCTCCTCTTCCAATCCTTCAAAGGCGGCAGGATCCCAGCCTTTGGTCCTGGCCATATCATCAATCAGGTACTTATCCAAGAGTTTGTATTCCAGGCGGACAGATAACAGGCGGGCAATCTCGTTGCCCTCGCTACCTGATTGTCTTGAAAGCGTGATGACAGCCATACCACTCCTTTCGTTCAATTGCTCTCTTCAATTGTGTTTACGGGATTAGGCCGATGGAACCCAAGCTGTTCCTAATTGCAGTATACAACTTTGTGGAGGTGATTCAAGCAGGAAGTTGTGGCTGTGATGAAGAGAAATGAAATCAGGTAAAATAGGCGGATGCAAAAAAACCTGACCCCCAACATGACGCGCAGAGTGGCGCGTGAAAAAGACACCGTCAGCAAGATGATTACGCTGTATTGTCATGCGAGGCATGGTTCCGACGGCGCGCTGTGCACGGATTGCGCCGCTTTACGCGACTACGCACTCGACCGGATTGACCGCTGCATGTTCCAGCCCGATAAGCCGGCGTGCGGGCGCTGCCCGGTGCACTGTTACCAACCTGAAATGCGCGCGCGTATCCGCGAGGTCATGCGTTACGCCGGCCCACGCATGCTCTTCCGCCACCCGATCGCAGCCGCTCATCATTTGGCGCATACCATAAGCAAACCAAGCGAGAAAGTCCGTCGGGTCGCGGATATCAGGCTTTCCCGCGAATAATACTTTCCACCCTTTTTTCTTTTTTACCAATAAATCCTGCCTATGGCAGAGAGGCGTTTTTCAGGGGCTCTCTCCAATTTACTTGCCAATTATGTAAAAAAGTTCTATAGTATTAATAGTAACTTTCGCCTGTCCTCTCGTGTCTCTGACACCCAAACAAAACAAAATCCATCGATACCAAACGCGGACACCTTTCCAGGTGTTCTGCCAACCAACCATGAAGCTGTTCACATATGAAGCAAAGGAGTATCAAAATGACGACTCTGGAATTCCCTATTGAATTTGATAAAAAGCCGGAGCAGGAACTGGACCTGATGGTTTGCGTCTTTGACTCCGGTGGCAAATTGTTAAAATCCACCAAGGTTAAAAAGGGCAAAGCCAGCCTGCCCGCGGAAATTTTGCAGGAAAAGGACATCAAAGTCTTTGTTTCACCAGCCCTCCCCGGGCCAAAGAAGCCGACTTTGGAAGGCTTGTTGGCTGCTGGCGCGCTCGAGCCAGGCTTTGAACTGGATCCCGCGAAAACCAAGTTTAGATTACGACCCATTCCGATTGACAAGATAAAGTTATGGCTGATGTGTCCCTGCCTGGTCAAAGGGAGAGTGGCACGGCCGATCATCGTCAATGGCCATGTGGTCTACAAGAATGTCTATGGAGCCAAGGTCCATATCTGCGAGGTCGATAAGCTTTTCCTACTTATTCCGCGTTTACCCAAGGATGTGCTCTTCCGCTTCCGCGATGAGCTCATCAAGGATTGGAAAAGGTACCGGACCCTGCCAGATCCACCGATTGTTGTGAAATTTCCCTGGCCACCACCGCCTCCCGACCCCTACCGCCTCTTCCCGGTACGGTATCCCGATAAAGAAATCGAGGGAGAACGGGTGACGCCAATCAACTTACCGGCGGTTCAGGAAAGCGCTTATCGCTTCAACCTGGCGCCCAATACGGCGGTTTCACATACCAACTGGTTGAATCCACAGCCCGAACCGCCAATGCCGGAGTACATTACTCCCCGCTTGCTGCCCATGGCCGAAACAGCCAAACCGACGCTCAAAACCATGTCCGCTCGCAAGCTTAAGGAGCAACCCCTGCTGATTGACACCATCCCAGCCGAAGTTTCGAAGCAACTTAATTCGAATTCAGTGACCGAAATAAGCGCGGCATTGGTCAAACTCCGCCCGATGATCCTGCCATACATCTGTCTGTGGCCCTGGTTGCACCCCTACATTTGCCTGTGGGATGAAATTGCCACCGTCATGACCGATTGCGATGGCTTCCATACCACCATCTGGTACCGCTGCGCGGGGGACAAGCCGGATCTGTACTTCTGGGTGGAATACCCCATCGCGGGTGTCTGGACGACCGTGTACAATCCCAAACCTATCTGCTGCTACGTTCATTGGGATTACGAATGTGGCAAAGAAGTGCTGCTGCCGGTGACGGATACACGCGTACCGTGGTGCTATCCAAATCCAGATCTCACTGACTATAAGGTCCTGGTCAAGACCATCGGCAATGGGCTGAGCATGAGCGAGATCCAGAAAACCCCGGGACCGAAAAAGGGAAAGACCACCGCGGGCGAACCCCTGGCTGGTTCTCTTGAGCTGCGCCTGGATATGAGCCGCAGCAACCTGATCAGCCTGGGTGTAACGCAGTACCGTGTGTCGTACACCCGCAAGACCCAGGGCAATGGCACCACCGCGGTCGCGGATACCTGGCATACCATGTTGCGCGAGGTCTATCGACCGTATGAGGTCAAGGTTCCTATCCCTGGAATGCCTCCGCACTTCCTAACACAATATAAATACGAAAAAACGGGACCGTTCGGCGCTGATTCGCTGTTCAAGATTCAGCCGAACGCTCCGACTGTTGGCGTCTGGTACAACTCGGTGATGAATGAGCATATTGACCTTGCCTGGGCGTATTTTGAGACCGCCAGCCTTAAAGAAAGCGATGGCGTCACGCCGGCGGTTGGGCAGTATGACATCAAGCTGGAGCTGTTCGACAGCAGTGGTAACCTGGTGAAATGGAACAATCCAACCGGAACCGGACAAAGTATTGACGCCTTTATCACCAACAACCCCGCGCCATTCGTTCCGCCGACAGGCATGACTGAGATACCTGCACCGGCCGCTAACCTGATCAAGGATGGGTCGGGTAACACGATCGGGTTCATCCTGACCCTGTTCGTGGATAACACCCCCTGCGAAGCGGTGATCGACGATCCCTACCTGCTTGAGAATCCTGCCGTGTTGTCCGGTCCATGTGGTTTCCTGTTCTTCAATTCAAGCGCCACTTCGACAGCCCATTTGCGCTTCCTGGCCAGGCAGGCTTTCGATCACGCCGTGTTCACGTTCTGGACGGTGAAAGGCAGCTCGGGGTACATACCGGCAGCCACACTCGGATGGAATTTCTTGACCTCCACTTATCAGTCCCTGCCTGTGCACGACCTGACACCTGGGGCCTACCCGGTGAATGGATTTAATCGTTCCGTCGATAGCCACTTCAGCAAGGATCTGCTGGTGACAGCTCTGCTGAATGCCAATGGCACAATTTGTCCACAGGCCGCCTTCGCGACCACCCTGGGAGTCTATTCAACTGCCTACGACGGCTACACCCAGGCTTATTGGCTAAACGCCTGGGCGGTACCAAAGGCTTTCGCGTTGGCTCCCAAACCCTGATGATGTGACATGAGAAAACCCGCTTAAGTTTACTTACGTTGTGAGGCTGCTGAAATCCAGCAGCCTCCGCTTTTTTATGGGTCTTGTCCAAACTCAGCGTTGCGGGAACAACAGTCAAAACGATAACATTACTAAAAAAAAGGAGAGACAGATGGCAGATCGAGAAGCGACAGCGGTGTGGGAGGGTGCCGTTCCCGGTGGGAAAGGCGTGATGAAATTCGCGGATTATGCGGGGCAATTCAGTTACAGCTCGCGATTTGAAGAAGGCGTGGGCACCAACCCGGAGGAGCTGTTGGGAGGCGCGCTGGCTGGTTGCTTCGCCATGGCCGTGAGCAGTGGTCTGACGAAGGCTGGCTACACCCCTAAATTGGTACAAGTGACGGCAAAGGTGGCTCTCCGGCGTATAGAGGGAAAGGCCCGCATCCCTTCCATCCACCTGGTTTTGGTAGCGGATGTGCCCGACGTCTCCGCGGAGGACTTCCAACGGATTGCGGCTGAACGCAAGGCGGATTGCCCGGTGTCGTTCGCGCTGGCTGGTGTAGAGATTACGCTCGAGGCGACTTTGAACCCCGCAAACTGACCGTTAACCCAAGTATGCATATCGGCCGGCATTGATTGCCGGCCGTTTTTTTTACCACAATTGGGAAGTTGTTTGCGCTGGGAGGTTAATCCCTTTCGCCCGTTTCCACGTAATGGGTCAGCTCGCCAATGCTGAGCTCCTTGACCCCCAACTTTTCCACCGTCCGACCCTTGCGCCAATAATCGGTGTTGTGGAGGTAACAGCCCATGCTGATGATACTGCGGATGCAGTTGACCGAGACGCCATAGCGCTCACCAAATGAGGCAATCGGCACCAGGCTCATGGGCACTTCTTCGAAAATATAACGGTGGTTGAGCGTGGCTGGGGCTTTGATGCCGTAGTAGCCGGTCTGGTTGTGCATGGCTTCGTACAGGTTCTCTCCGCGGGCGTTGTAGGCCAGCTCGAGCCATTCCATACCCGTGCGGGCCCGCAGCCCCATGGCTGAGGCCACCGTGACCCTCTCGCGATCAATCACTTCCAAGACTCTCGCGACGGATGGCGTGACGCCATCCACGTAGAACTCAAAATCACCATGGGTGGCTTCAATCCAACCCGCATTGAGCATGGCGAGCGCGGGGTGGAAAACCGCTCCCATATTGTTCAAGCCGGTCATCAACACATTACCGCCGTTGATGTATTGCGGGAAAGCGGTATGGATGGCTTCAAGAACCTCCGGCGTGCGGGTGGCGGGCAGCGCGGCCACCGGCACGGATTCCTTGATACGGAAGATGCGCGCGTGGCTGGGGCCCTCGGAGCGGCTGGCGAAGATGAAAGTTTCCGCCTCAGCGACAATCGGGTTGGTCTGGCAGCCATTTTGACGCAGGGTCTCCGCGAATTCGAGCGCGCCGCCTGTGCGCCCGGGATGGAGGACGATGATATGGTCATTGCGCAGGTAGGGCGTGGCCGCCTGGGCGATGTCGCGATGGGCCGTGGAAGGCACAACCACCATGATGACCTGGGCATCGGCCAGCAATTCATCAATTTTATCGGTCACTTTTTCCAGCTTGCCAAAGCCGGCCAACCCCCCCGGGTTGAGCAGGTCAATCCCCTGCCTTTCGGCAATCACTTCGATATGCGCGTAGGTGCGATTGTAAAGCGCGACCTTCATGCCCAATAATGCCAGGTAAGCGGCCATGGCCTTGCCGCCATTGCCCGCGCCAATCACCCCAAATGTGTATTCCTTGCTCATTTTGTCTCCTTCAGAGGTATTTCTGTAATCTTTGTTGTTCGGAAAGCACGTGTCCATTACCATCCACTGATTCGCAGGCACCGTTCATAATGCGGGTGTGGACGCGGCCAGGCGCGAAGCGGTTGTTTTTAAGCTGTGGCGCGTCAAGGATGCCCTCCCGGACCGCGTAACCCAGGACGGTCGGATTGGTGAGGTCCGCTGCGGTGCCATCCCCAAGGTTGCACATGGCTTGAAGCGTTATTTTCGTTTGCGCCACCAGGTGGTCCCTTCGCCGGAGGATGGCTGGGTCGGCAGTCATGTCGGGCTGGCCGCGCAAGGCGTTTTCAATGGCCTGCCTCGCCATCCTGCTGGCCGCGATAACATCTTCGGCGGTGGCGGCATGGTCCGCCTCGGTGTGGCCCACGATGTGGACGATATGGGGCTTTAGGGCCATTTGCATATAGATGCTCGTGGCAAGGTGGGCGCGGGCCGCGTCATCATCCAGGGGATAGCTCAGCAGGCCGGTCCTGGTCTCGCGCCAAACGTGGAAGGTTTCGTCCTCCAGGGGGGCAGTCAATTCAAGAATGGCCAGCATTTTGGCCAGGTCCATCGCGTCAGAGAGGCCAGCGGGGCTGTTGAACATCATCTGGGCAATATAGTCCCTCACGCCCATATGCTTGGCATTGAGCGCGGAAAGATAGCCCGCGGCTGTGTAGACCACGTCGGACGCGTCGCGCATGCCCCAATGGTGTGGTTCGTTCAGTTCCACCGGGATGCCCCGGCTGCCGTACCAGGCCATCACCTGCTGGTGCTCATGGATAGATTCTTCCAGCGGGATGGGTCCGCGCCCGTCCATCTGGTTGAACCAAAACAAAGGGATGGCGCACCAGGCGTTATGGATGGTTTCCGTGTACATTTCTGCCAGGCGGATAAAGTCATCCGTGCCGGAATAGGTGCGCATCAGCGGGAAATTACCACGGCGCGAGGCGGCAAAAAGGTCACGATAATCCTGTGCGGAGCGAACGGGTACACCGCCAGCGCCTTTGGCGCGGGGGTTTTGGCGTTCGGGATGGAAGAAATTTTCCTGCGCATCCTGGTCTATGCCCAGAGAGATGACGTCCAGCGCCCTGGCTTCCGCGATTTTAGCCACCCCATCCAGCGAAGCTTCCAGCGTGGGCAGGCCAAAATGGTGCCGGAGCAAAGGGAAGGGTTGCTTCCATTGGATGCGGCTGATGACATCCCCGGGGTAGCTCTCGGGTTTATCCACGGTTCCGCTTTCGCCACGCAGGAAAGCCAGCACCTCGTCCGCTGGCTGGCTGCCATCAAAGGTCTTTTCAAAGAAGCCCCCCATGACCTGGGCGCGCTGGCTGATGGGTGGCGTGCCCCCAAACACGAAGCGCACACCGTTTTCGTGCAGCTCGGAGGCTGCCTCAGCAAATTCGCCCAACAGGCGTTCGCCGGTTTCCGGCGTCAGGCGGTAC
>JAKOSR010000091.1 GCA_029777225.1 Chloroflexota bacterium
ATGGCGGCGTCGCTGTCGAAGCCATTGGCCAGGCTGCAATTGCCCTGCTTTTCGCCCCAGGGAAAGACACGGACGGTTTCTCCACGGGCGGCTTTTTCGAATTCGGCCTCGGTGGGCAAACGCTTGCCTGCCCATGTGCAGTAGGCATTGGCCGCGTTCCAGTCCACGTAGATAACGGGATAATTGGCAAAGTCAGGGTTGTCGTAATAGGTTTCGCGTGTTTCGGAGCTCAGCTTGGCGGGCAGGGGGCAATCACCCGCGGCAACGCATTCCGCGTAGTGGGCGTTGGTCACTTCAACCATGTCGATGTAGAACGCGCTGACTTTAATCAGATGCAAGGGTAGTTCATCCGCGGTGCAGGAATTGCCGGCGTTGAAAGAACGGTCGCATCCCATAATAAACTCACCTGCGGGGACATAGACCATCTCCACCCCAGCCAGGGTGATGCCAGGTTCGGTCGGCGTTGGGGCCGGCGTAGGCGGCAGGGGCGTGAAGGTCGGCAAAGGGACTGGCTCGCAGGCAGTCACCACCATCACCAGCGCGATAATGAGTAGAGTGAGTGCAAATAACCTTCTGTGCATCCAATCCTCCTTAAACAAGGATTTTGAAATGATGACCATTACCTGAGTGTCCAGACCGTGACAACAATATGCAACTAATGTCATTATACCAATTCCGCGCAGGTGAATATTTGGCTGACGTACAGGCCTTTCGCCAGGCGCCCAAGCACGCGGTTTTCGCCCTTCCCACGGGATGAAGGCGTGTTACAATAACCGCGCGATTTCCGGCAAAACTCACCCCTTTAGCCGGCGTTTAGCCTCTACTAAAACAGGAGAAAAATGGCTGAAACAAATCCTCGTCTTGAAAAACTTTTCACCAAGCGACAGCAGACCCTGCAGGGCGGCGGTCCGGCACGCGTGGACAAGCAGCACGCCAAGGGCAGCCTGACTGCCCGGGAGCGCGTCGCGCTGTTACTGGACCCCGGCACCTTCCGTGAATTGGAAGCCATGTCCATCCAGCAAAACACCACCGAAGGCGAACCCATCCCAGGCGATGGTGTTGTGACGGGTTATGGCAAGGTGGACGGGCGCACCGTTTACGTCTACGCGCAAGATTTCACCGTGCAAGGCGGCGCGCTGGGCGAGACCCACGCCAAGAAAATTTGCCGCGTGATGGACCTGGCGGTAAAAACCGGCAGCCCCATCATCGGCATGATTGATTCAGGCGGCGCGCGCATCCAGGAAGGCGTCAAGAGCCTGGGCGGGTATGCTGAGATTTTCCGCAGGAACGCCATTTACTCTGGCGTTGTACCCCAGATAAGCCTGATTATGGGACCGTGCGCCGGAGGAGCCTCCTACTCACCAGCGGTGACAGACCTGATTATCATGGTGGAAAATAAATCCTACATGTTCCTGACGGGGCCGGCGGTGATTAAAACCGTGACCGGGGAGGAAGTGGACTCGGAAACCCTGGGTGGAGCGCGGGTGCACCTGACCATGAGCGGTAACGCCCACATGGTTGGCGCCTCTGACGAGGACGCCATCGCACTTTGCCGGCAAACCCTTTCTTACCTGCCCTCCAATAACGTGGACCAGGCTCCGGAATTGCTGACTGGTGACCCCATCAATCGGCGCGAAGAAGCGCTAAACGAGCTTGTGCCAGCGGATCCCCGTACGCCATACAGCATGCGCGAAGTCATCCTGGCCGTCATGGACCAGGGCACATTCCTGGAACTGCAGGCTGGCTTCGCGCCCAACGCGATTGTGGGTCTGGCCCGCCTGGCTGGCAGGCCGGTGGGCGTGATTTCCCAGGAGCCTGCGATGATGGCCGGTGTAATGGACATCGATTCAGCCGATAAGATTGCACGCACTGTGCGAATGTGTGACGCGTTCAACCTGCCCCTGGTCACCTTCGTCGATTCACCCGGCTTCCTGCCGGGGGTCAACCAGGAACACGGCGGGATTATCCGTCATGGTGCCAAGGTGTTGTATGCCTACGCTGAGGCCACGGTGCCCAAGGTGAGCGTGGTGACGCGCAAGGCTTACGGCGGCGCGTACGTCGTGATGAGCAGCAAATACCTGGGAACGGACATCACCTATGCCTGGCCCAGCGCGGAAATTGCCGTGATGGGCGCGGAAGGCGCGGCCAATATTCTGTATGGAAAACAAATTAAAGCAGCCGAGGATCCGGAGGCCGAACGCGCGCGGCTCGAGCAGGAATACCAGGAAAACTACCTGAACCCCTACGCGGCGGCGCAGGCTGGCTATATCGATGAAGTCATTGAGCCGGCTGAAACACGCCAAAAGCTGATAGAGGCCCTGGAAGCATTGCAGACCAAGGTGGAGAACAACCCACCGCGTAAACACGGCAACATGCCGGTTTAGGGAGGGCCTCATGATTCAAGCATTGGAACAAGGCCTGCTCATCACGCTCATCGGGATGGGGTTGGTATTCCTGATGATTATCATCCTGTGGGGGATTATGGTGCTTTTGGTAAGTTTGACCAACAAGCCCAAGGCGGAAGAACAGGCGGAACCAGCAGTAACCGCTGTAGTTGCTGAGCCATCCGCCAGACCTGAAAAAGAAAAACTGGCAGCCGCCATTGCCGTGGCCTGTGCGCTGCAGGCCGCATCAGCGACCCGATTGGTAACCCAACCCAAAGCCAGCCAGGCTGGTTCACAATGGCTGAGCAGCGGTAGAACCCAACAAATTTTGAGCACGACGAATAAAGGACGGAAAGCATGAAATACAAGGTCGAGATTGATGGAGAAATTTTCGAAGTCACCATCCAGGACGTCCACGCCAAGCCGGTTTTGGCCGAAGTAAACGGCGAGACCTACCAGGTCTGGCCCCAGGCTGAAGCCACCGGCTATGCTCCCGTTCCAGCCACAGAAGCGCCAGCCGTGCCAGCCGCGGAGGTTCAAACCCGGCCAGCCGCCCCCATTGCTGACGGCGGCGCTGGGGTTGTCAACGCGCCGTTGCCCGGAGTCATCATTTCCATCGAGGTCAAAGCAGGCGAGGTGGTCAAGGCCGGCCAGGAATTGCTCGTGTTGGAGGCCATGAAAATGAAAAATAGCATCAAAGCAAGCCGGGATGGCGTGGTTGCCGAGATTTTCGTCAACCCTGGGGACCTTGTGCGGCACAACCAACCACTGCTCTCCTACCAGGCTTAGGAGGGGGCATGGATTTCACCCAGTTAATCCATGATTTAACCAAGGGCTTTGCCAGCTTCAGCTGGGGCAACCTCGTCATGATTGGGGTCGCCCTGGTTCTCATTTACCTGGCCATTTGGAAAGAGTATGAACCGGTTTTGCTGCTGCCGATTGGGTTTGGCTGCCTGCTCGCCAACCTTGGCATGTCCAACGAGGTCGGTTTTATGAAGGTCATCTACGACGCCGGCATCAGAACCGAACTCTTTCCGCTGTTGATTTTTGTAGGTGTCGGCGCGATGATTGATTTTTCACCACTGCTCTCGCAACCCAGCCTGGTGCTCCTCGGGGCAGCGGGCCAGTTTGGCATCTACGTCACACTGCTACTGGCCCTGGCGCTCGGTTTCCCCCTGACCCAAGCCGCTTCCATCGGCGTGATTGGCGCTATTGACGGCCCAACCGCCATCTTCGTTGGCACCAAGCTGGCGCCTGAAATCATTGCCCCAATCGCGGTGGCTGCGTATTCCTACATGAGCCTTATTCCCATCATCCAGCCACCCGTGATGAAGCTGCTGACCACGCGCAAGGAACGCCTTATCAGGATGGAGTATTCGCCCAAACCGGTCTCCCGGCTGACCCTGGTCATTTTCCCCATCCTTGTGACAGCATTGGTGGCACTGGTGGCACCGGACGCGGCGCCTTTGATGGCCGCCCTGATGTTGGGCAACCTGCTGCGCGAGGCACTGGTGGTGGACCGGCTAAGCAAAACAGTGCAAAACGAGCTCATCAACATCGCCACGTTGTTCCTTGGCCTGGCCGTGGGCTCAACCATGACCGCCGCCTCTTTCCTCAACCTCAAAACGCTTGCCATCCTGGCCCTTGGCCTGTTGGCTTTCGTGATTGACACGGTTGCCGGGCTGTTGTTTGGCAAGCTGATGTCTGTCATCACCAAGGGCAAGGTCAACCCGTTGGTGGGGGCGTGCGGGATTTCCGCTTTCCCGATGGCCGGGCGGCTTTCGGCCAAGATGGCGCTCGAGGAGGATCCGTCCAACTTTATCCTGATGCATGCCATGGGCGCGAACACTGCGGGGCAGCTTGGCAGCGTCATCGCTGGCGGATTGTTGCTCGCACTGGTTACCGGGCTGATTTAAATCACCATTCAGATGACAAAAAGAGTCCGGCGCCTGCCGGACTCTTTGTTTTTATAATGCCTTCTTAAATGATGAGTTTGTACCCAACGCCCCGCGCGGTGACGATGAGATTGGGATGGCGCGGATCTTCCTCGAGCGCCTGGCGCAGCCAGCTGATGTGCACATCCAGGGTGCGCGTGTCGCCGGTGTAATCGGTTTCCCACACTTCCTTAAACAACTCCTCGCGCAATTGTACTTTGCCAACATTGGTCATCAGCAGCTTTAGCAACTTGGAAAGGCGGGGCGTGAGGTGCTTTTCGCGCCCATTGTACGTGACCATATGGGTTTGATCGTTCAATTTAAGGTTTCCACAGCTGATGATGTGCCTGGCTTCCGAATTGGTAAACACCCGGATACGGTTAACCAGTTTTTGGACGGTAAACGGCAGATGCATGACCACGTTGGCCGTATTGGGCACGCTAATTTTCTCTTCCGCGGAGAGGATGAGAATGATGGGCGTATCAGGAAGTAAATTCCGGAAGCGATTGACAATCCGCAAGCCGTTTGTGCGCAGGGAAGCGGCGTTCACCACCAGCACCAGCGGGTTCAACTCGCCCAGTAGCTCAATCCCGGAGGCCCCACTCTCTGCAGTTCCAAGGTGAAAGCCTTTTTTCGCGAGATCAGCCCCGAAGGTATCTCCCGTTTTTTGTTTTCTCTCAATCAAGAGAATGGTTGACTGGTTAACTGCCTGCAAGCATTTCCTCCCGGATTAAATTGCCCAATTCCACTTACCCGAAGATTGGGCAGGCTATTAAAAGCTGAAAAACACCCATTACACGTAAACTGAGGGCGGCCAGGAAACGCTTGTCTCCCTCGTTTTTTCCATTATAGCTGTAATCCGGGAAAAACACGCACCAATTCCGAAGCAATTTTAAGATTCCCGACGATCAAAATTTAAGGTTTAGCGACCTCCTGGCAACCCGCCTGGGCCGCGTGGACATGTTAGAATAAACCAGAGATGTTACAATTTCCTTGTGTTGACAGGTGAACGAATATGGGAAAGATGATTGAATGTGTGGTTGACAGCGTGCGGGTGAGCCTGACCAACCAGGACAGGGTCATGGTCCTAAAAGACAAGGGCTCAGAACGCTACCTGCCGATTTGGATTGGGATTTACGAGGCTGAGTCCATCACCATCGCGCTGCAAAAAATCGCGGTGGCCCGCCCACTCACGCACGATTTAATCCCGGAACTGCTTAATCAACTCGGCATTCAACTGGTCTGCGCCGAGATTACTGCCATTGAATCAGACACTTTTTACGCCGACCTGGTGTTGGAACAAAACGGGGAGCGCAAGTATATTGACTGCCGTCCCTCTGACGCGGTTGCCATCATCGTGCGCAGCCAGGTGCCGCTCTATGTGGACGAGGAAGTATTCACCAAGGCAGGCATCATCCCGGAAGAGGCTGAGCGTGGTGAAGCTATTGAATTATCCCCTTCCACCGAAAACAGGCAAGAGGGTGACCTTTCCCTTTTTGAGGATTTTCTGAAAAGCCTGGACGATGATGAAGACTCCTCCGAAAATGACAAGCCTGAGGACCTCCCCTTTTAGGTAGAAAACGAAACCCCATGGAAGATTCACAACAACCTACCAAGACCACACCCACCACGACCGATCTGCAACCTGGGCAACTCCAGGACCGCGAGATGGAAGAAGCCTTGATTGGCGCGGTGTTAATCAACCCTGGCGTTTTTACCGACGTCACTCCAATCCTCTCCGTGGAGGATTTTTACCTCACACGGCATCAATGGATATGGGAAGCCTTTTCCACCTTGTTCCAACGCGATAAATCCTTCGACCTCCTGATGGTGCGCCAGGAATTGGAAAACACCAGCCGCCTGGATGACGTCGGGGGCATGGAGTACCTTGCCAACCTGGCAGGTCGGGTGCCATCCTCGCTGCACGCAGAATCCTACGCGCACAACATCAACGCGCTGGCGGTGCGCCGGCGCATGGTTTCAGCGGCCAACAATATTGCCAAGCTGGCTTACCGCAAGGACTACGATGTTGACACGGTCATCGAGGAATCCGAAAAAGAAGTCTTTGGCGTCAGCCAGGACCGGTACAAGCGCGATTTGACACCCGTCAGCATCTTCGCGGACCGCTACCTGGACCGGCTCAGCATTGTATCCAAGGATCCGGAATCTGTAACCGGCCTGACCACCGGGCTAAAGTCCGTGGACAAAGCCCTGGGTGGGCTGCAGAAATCGGACTTTGTTATTGTTGCCGGCCGGCCTGGCATGGGTAAAACCGGTTTCTTGGTTGGTATTGCCAAGCATGTGGGCCTCAGCCTGATGCGCAACGTCGCGATTTTTACCCTGGAAATGTCCGCTGAACAGCTGCTGCAACGTATGCTGGCCCAGGATACGCAGATTGACTCCCAAAGATTGCGCCAGGCCAAGTTTGATGACAATGAAATGTACACGGTGGTGCACGCGATTTCCAACATCTCCACCTCCCACATTTACATCGACGACACACCGGCCATCACCCCGATGCAGATGCGTGCTAAGTGCCGCAGGCTGCAACAGGAAAAGACCCTGGACCTGGTCATCGTGGACTACCTGCAATTGATGAGCGGCGACACACGTTCAGAGAACCGCGTGCAGGAGGTCTCTTATATTTCGCGCTATCTCAAGGTGTTGGCCCGCGATTTGGATGTTCCGGTAATCGCGGCAGCCCAGCTCTCGCGCGCCGTGGAACAACGGCAGGATAAACTACCGGTGCTGTCGGATTTACGCGAATCGGGTTCGCTGGAACAGGACGCGGACGTTGTGATGTTCATCAGCCGTCCTGAGCAAATGAAAGAGGATTCCCCCAATCACAACCTGGCAAAATTGATTATCGCCAAGCACCGTAATGGACCTGTCCATTCAGGCATTGACCTGGTATTTATTGACCGGCTGGCCTCCTTCTTCGATAAAGCGATTGAGTCTTGAGTGGCATGAGACCAGACCCGTCCGTTTCAGGTTTCGAACACAACCCTGACCTTTCCATCTCCCTGCCGGCTGACTTCCTCCCACTGGCATTCAAGTCCGCGCTCAGCAAGGAAGCGCTTGGGATTCTACTCAGCGCTTTTACAGAGCTGGCCTTACAGCCTTCACCGGCTGACCTGATTCCGTTGGAAGCGCTGCGCGAACAAGCGCGGGCGAACCTCGGGATGAACGACCCAGAAACGTTTGACCACGGGCTGGAAGAGTTGACCAGGAACGGGTTTGTGCTTTTGAGCCAGGTCAATGGCAAGGCGTACATCCTGCCAGGAACCCCCGCCGGACGCGCTTTGGCCTACGCCATCTCCGAAAAACAATTCATCCCGGCTGACCTGAACCAGGCAGACCGGCCGGCGGAACCTGGAAGGCCAGACATTTTCAGGCTGCACGAGGAAAATATTGGTCCGCTCACACCCATCATCACGGAAGCCCTGCTGCAGGACCAGGCCGAATATCCTTATGATTGGATAGAAGACGCCGTGCGTGAAGCCGTGCTAAACAATGCCAGGTCCTGGAAATACGTCCAGGCCGTCCTGCGAAATTGGAAGAAAAAAGGCCGCAAGGCTGTCAATGAAAAGAAACCCTCGGACCTCGAGGAATTTAGAAAACTTTACCAGGAACAAAAACGTGGCAAACGAGAGTGAAACCCCTAATCAAGCGAACTCATTAAAAGGATTTTCCATCGGAGATCCCAATTGCCCCTATTGCCATGGGCTTGGTTTTGTTGGGCAGGACGTCCCACCAGGCGACCCGCGCTTTGGCAAGCTTGAAATCTGTGTTTGCCGGGCAAAAGAAGTGGTGAATTACCAGGAACGCACGCTCTACACCGCCAGCAATCTGGGTGACCTCAAATACCTCACTTTCGAGACCTTTTTGCCACGGGGCAAGGTTGGCCTGGCCGCTCCACTGGCGGACTCGCTTGAACAGGCTTTCAACACCGCCAGCAACTTCGCCAACTCGCTCAAGGGCTGGCTGCTCCTGACCGGTCATTATGGCTGTGGAAAA
>JAKOSR010000092.1 GCA_029777225.1 Chloroflexota bacterium
TGGCAGGGGTTTTTTCCTCTTGGTTTGTTTCTGGCGAAGACTGACTGGTGTATTGCTCCACAGTAATTAATCCTGTTTCTGTTATTCTGGTTCGGCTAATTATACAACTTTCGCTGTGTGTCAATCCTCACCGCGTTCGCGGGCTTTGAGCACAAGCCGGATGGGCGTACCGACAAAAGGATACTCCTTGCGAATTTGGTTTTCAAGGAAGCGCAGGTAGGTGAAGTGACCCAATTTGGGGTCATTGCAGTAGAGCAGGAAGGTGGGCGGTTCGGAGCGCACTTGCGTGCCGTAGTAGATGCGGAACATACGCCCGGAGCCGGAAGACGGTTGGTGCAGGTCTTGCGCCTCCTGCAGGATGCGGTTTAGCTGGGAGGTGGTCAGGCGTACCAGGCGTTCTTCCTGCACGCGCGCCACCAAGGGTAGAATTTGGTTTACACGCTGCCCGCTGACCGCGGAAATGAACACCAGCGGTACATAGGGCAGGAAGTTCAGCGCCTGGCGGATATTCTGCTCAAACTCCGCCATGGTGTGCGTGTCTTTTTCGATGAGGTCCCACTTATTGATGATTACTATCACCGACTTCCAGGCTTCGTTGATATAGCCGGCGATGTGGGTATCCTGCGCGGTAATGCCCGTGACGGCATCCACCACCAGCAGCGCCACGTCACAGCGCTCTATGGCTTGCATGGCGCGCAAAACAGAATATTTTTCCACGCCGGGTTCGATAGCTCCGCGTTTGCGTATACCAGCGGTGTCAATCAGGGTGATTGGCAGCCCCTCCCAGATGATCTGGGTGTCTATCGCGTCGCGGGTGGTGCCAGGAATGGGGCTGACGATGGAACGGGTCTCCCCTGCCAGCTTGTTTAGCAGGCTTGATTTGCCGGCGTTGGGCTTGCCCACAATCGCCACCTTGATGCTGGTGTCTTCCTCTTCGTTTTCCTCCGGGTGTGGGAAGTGCGCGATTACCTCGTCCAGCAAATCCCCGGTGCCTGTGCCGTGGATGGCGGATATTGGAAAGGGTTCCCCCAAACCCAGCGAATAAAAGTCCAGCGCGTTCACGCGGTAAGCTTCGCTGTCGGCTTTGTTTACCGCGAGAATGATTGGCGGGTGGTTCTGTCCGTCCACGATGGTTTGCCGCCGGCGCAGCATCTGCACAATTTCACGGTCTGCTTCGGTAACGCCCTGCTGGGCATCCACAAGCAGCAAAATGACATCCGCCGTTTCCATGGCGATTTCGGCTTGGGCGCGGATATCCGCGATAAAGGCAGCCGAACCAATGGAAAGCGGTTCCTGGCTGCGCTGTCGGGTGGGGTCTATTCCGCCTGTATCCACAACAAAGAAATCGTGCCCGGACCAATCGCCTTCGGCGACCAGACGGTCGCGCGTGGTGCCGGGTATGTCATCAATAATCGCGAGGCGCTCGCCAATCAGGCGGTTGAATAAGGTGCTTTTACCAACATTTGGTCTTCCGACCAAAACAATTACGGGTTTCGTCATGACTTTCTTTCCTGAATTATTTTCGGTCGTTACCTGGTGACGACCACCTCTATGGAGGCGGGAAGAATGGAATCGACATTGATCGCGAGATCTGCCAGGGTTACTGTTGGAATCAACTGGTAAGTTCCCGGGGTTTTATTCGCCAGGTCCAGCCTGACCATGATATCCGCCTGGTTTAGCTTGTCCAAAAGGTAAAGCGGGCCTGAAATGTAAACATCCACCCGCTCCGGGGATAGCGCGGCTTTGAGCCCCGGACCAAGGTTAATGACCTCCACCGGGAGTCCGGTCAGCAGAATGGAGGATTGGATGGCGGCAATGCTCACCTGGACAGTCACTTTTCCGTCGCCAACCACCACGATGCCCTCGGGCAGATTGAGGCTCACGTCTTTCTGGAAACCCTCAACCGCTCCGTTTAAGTTCAGGGGTTTCGTTTCGATGAACGCGGGCATGTTTGCCGCCAGTTCCGGGTCGGTGCTGTATATCGTAATCGTAGGCGGGTCTGCCAGGATACCGGTCAGATAGAAGCCTTGCGCAATCTGTCCGGTGGTGACAATTTTTACAAACACGTTCCGGTAACCGCCCAACTGCGTGATTGGGATCTCGACATTGACCTGGGTCGGGCTGAGGTTAATCCCATTGACAATCACCCCGCGCGCGTCAATGGCTTTCAGGTCCACCTGACGGGAGATGCTGGTGATGACGCTGCTTAA
>JAKOSR010000093.1 GCA_029777225.1 Chloroflexota bacterium
ACGGACCCGCCCACCTGTTGCTTTTGGCCTGCCTGGTGGGCTTGCCAGTGCCCTTCCAACCAACCCGGTTGAGCGATGCAGTCCGCGTCCAAAAATGCAAAGACCTTCCCGTGGGCAATTTCCGCGCCCAGGTTGCGCGCCCTGGCAGCCGGCGTTGGCACCGCGGTGTCAATTATTTGCACGCGCGGGTCCGTGGGGATTAGCTGGGGCTGGTCCATCCCAACCACGATTATCTCAAAAACAAGTGCTGTTTGCTGCTCCAACACCGATTGGACCACCCGGTCAATGATGGGAGAATTGAGGTTGGGAATAATGACCGATAAATCGCACTCCGCCGGGTTCGGGGCCTGTTTGGAGGACAGTGTCTCGTCCATTAACGTTCCCCTACTCTTACAACCCCATTGGGCGGTAAATTACCCAGCACCTCATCATAAACCCTCACGATTTGCCTAACGAGCACATCCCAGTCGTATTTCTCCTCCGCTCTTTTCCGCCCCTCCGTGCTGCTGCGTTGCCAAAGGTCCGGATCCTTCAGGAACCGCAAGATGCCTTCTGCCAGCGCGGTAGGGGAAGCTGGGGGTACGACCAGGCCAACCCCTGAAATGACACCCGGGATCCCACCCACATCGCTGCCCACGCAAGGTGTGCCACTGGCAAGCGCTTCCACCAGCACAACCCCCTGCCCTTCTTCAATCGAGGGGAGCACAAAGACTTTTGACTCTCTGAGGAGGCGTGATACCTCCGCCTGGCTCTGGTTTCCCATGAAAGTGACCATCCCGCTCAAGCCAAGCTGTTCCGCCTGTTGTTCGAGGTGCTGCCTTTCCACTCCCTCTCCCACAATCAGAAGACGGCAGCCTGGCACCTGTTGCTGAACGTGTGTCAGTGCCTCCAGCAGCTGATTTACCCCTTTCCGTTCTATCAGGGAACCGACGAACATAATTTGTTCTTTCCGGTTCGCATTGGGCTCGAATGGAAATTCATCCAGTGATATCCCCGTCCCGATCACTTCCACCTTTTCCGGAGAGATTCCAAGGCTTTTCACGGCCTTTGCCAGGTCCTCGCTCACTGCGACGACCTTTTTCGCGCCCTTTAATCCATACCTGACTGCCCAGCGTTGGAAAGGGTGAACGATAGTCTTGTAAACATCACTGCCATGCACCGTGACAACATAAGGTGTACGGTGGAACCATGTGGTAAGCCGGGCGGCAATGGCTGTAAACGACCAGTTAGCATGGATGATGTCAAAATCACGGCCTACTCTCAGCACCTCCCTGGTCAGGCGCAAACCAAAAGCCGCAAGTAATGCCTGGCTTTTAAATCCCCGCTTCCATGCGATTGGAATACCAGCCGCGTCCCGCTGGAGCGTTTCCCGACCATCTGGCGCGTACCGCACCCTTCGCACTTCAACGCCGTCCATTTCTTCCCGAAGCGCGGCATCGGGGTTGTGCATGGTGACCACACGCACCTGATTGCCCATCCTTTGCAACGCCCGCGCCACGCCCAATATGAAAGGCGCGCGGGTGTCCCCCTGCCAGCGGGGAAAATTGGTGCTCAGGATTAATATCTTCATAAAAAGACTTTCAGCCAACGCTCATTTGCCACATAAATAACTGGCCGGCTTTAGTGGCAAACCTGTAAAATCTGGACCCCATCTTGGTCAAAGACCAGGGTTGTGCCAGGCAATTCATCCAATTTGGCCATGTCGAAATCTTTGCCTCCATAAGGGTTTGTCTTGCCACTGTAAAGGTAATCCACACCCTGGGGACACAAGGCTGCCAGTTCGCCAGGAGAGCTGTAAAGAGCTGTCACTTCCTTTGAAACCGTGACCATTTCATCAAAATCCGGTCCCAGGTCTGAAATCATCACGCCGGCCGTGGTCTGTCGCTGCGTGAAGTAGGGAATCCAAAAACCCGCGTCGCTACCATGGGGATGGGTCCCCATCCAATCATAGGTATTCACTGCGAATAACGCGTCCGAAGGCGTGTTTTTTATAATCCAGTTCATGGCCGTCTCATCAGCGCCGGACATAAATTGACGGCTTGGCTCCAAACCGCTGACCCGTGCGAAAGCGCCCACATAACCCAAAATAATCGCCAACCAAAGCAGGGGAACAGCCGGGCTATAAGAAATCAGCTTGCTGGAAAAGTGGTCCAAGGATTCAGCCAGGCACCCTATGAATAACCCGGCCGGCAGGTACGCGGCCAGCATAATCGCGGTCATATTTGAAAATGCCAGCGTGGCGATGTTGAGCTTGTAAAGAAAACCCTCTCCGATGAGCAAGACCACCCATACGCCCACCAAGACTACCCCCCAGCGCATCCGCTTGACCAGGAGTGAAATTACGAATCCGGCCACAGCCAGGATGAAAATCCATTTCTGCACCCCAATCCCATACAGGGTTTTAAATGTGAACTTGTCAAAATAGTCCAGGGTGGCAATGTCCTGGTCCTGCGTCTCAGCCGTGCCGTCGGCAGCACCCGTGGGCGCGATTCCACTCTCAGGCGGGCGCAGGTAGATCGAAAGCGCCGGTACCATCGCGGGGGCAAGCAGGACGAATGCCAACAAGCCAATTGCCACGATTCCACATAATGCCCGCAGGCGTTCATTCTTTCCCTTCCGGCCCAAAAGGCTGACGCCACAAACCAAAAAAATAAGCGGCAACAAATAGCCTGCCACCCTGAAATGCAACATCCCTGTGGCAGCCAGGGACAACGCGGCGAGTACAGTGGGGGTCCAAACATCCGATCCTCCCCTAAAACCCGCTTCCTTCCAGGCCTGTAGAGCTTCCCAGACCAGGAGCGCGCCTGTCAGCAAAACCACCTGGGCAGCGAGCTGGGTGAAACGCCCCCAATTGAAATACCAGGCTGGCATGAAACTCCACAGCCCGACCACAAGCAGCCCTACAGCCGCGGCAAGCCTGGAGACCTTCTTATCCAACACCAAGAATACACCGATTCCACACAATCCATTGAGAAATTGGGCTGTCCAAAGTAAAGCAGTATGGGATGGGACCTTCGCTAGCAGCTGTACAGGAGCCGTCAGGGCATAGAGGCCCAGGTGGTACATGGTGAGGGGAATATTCGCGTAAGGCTCAAGCGTCTTCGGCAACTGACCTGTCAGGGCGGTCAGTTCCGTAATCAACGTGTGATGCAAGGAATCCGTCCACGCTGGGTAAGGAAAACGGTGTGCCAGGATGAGCCGGGTGTAAAGCGTGGCGGCCAGGATGCCAAGGATGACCCACCCCCATTGTCCCAGCGAGAACTGAACCTTCCAATCCTTGCGAAGTTTCCAGGTGATCAAAGCAGCGAACAACACAAGTAGCAAAACCAGTTTGTTCGTACCCAAACGCAAAGCCGGCATAACCACGCGTAGGGCATAATAGAGCACTGGCCAAAAGGCAATTCCAAGGCTGGCAGCCAGGAACCAGCGCTGAAGTGCTTCCCATTTACGCCAGTAATCGGTGACCGCCAACATTGCCCAACCTGGGACAAGGATGAGTATAAAGAGAACGAGGACGGTTCTGATTTCAGCCCAGAGCATAAGCCAACCTTTGCATCACCCCAATTATAAGTCGTCAGGGGATGGGTGGTCAGGCATGATTAGCCAAATGCTCACGCCTTCAGAATTATAGAGTTGACGCAACCCGCTGCAATCGTTCAGCGCTGAGGCTTTCAGGGTACTGGAACCTTCCCGCACATACACATACGCCAACCCCGCTTCCTCCACCAGCTCCCAAAAATCCGTGCCGCACGTCTCCACCTTCGATGCCCGCAGCGACCAATCCGCCCACTGCGCGGCGGTTGCCTGGTCCCCGCCAAAAGTGTAAAAAATGGTCGGCGCGATAGCCCACCGCCCGGTGTACGGCAAAATCCAGGCGCCACCGCCCACCCCCCGATACATGCCATACCCCCACAACTTGGTGTTCACAAAAAAACGCGCGTCTTTGGGGGTGTGGTCATTAATCCAATCCAGCGCGGTGATGTCGCTTTGGTCAGCCAACACCGTTTCATCGTTGATGACGTCCTGGTTCTGCCACGTGCCCCAAAGGACCATCCCAAGCCCAACCAGCATGGCTAGAGCCAGCGCGATATTCTTGCGGTCCTGCTTCGAATCCAGCCACTCCGTTCCCCAAAAAAAGAAAAGGCCGGCCAGCACGCTCACGGGCATAAATAACGTCAGGCCAAAATAATCACTGCGAAAGCCAAAGAACCGCCAGCCAAACGGCAGGCTAAACAGCCCCACCAGGGCTGTCCAGATGGACAGGCTCCGGGCTTCCTTCTTAAACAACCCCCAAATCAACCCACCCAACGCGAACGTCAGCAGCGCCTGCCCGGCCAGGGGCCCAACCAGGTAAAACAGGTAATCCCACTGCCCTTTAGTCCCGGCCTGGATTTGGGAAAGTTGCACCGTGGGCTCAACAAACGCTGGCGTATACTTGAGCGCCCGATAGTACCAGGGTGAGACCAGCACAAGCCCAAGCAACGCCGTGATTACCAGCCTCACCATGGGTGCCCAGTCCCAGTTCCGCCGGATGGCCGACTGCAACACCCAGCTCAACCCCAACACAACCAGGACCATACCCAGCAGGAACGCGACCAGGTAGTGGCTGAGGAGCGTGCCTCCCACAAGCGTCAACAACAGCGCCAGGTTTCCCCAGTCGCGCGCCCCATTCCAAACCTTCAGGCTCTGGGCAATCGCCATAGGCAAGAACATCATGCCGGCCAGCAGCGTGTACCGCCCCCAGGAGACGTAATACCCTGGCATGCGTGTCACAAAGGCAATCAGCAGCGCCGTGAACACAGCGGGCCGCCAATCCTTCGAGAGGGTCTTCACCAGCGTATACCCCCCCAAGCTGATGCCCATGCTCACCACGTGTCCGGTCAACAAAATGCTTTGGGAGGGCGCGATCCCGCTTAGTCTTGAGAAAACCGCGGCGATGGCATGAAAGGCGAAATGATACGTGAACGCGCCAGGGAGGTAAGGATCAAGTGTACTGGTCAGCCCCTGGGCTTCCACCATCTTGCGCACAATCAAGGTATGATGCAGAGAGTCCACCCAGTTGGGCAGCACCAGGCCTTTGGCCTGCCAAAAACGCCAGGCCGCAATAAGCGCCACCAAGACCAGCGCTGCAAGCCACGGCCAGCCCAACGCCCTCTTCTCCCGGCGAGCAATCCCCGCCACGCTGAGCGCGAGCAGCAGACCACCTAGCCCCCAAAACCAGCCGTCCGACATGGGTACGCGAACCAGGTAAAACCCAAGCGTAACGAGCGTGATGAATCCGGCGCTAAAGCCAATCACCCCCGCCAGCGTCTCCAGCGGGTCGCGTCCCGTATCCTCCGCCCACGCCCACCAGCAGAGCCCCGGCAGCAACATCGCGAGCCCGGCCAGCCAGCTCACCACCTTCGCACCCCCTCCGTGCTAATCTCCTGGAGCAATTTGCGCGCGGTCTTTCCCAAACCGGGGTGCACCCACTCCGGCGCAATTTCCACCAGGGGCACCAGCACAAAAGCGCGCTCCGCTATCCTCGGATGAGGAATTTCGAGCCTTTTCGTCCGTATGACCAACTGGTCATACGCTAAAATATCCAAGTCAATCAGTCTTGGGCCGTATCGAAAGGTCTTTTCCCGCCCCATCTGCGCTTCAATTTTCTTTAGGAAGTTCAACAGGCGCAACGGCGTCAGCGCGGTTTCGCCCGCGAGCACCTGGTTCAGGAAGGCCGGCTGTTCCGCATAACCCCAGGGGACTGTCTCATATAGCGCGGAGGTTCTCACCACTTCCACCCTGGCAGCCAGCAATTCCCTGGCGTGTGCCAGGTTGGCCTCGCGGTCATGCAAATTGCTGCCTAAGCCGATAAGAACCCATGCCACCTGTTCAGGCCTTTCCCTGCGTGTAAATCAAATCGGCCAGCAGCCCAAAGGCAGTCGTCTTGGGGCTCGGGTCAGATTCCAACACGCCCAGCCCGGGCAGCACATCCAGATTAAACACCACGAACGAGCTTGTGCCGCCCACGGAAAACAGCGGCGAATCCGGACCAACGGTTTCAGGCCGCACTCTGGCCACAAACGCCTCCCCCTTCCTTTCCAGGGAACACACCAGCTTCCAACGCTGGCCTGCTTCCTTTGCCTCGGCAATCATCTCAAGGGTGATACCCCGGATGCCCGTCCGGTCGACCTCAAGCGGCGTCAGCGGATGCCCCATCAGTACCGTGGAAAGCGCGGCCACCTTGATGGATGCGTCCCAACCGTCCACGTCATTGCTTGGGTCGGTCTCCGTAATACCAATGGACGCCCCATACGCAATCGCTTGCTCCAACGTTTCGCCCGCTTCCATCCTTTCCAGCAACAGGTTCGTGCAGGAGTTGAGGATGCCACTAAAGCCAAGCAGGCGCGCGCCTGCCAAGGGCTGCCTGAACAAGGAGAAGATGGGCGCGCCGTCCATCACCGCGGATTCAAACAGGAATTTACGCCCCTTGCCCGAGGCTAATGCGGTCAGTTCCTGGAACCCGTAAACCACTGGGCCCTTGTTGGCCGTGATGGCATGCATACCCTTGCTGAGGGCTGCCCGCATGTGCTCCAGCGCGGGCTGGCCGCTGCGTGGGTTCACCGGTGTGGTTTCCACCATCACATCCCCGGGGCTTTGTTGGATGAAATCCAGGGTGTCACCTGAAAAATCGCTGGCATCCAGCTGCTTTAGCTGGCCTCCCTCCCGCACAATCCGCAACGCTTCTTCCAGGTCGATGCCATCCGGGTTGATGGCCGCGCCGTGCCTGCCCGTCATGATGCCATTCACGTGGCACCGCATGCCGTACTTTTCGGCCAATTCCGCCTGCTTCTCCAGCAATAATTGGGCAAAAGCCTGTCCCACGTTCCCAAAGCCCACCAACACCAACCCTACCGGTTCCATCATGCTGTTTCCTCCAAGGTCAAACGTTTAGGCCTCTAATTATAGTCAATCATACCGGTGGCCATGGAAAAGACCGCCGGCCAGGCTCCGCCGTGGGGAAGCACCCCGCGTGCCTGATATCCCGAACGCGTTCAGCCAGCGCCTCAATCTCCGCCACGCTAATCCAGCGCACCATCCATCGTGCCAGCTCCTGTTCTGGGCCCAAGTCTTCCCACAACCTGCCAAGCATTTCGTCTTCTTGTGGGCTGAATCCTTCCCCCGCGAAATCCCACAACACCGTGCGCAGCTTGGGCTGCGCGTGGAAACACAACGCGTGGTCAATCGCCCAAATCTTCCCGTTTTCGTCCCGCAACAGGTGCCCCGCTTTCCGGTCGGCGTTATTGCACACCAGGTCAAACAACGCGATTGGGCGCGCCTGGTCCCTGACCTCCTGCGCGAAGGTGAAGTAATGTTCCTGTGGGTCGTGCGGGATAAAAAGTTGCAATGAGCCCGGGCCGGCTGGTAAGCCGCTCCCACGAAATATGGTGGGCGGGACGAAATCCCAGCCCGCGTATTGGCACAAAGTGTAAGCGGCCACTTCCCTTTTGGGTAACCCACGTGCTTCAAAATCCCACAAGGGCGACTGACCCGCCTGCGGTTTGTAAACGGCCTGGAATTTGCTGCCGCGTTGCTCACACGTCACCAGGAAGGTCGCGTTGCTGCTATAGAAAAACTGCCCCTCCAGGGCAATTTTTCCGCGTCGCAGAGCCTTTAACACTTCTTCGGCGGCAGGGGTCACGCTGGCACGCTTTCTTTAGTGTTTATGCCCGTTATGGCGGGGGGAAAACTTGTCTGGTGGTTGGATGGGCTGGTTATCCGATGGCCAGGTTGGCCTGCCCTGCGAGATAACCACCCGCGCCCACTTCGCCAACGCAGCCATTTGAGCGCGTTCACACCAAAACCTGACCCTGTCCGGCTCCTCAAGCCCATCCTTATCTTCCAGCCTGATGGATTCCAGCGTGAGCGCCACCTTGTCAGCAGGGGCGTCATACCCCAGGTTTATCTCCCCAACCCTGAAAAAGGTATCGTACGCTCCCGTTATGCGCATCTGCTCTTCTGAATAGTCACCTTCCGACTGTGCAAGCGCTGGAAAGCGGGTGTCCAGCTCCGCCAACAGTTGTTCCACGCCCACCACAAGTGCCTGAAGTTGGAATTTCTCCAATACGAGCGTCACCATGCGTTCATTATCACCGCCCTGGATGTAAAATACACGCTCTCCTGGTTTACCAATCGCGTCCACTCTCAATACAGTTGTCGGAAAAAAATCCAGTTCCATGCCGGCCATTGACCATCCTTTATGCTGTTAAAACTTAGTATTCTTCGATTTCCAGGTTGTCTTCCCCCACCAGGCGTATCAGTTGCTGCCGCAGTTCCTCGCACCAATGCGTACGGTCATTCGGGAAGACAATCCGCAACGGCTCGTCGCGTTCAACAAATTGGAAGCTAAACGGCATATCTCCAGGCCGTGAGATTAACAGCCCATGGATGTGATTCAATTTGCGGTACTCCCGCGGGATGTCGTTCTCCCCATCCAGGTGAATAATCAACAGCTTGCGGGGCACCTGTGGTTCCATGCTAAAGGTTGTGTTTTCTGCGGCCACGGTCTCAACCACGGTCACTGTCATGGCCGGCTCTGCCGCGGCCGCTTCTGCCGTAAACCCGGCCAGCAAGCTGGGAGAAACTCCACCAGTCTCCTCCCGCGGCGGGTTTTCATCAGCAGCTGGGTCTGGGACGTCCTCCACCTCTGGTGCCCACGCTTCCAGGCCTTCCGCTTCCACACCGGTCATTTCCTCCCAGGCCACGCCCCCTGATGAGCCCTCCTCCATACCAACCCCATCCTCGTCGATGTAATCGAAGGATTCCTCCAGGTCATTCCTGGTCTCCTCCTCGTCCGCAACATCTGGCTGGACCGAATCATTATAGGCGTAGCGGGAGAGAACGCGCATATTGGGCAGGAATTTCTCAAGCATCAACTCAAAGTCCGGCCCCCCAAAGCGGGAATCGGAAAAGCTTTCGCCCAGCCCGTCTGTCTCCACCCGGGTTATCGAATCCACTTTGACCGAAACCCCCTGCTCGCGAGCATCGGCATTCCCTCGCACAATCACCAGCGCCCCTGGGTCCAAGATGGCATTATAGGCCTGCCAGGTTTTCACAAACAGGACCAAATCAATCTCCCCGTATTGGTCCTCGATGGTGGCAAATCCCATGTAGTCGCCTTTTTTGGTCAGGTAGGGGCGCACCTTCTTAATCACACCCCCCACCGCCACTTTGGTTTCGGTTTCAATCTCGCTCAGCGTGTTGGAAAAATGCGTGAGCTTGTCGTTAATGAGGCTCATATACCGTCGCAGAGGGTGTTCCGAGACGTACAAACCAAGCAGCTCTTTTTCCCAATCCAGTTCCTGCTTCTTGTCCAGCGACCCGCCCGAGCGCAGTTGCACCATTCCACCGCCATCCGCGGCACCGCCAAACAGGTCCATTTGGCCCATCCCCGCGGCACGGAAATAGCTGCCCGAGATGTTGACCATCTGGTCCAGCGCCATCAGCAGCGCCTGCCTTGGGCCGAGGCTGTCCAGCGCGCCCACCTTGATGAGGCACTCCAACGGTCGCTTCTGCACCGAACGCAGGTCCACCCGGCGCACAAAATCGTTGATGTCCGTGAACGGCCGGCCGTTTCTCGCCTGGACGATGATATCCACCGGGTTCTGGCCAACGTTCTTGACCGCTCCCAGGCCAAACCGGATGGCAGACTTGCCTTCCGGCAAATCCTCGATGCTAAAATCGTATTCGCTGAAGTTCACGTCCGGCGGCAACACTTCCAGCCCCATTTCCCGGCTTTCAGCCACATACCTGGCGCATTTGTCAGCGTCGTTTTTCCAGGCCGAGAGCAGGGCGGTCATGTATTCCACGGGGTAATGGCTTTTCAAATAGGCCGTCTTCACCGCGATCATGCCATAGTTGGTGGCGTGCCCCTTGTTAAACCCATAATGGGCGAACGCTTCCCAGTGTTTAAAGATGGACTCCGCCGTCTCCTGGTCTATGCCATTCTTCATCGCGCCCTTTATGAACTTGGCGTGATGCTTTTTCACTTCCTTTTCTTTCTTCTTAGAAATGGCGGAACGCAGGTCATCCGATTCGCCCGGGGTATACCCTCCCAGCTGGATGGCAGCGGTCATAATCTGTTCCTGGTACACCGCGTGCCCATACGTTTCTTCAAGGATGGGTTTCAGCTTGGGATGTTGGTATTCAACCGGGAGTTCCCCGTGCATGTTGGCAATATATTTTGGGATAATCTCCATGGGGCCAGGCCTGTACAGCGCAACCATGGCAATCACGTGGCTGAGCTTTGTGGGTTGCATCTGGGTGATGAAGCGGGTCATGCCAGTGCTTTCCAGCTGGAAGACGCCCGTGGTATGGCCCTCCCCCAGGAACTTGAACACCTCAGGCTCATCCGTGGGGATGTCACGCAAATTCAGCCGGATTCCATGCCTTTTGGCAATGTATTCTGTCGCCCTGGCCATGATGGTGAGCGTCACCAATCCTAAAAAGTCCACTTTCAGCAGGCCGAGTTCATTAATCCCTTTCATGTCGTACTGCGACACGGATTTGATGGGCAAATCCTCGCTCTGGCTGGTAGGCCGGTGCAAGGGTAGGTATTCTGTCAGGGGTTTGTCGCTGATGATGACGCCAGCGGCATGCGTCCCCACGTTGCGGATGGAACCCTCCATCCGGCCGGCCGTATCAATTAGTTTCTTAATTTGCTCCGACGAGTCGTACATGGCTTTCAAATCGGGCGTCGTCTTTAGGCATTCCGAGATTGGCGCCTGTATCCCCTGGGAGGGTCCCGGCACGGCTTTGGCCACCCGGTCAACTTCCGGCAAGGGAATATCCATCACCCGGCCAACATCCCGGATGGCGCCCCGCGCATTCATGGCGTTAAAGGTGATGATTTGCGCCACCTTGTCCGCGCCATACTTACGGTTGCAATACTCCATCACTTCCGCCCGGCGGTCATCCTGGAAATCCAGGTCGATATCAGGCATAGTGACTCGGTCAGGGTTCAGGAAGCGCTCAAACATCAATTGGTGTTCCAGCGGCTCCACGGAGGTGATATCCAGGGCAAACGCGACCAGGGAACCATTACCTGAGCCACGCACGTTGTACCAGATGTTCTGTTCACGCGAGAAACGGCACAGGTCCCACACGATGAGGAAGTATTCGGCGAAGCCCATCTGGTTAATGATTCCCAGTTCGTACTTCAGGCGCTGTTGAATATCTGCATCCCGGTTGTGGCCGGGGATGTTCCGCTCCAGGCCGGCCTGGCAGAGCGCTTCCAGGTGCGTGGCGGGGTCCACCCCCTCAGGCAGTTCAAACAGCGGCAGGTGGTAACTTTTGCGGGTGAGGTCCACATCGCAGCGTTCGGCAATGGCCAGCGTATTCTGCAGCGCGTCCGGAACGTCAGTAAACAGCGCGGACATTTCATGGGGGCTGCGCAGGTAGTACGAATCGTCCGACATGCGCATCCGGTCATGGTCGGCAAGCCGCTTGCCAGTCTGCACGCACAGGAGGATATCCTGCAATTCCGCGTCCTCCTTGCGGATATAGTGCACATCATTCGTGGCGATGAGCGGCATGCCTGTTTTCCGGGCCAGTGCCACCAACCCCTGGTTGACCCTTTCCTGGTCTGGCAGGTTGTGGCTCTGTAATTCCAGGTAAAAATGCTCCGGGCCAAACACCTCCCGGTACCACGCCAGCGCCCTGTCAACCTGGCCCCCATCCCCCGAAACAATTGCCCTGGGTAGCTCTCCCGAAAGACAGGCCGAGCTGCCAATCAGGCCAGCGGCGTGTTCAGCGAGGTAAGCCTTGTCGATGCGGGGATGGGAATAGAAGCCCTCCAATTGGCTGGTTGAGGCAATTTTGAGCAGGTTGCGGTAACCTTCCATGTTCTCAGCCAACAGCACCAGGTGGAAGGGGTGACGGTCTTTTTGCGCGTCCCGGTCCTGCATCCCACGTGGGGCCAGGTATGTTTCGAGGCCGATGATGGGTTTAATCCCCGCAGCCTGGGCGGCTGAAAAGAAGCTGAGCGACCCAAACATGGTGCCATGGTCAGTAAGCGCGAGCGCGGGCATGCCCAATGCTTTCGCGCGGGCCACCAGGTCCTCCGGTTTGCCAAAGCCATCCAGGACGGAATAGGAAGAATGAACATGCAGGTGAACAAATGTCATGGTAATGAATTATTCCCGGTTTTCCCTGTAAGTCTCTCCGTTCAGAGCCGCGCCCGACCCCTTGCGGGTTTAATCATGCTAGGTAAAAAAGTATAGCACACCGGAATTAACGCTTCCCGATGAGCAGTTTTAGGCAATTCGTAAATAGGTGGGATGAATGATAAAAGCCAGCGCCTTACGCCTGCCCTGAATGCATTTTTGAGTAAACCGGGTGGCCACAGAACATTACCAGCTCGTCCAAATCTGCCAGGCGGTTCTGGTCTCTGGTTGCGGCCATCGTCTCTTCTGATATTTGCCGGTTGGCCCTGACAGCGTCCCCCAAAAACCCAAACATGACCAGGATGATGCCCGCCAGCACCAGCGTTCCGCCGATGGAGACAGACTGAATGTAGCGGGAGCCGGTGTCGTAGAAAAGATAGTAAATCAGAAAGCGCAACAGCAGGATGGCTCCCAACCCAAACAGGGTGCCTCCGATGGAAAGGAAGGTCCGCAGCGGTTGGTAGAGCACATAAGAGCGGATAATCGCCCCTCCCTGGTGCCAGATGAAATTCATCATGCCCTTGTGAAGGCGTGATTCACGCGCCACCGGGTTGGTGTGGATGGGGACGTGGTTAATCCGCATGTGCCCCTTACCGGCCTGGATGAGGGTTTCAAGCGTGTAGGAATAGGGATTGTAAACTTCCATGCGCAAGGCAGCATAACGCGAAAAAGCCCTAAACCCACTGGCCGCGTCTGGCACGTTGGTGGAGGAAACCTTGCGCACAAACGCGCTGCCGATGGATTCCATCACGCGTTTCAGCGGGGAGAAATTCCGGTTTTCCTGCGTCTGGCGGTCCCCCACCACGAGATCTGCCTCCCCGCTGAGAATTGGGGCAATCAGGGCCCCTATCTCGCTGCCCGGGTACTGGTTATCCGCGTCCGTGTTGACAATCACATCCGCACCCAGGGCCAACGCGAACTGGAGCCCGTCGATGAACGCGCGCGAAAGCCCCCGGTTTTGGCGGTGCCTGAGCACGTAATCCGCGCCGCTATCCAGCGCGATTTGTCCTGTTCCGTCGCTCGAACCATCATCAATCACGAGCACCACAATTTCCTCCACGCCCGGCAGGGACTGTGGCAATTCGGCAAGCACGGAAGGCAGGGAAGCGGCTTCGTTATAGGCAGGAATTTGAATGACAAGCTTGGTCATAGGCTGGCTCCAATGGCTGTTATGTCTATTTTACCCTCTTCACCCCGTCATTGGGAACTTTACAAGCCTCAACCCCGGGTTCCGGGCCTCTTTTGAAATGTGGTATATATGCAATGGATGAAAACCATCAAGAGAAACTTCAGCATCTGGCTTGCCATCCTGGTTCTGGCTTTGGCTTTTTTCACTTCCCTGCCAAGGCCCGCCCTGGCTGAAGCGCCGGCAAGGCCGCTCGCCGAAGTGACCGCTTACGACCTTATTGCGGCCATGAATTCCCTGCGCGTCTCCTTTGGCCTGCCGGCCCTGATTGAGGACCCCGTGATTGATGGCGTCGCCCAGTACACCGCCCAGGTCATGGCAGACCAGCTGCTCTCCTGGCACATTGGCGATGTCAAGGGCAGAATCGCGGCGGCCGGCTACGGTGGTGGTGGCACCGTTTGGGCGACCGAAAACTTCGCCGTAGGCTCTGAAGGTATCACCATCGACCAGATTATGCTGATGTGGGCAGATGAAGACCACATGCGCCCGGCCAACAAGGCTTATTACTGCAATGTTGGGGCTGGGGTTGCCACAGCCGCCAATGGCATGACTTATTTCATCCTCCAGGCTGCCTATGTTTCTGGCAAGGAATGTGGCACCTACACAACCGGCGGTGTCACCAACCCGATAGGTGGTTCCACGGTGCCCAGCGTGCCAGGCATCATCGTGCCAGTGCAGGTCGCCGAAGCCGGCCCGGACGGAAATAGGGTGCACCTGGTCAAGTCTGGCCAGTCATTCTGGGCCATTGCCGTGGCCTATCAGGTGACCATCAAGGAAATCCTGGCCTGGAACAACCTACCTGAAGGTTACCAACTGCAGATTGGTGACGAACTCACCATCCCGGGCCCGAATTCATCGGGCTATGCCACCCCAACCCCGGTCGGGATGGTGATTGCCAACACGCCTGCCGCGGACGGGAAAATCACCCATGAAATCCAGGCCTACCAGAACCTCAGCACCATCGCCGCCGCTTACGGCGTGACCGTGGAACGCCTGCTGGAACTCAACGGCTTAAGCATCGATACCCCCCTGCAAATTGGCCAGGTTCTGCTGGTTCACCCCTCCAACAACACCCCCACGCCCACACCCCGGCCGCTGACACCCATCGAAATGCTCACCCCCGCCGCTGATGGCAAGTATTATCATGTGGTCAAAGAGGGCCAAAACGCGTCCTGGATAGCGGGTTACTACGGGGTTTCCCTGGCCGACCTGATGGCCTGGAACGCCATGAACAATACCACCGTCCTTTACCCCGGCGACCGGCTTCTGCTCCAGGTCACCCCTCCTGCCACCGTCACCCCCACACCCCTCCCCCCGACACCCACCCCGCAACCTTCGCCCACCACAGCCCCAACCCATACGGCCACGCTCATCCCGCCCACCCCCACTTCGGACCCGGCCACCCTGGCCGGCACGCAGACAGAGGATAAGGGTGGTTCGGACTTATGGTGGCTG
>JAKOSR010000094.1 GCA_029777225.1 Chloroflexota bacterium
CATTCGGGTCCTTGGAGCCAGGCTTACTGGAAAACTTCCTGAAGATGTTCGCCAATTCCGGCCTGCTTTACCAGCAAAATGATCGCTATTTTTGGCTCGGCGAGCAATTTCCCGCGGCGGAAGTCTCCCTGAGAAGCAGTACACCAAGCAGGATTTCGCTCAAGAGCACCACGGACGAGGGTGAGGAATTAATCGGGGAAATCGATGCGGGCAGCGCGGCCTGGTTGGTTCATCCCGAAGCCGTGTACCTGCACGAGGCAGAGACCTACACTGTAAAGGACCTCGACCTGGAGCATGGCCTCTGCCTGCTTGAAAAAGGGCAGACGGATTACTACACCATGCCCACGCTGGAAACAACCATCGAAAACTTCGCGTCGCATCAAGGGGAAGTCTTTGGCACATTCAGCCGGGACTTTGGCGACCTGCGGTTGCGGATTGAGGTGACTGGTTATCGCAAGCTGCGCTGGCTGACGAATGAAACCATCGGCAATGGCACAGTCTCCCTCCCACCGCGTTACCTGGAAACCCAGGGAGCCTGGTTTGGCATCCAGTCCAACCTGGTCCAGGATTTGAAAGCTGTGGACCTTTGGAGCGGATTGCCCAATAATTACGGTCCGCTTTGGCCTAACCTGAGAAAAAAGATATTGGAGCGGGACGGCTTCAGATGTCGGGGATGCGGAGGTTTGTTTGATCCCTCCAAACTGCATGTTCACCACATCAAACCTTTCAAAACATTTACGAATCCGGAGCAGGCCAACATGCCTTCCAACCTGGTGACGCTCTGTCCGTCCTGCCATCAAATGGCGGAGGAGAGTGTACGTGTGCGCAGTGGCTTGGCAGGCGCTTGTAATGCCCTGCGCAACCTGGCACCCTTGCTGGTGATGTGCGATCGCGAAGACCTGGCGGTGCTTTCCGACCCAAAATCGCCACTTACGGGCGGTCTGCCAACCATCCTGGTGTATGACAGCGCGCCTGGGGGCATGGGCCTGAGCCAAAAACTGTACGAGACTCACGGGGCCTGGATTAGGCACGCTGCAGAGATGATAACGGAATGCCCCTGCCAAGACGGCTGCCCGGCCTGCGTCGGTCCTATTGGCGAGGAAGGTTTTGGCGGGAAGGCTGAAGCGCTGGCGCTGCTACTGGGAATGGGGAACTGATGGACTGGGAATCCCTCACGGAAAAACTGCGAAATATGGGGGTCCGGCTAGGCATGGACGGCTCCCCACAAGGACAAGTCCCTAAAAAGCGACCGGTCGAAACCATCATTGCGGGTAGAGAACTGGACACGATTTTTGGCCCGGTTTTTTCAGCGGAAACCCGGATGGACATGGCTTACCTGCACGGTAAATCCAAATTGCTGCCGGCTTGGGGCTGGTCGCGCCTGGCGGAATATTCAAGGCACCCCCAGTTGGGCAGCGCAGATATGCAAAACTTCATATTCCTGGACACGGAGACCACGGGCCTTTCCGGTGGCACTGGGACCATGGCTTTTATGGTTGGAGCCGCCCGCTTTGAGCAAAACACGCTGCATCTGGAACAATTTTTCCTGCGCAATCCAGCCGAGGAAGCAGCCATGCTTGCAGCCTTGGAACGCTTTTGTGATGGCATGGAGGCGGTTGTCACCTATAATGGAAAAGCGTTTGACATTCCTATCCTTAACACCAGGTATATTCTTCAATCCTTTATCAGCCCATTCGAAGACTTGCCTCATTTTGACCTGCTCGCGCTCACACGGCGGATTTGGAAAGCACGCCTGGAAAGGTGCAATCTCGGGGTGATTGAGAAGGAAATCTTAGGCTTGATACGCAGCGAGACCGATATTCCCGGTTACCTGGTGCCGGAGTACTATCGCGACTACTTGCAAACTGGCGATGCTGAACCCCTTAAGGGCATTTTTTACCACAACCAGCAGGATGTCGTCAGCCTGGCAGCCTTGTTCGCGATTTTGGCGGATTTGTTGGAAGAGCCCTCCAACTGGGAGAATAACTCCATTAAAGATTTCATTTCCTTGGGGTCTGTGATGGAAAAATTGGGAAATAAAACCATTGCCTCTGAGTTGTACCAAAAAGGTTTGAGCCTTGGCGGGGATGACAAACGCGATTTGGTAAAAGCATTCTTGCTGCAAGGCAACATGGCCAAAAAGCAAGGGGATTGGTCTGTAGCCCAAGCCTGCTGGGAAGAAGCTGCAAGGCTTGGCTCGTCCGAAGCCATGATCGACCTGGCAAAATTTTATGAACACGTCGCCAAGGATTACCAAAAGGCAATTGATTACGCCCAGCTCAGTATACAGGCAAGCAGCCAGGATGCAGCCTTGTCATTGCAGAGACCGGAAAATATCCAGGCGACTCGGCGTAGGGTGGCGAGATTAGTAGAAAAGAAAAAGTAAATCTGAACAAGGTCGATTGGCCTGACCAGTAAAATGCAAAACATTATTGACTCATTATTCATCTCAGTCTAAAATAGAGTTAGGTATATTTTCAACAAACCTTCATAAATAACAATCGCGCTTTTCTTAGCGATTGATAGTGACCTCCAACCTAAAAATTCATTTCTTGTTTCTTTGTTTTTGAACAGGCACTTTCGCTGTTCTCCATCGCAAAACTCACTCAGATAATTCTTGTAAGGAGGCTATTTGGCATAACTGTATTGATATGTTTTGGCGGAGAAAAATCGTTAACCACTAACAAAAGGAAGTGACATGAATAGGAAAATCTTACTTAAGTTGCTCTCAGTCACGCTTATCATCGGGTTAGTTGCTGGTTTTCTCACCCCAGGTCAAGCCTCGGCTGAACCAGCATCTCCCCAAGCCGCGGTAACAGTGGAAAACGCGGTCATGGATGAGATGAATAAATCCGGCAGCGCCACCTACTGGGTTGATTTTTCCGGTACGACTGATTTATCGAAAGCCAGTAGCATGTCCTGGGCGGACAGAGGTTGGTTCGTTTACGACACCCTCAAGGCCGAAGCCGAGAAAACCCAGGCAAGCGTCTCCGCTTACCTTTCCAATGCGGGCGTCTCGTTCGAGTCGTTCTGGATAAAGAACACAATTCTTGTCAAGAATTCAGACAAAGTTGTCCTGAACGCCCTGCAATATCTCCCCAACGTCAAGGCAATCCGTGCCACGCATAGCTATATCCTTTATGAGCCTGAGAAGGACTCAAAGCTTATCGATATGGGCGGGAAGGGTGTTGAACCCAACATCGCGCATGTTCTGGCTCCAGATGCTTGGGCACTCGGGTACACCGGCGAGGGTTTGGTCGTTTCCAGCATCGATACTGGCGTGCGCTACACCCACCAGGCCCTGGTGAACCAATACCGAGGCAACAATGGCGGTACGTTCACGCACGATTACAACTGGTTCGATCCTTATGGCAACTACACTGTGCCTACGGATGCCAATGGCCATGGAACGCATACCATGGGTACCATGGTTGGCGATGACGGCGGCTCCAACCAAATTGGCATCGCCCCTGGCGCGCAATGGATGGCTTGCCGCGGCTGCAGTACCAGCAGCTGCACCGACACCGCCCTGCTCACCTGCGCCCAATTCATTGCTGCCCCAACAACTGTGGCCGGTACAAACCCCAACCCCAGCATGCGACCTAATGTGGTCAACAATTCCTGGGGTGACTGCAGTACAAGTTATGACAATTGGTACCAGGATGTTGTGAATGCCTGGCAAGCCAGCGGTATTTACCCAGTGTTTTCCAATGGTAATGCCTCCAACTGTGGTTACTCAGCTCCTCCAGGGCTGAATACTGTTGGCAACCCGGCCCGGTATGGCAATGTGACTGGCGTTGGCTCTTCAGGCGAACAAAATGGCCAGTACGCTACGCACTCCAACTGGGGTCCCACTGATAATCCTGATACCATCAATCCTACCGATGGATTTGACCTGATGAAACCGCAGGTGATTGCTCCAGGGGTGAGCATTCGCTCGTCGGTACCGACGAATGATTCATCGTATGAGGATGGATGGTCCGGTACCTCCATGTCTGCCCCTCACGTGACTGGGCTGGTCGCGTTGATGTGGCAGGCTGCGCCTTGCCTGGTTGGCGATTACGCGGTTACTGAGAACCTTATGGAAGCCTCAGCCACCGACATAACCTACAATGACGGCTCATCAGCCACACCAACCGACTTCCCTAACTATGCGACTGGCTGGGGCGAAATAAACGCTTTGGCAGCCGTCCAGGCCGCGGCTGGGTTATGTGGGAATAGCATCCTCACCGGCACAGTAACCAGCGATTCCGCTGTACCTTTGGAAGGCGCCCGGATTGAGATTACGGGTGCCAGTCCATCCAACCATCGGGTTGTAATGACGAATGCCAGCGGTGTCTATAGCGCCAACGTCAACGCGGACACCTACGCCATCACGGCGTCTTTAATTGGCTTCGAATCCGCGTCAGTCACCGGTGTCGTTGTGGGTGATGGCGCTACGGTCACACAGGATTTCCAACTTGTGGAACTCCCCAACACCCTGATTACAGGCGTCGTTTATGATGGCGGTATAGAGGGCACCTCAGAAGTGCATGGCATTCCCCTTGCCGCGCAACTGACCTTCTCAATGACAGGTTACTCCGAAACCGTTGAAACAAACCCCCTGACCGGTGAATATGCGATTACGCTTTACCACGGCCAGGAGTACGATGTCAAAGTTGAAGCGATCCCCTCGGGCTACCTGATGCTGAACACCACTATAACACCTTCGGATACGGACCCATACATCCAGGACTACACCCTTTACGTCAATAATGTAAGCTGCTCAGCACCCGGTTATGGTCCTGATTACGACCTCATGTTCGACTTTGAGGGAAGCAACCAGGGCTTTATTTCTTCTGGCACTAATTCCTCCTGGGCCTGGGGTGATTTCACCAGCGGTCCGAATGCTGGACATAGCGGGACCAAGGGTATCGCCACGAATCCGGCTGGGAATTACAACGCGAGCGAGTTAAGCTACATGACCTCTGCGCCAATAAACTTAACTGCGGCGGGTACCAGCAATTCTGTGATCGAGTTCTGGCAGTGGCGACACATCGAAAGCGCTACCTTTGATAACGGCACTGTAGAAGTCACCAAAAATGGTGGGACAACATGGACAGCCGTTTATGGTCCAATGGGGGGCGTAACTGATACAGCCTACAACAAGGTTCAAATCGTCCTTGACCCAAGTTACAACGTCTCCAACTTCCAGATGAGGTTCAAGTTTAAGAGCGATACCTCTGTGCAATACGAGGGTTGGTATATCGACGATATTGGGTTCTATACTTTTACGGTACCTCCTGCGACCCAGGTGTTTTCAACTAATTTTGACGCGGACAATGGTGGTTTTGTCGCGAGTGGCACCAACTCAACCTGGGCTTGGGGTGCTCCCACATCTGGACCAAACACGCCATACTCACCACCAAATGTCTGGGCCACGAACCTCGCTGGTTATTACAATAACAGTGAAGAGTCTTACATCACATCACCGGTGATTGATCTGAGTGCCTATGCGGGCAACGCTCCCAGCATATCCTTTGCGCATTGGTATTCCAGCGAGAGCAACACTTATGATTATGGATCTGTGGAAGCAAGTAAAGATGGTGGAACCACCTGGGTCCCCATCCTCCAAAAATTTGGTACTTCTGTCAGCCCTTGGGCAATAAGGACCTTACCACTCGATCCATCCTATGCGGTGAGCAATTTCAAGCTTCGTTTCCATTTCCATAGTGACTCATCGGTAAACAGCTATTACGGCTGGTATATTGATGATGTCCGTGTCCTGGTTTCGGCACCTTACACGATCTCAGTCCCTTGCGTGGCGATTAATGGTGGTTACGTAGCCGGGCATGTGTATGATGAAAATTACCCGACGACCGTTCTGGCAGGAGCTTCTGTGGTTAGTGATACGGCTGGAGCTGTCACTGACGCAGACGGGTTGTACTGGATGTTCCAGAGGACGACTTCCGATCCAGAGGATGTAGTATTCACAGCCTCGCTGCCAAAATATGTGGACCGGAGCGATACAATCAGCGTCGCCCAGGATACTTTGAATATCCATGATTTCTTCCTGCCGGCAGGGATGTTGAGCACTAACCCAACTTCCCTGACCCGCACCATCTTCCTGCATGATGATCCTGAGACCTCCATGTTGAATGTCATCAACAATGGCGGTGGTGCGGCGAATATCAGCCTGACCGAAAAGGACAAGGGCTTCACGCCATTGGCACTGAACTTGCCGGCTTTCTCAGGTGAATTAGAAAAATCGGCTGTTCCCTCCTCCATAATGCGTGATCCAAACGCTCCTAAAGCGGCAGGAGAGAGCAGTCTGCTTCAAAACAAGGATTCCCTGGCAGCTACTTTGGCCACCCCACCTGCCTTCGCTGTCGATATTTACAACGACAATCTGGTTCATATACCTGATCTGGCGACTCCTGGCATTTGGGAAACCATCGGATCTGTACCTACTGCGCTGTACGCTGGAGATTTCCTTGGCGATGATTTCAGTAAGATTTACGCCATTGATGATGCAAACACGTTTTACACGATAGACGTCGCGACTGGTACTCCCACGGTTATTGGAACAGTTACACCACCAAGTGGAGAGTCTATTACAGGCATATCCGGCGCTGATGGTTTCTTCTATGGTCTTTCAACAGCGTGCGGTGGCGGTTCCACGCTCTTCACATTGGATCCGGAGACTGGTGATATCTCGATTGTTGGAACGAACAGTATCGGATGTGGTATCGACCTTGCCTATGTACCCGACCAGGAAGCCATTTATGTGGTGGACCTGATTAACGACTCTACCTTCCGTGTGGATCCTGCTACTGCTGAAGCCACTGAATTGGGCTCCACTGGCGTGGCCGCTAACTACGCGCAAGGTATGGACTACGATGAGGAATCCGGTGTGCTTTACTGGGCAGCCTATTCAACCTCAGCGGAACTCCGTGTCATTGACATGGAAACCGGGGCGAGCGCACTTATTGGCGCCTTCCCAACTGGAGAAGTGGATAGCTTCGCCATCCCAACTGGCGGCGGAGCCGATGTGCCATGGTTGAGTGAAGCTCCGGTGGAAGGTACTATTGCCGGACACACCACCCTGCCCATTGCGGTTACGTTTGACGTTGCCACCATCGAACAGCCCGGCGATTACTTCGCTGAGCTGAAAGTAAAGCACGATACACCCTATGCTGTTGGCTCTATTCCGGTCACCTTGCACGTTATCCGTCCATTCAACTGGGGCAACTTCAAGGGTGATGTTGTCACTACTGAAAAGTGCGACCTCGATCCTCACCCGCTCGCGGACGCCACCATCAACTTTATCCAAGGTGGAATTGTGGTTGCTTCCACCACCACGGATGCCAACGGGCATTACAGCTACTCCCTGCTCACCGGTACCTACGACATCCAGCTGGTTTCGGCTGGGTATGTCACCAGGGTTGAGAGTAGCAAGTATCTAGGCCCAAGCATGGACATCGTGGTCGATTTCACCACCCGGCTTAATCAGCCCTGTTTGTCCGTTGAACCGATGGAACTCGCTTTCACTCAGCTCCCTGACGAAGTTCACGAGCAGCCACTGGTCTTTACGAACACCGGCGCGCATGAAGCTGTCTTCGACATCTCAGAGATTGCAGGTGTCGGACCCATCATTGATAGCGACATCGAACTGGTTCTGGATGACGGCTCGGCAGAAGATGGCATTGGGATTGGTGGAACTTTGGAATTCATTTTCCTCAATCGCTTCACACCCGATCCGGAACTATTCCCCTTCAACCTCGATGCTGTCAAGGTCTATTGGGACAGCGCTAACGTAAGTGTTGGTGATGAATTCCAGATCGCGATCTATCAAAACACATCAGGTTCTGAAGATCCGGCCGTTGGCGCTGAACTACTCTACAAGAAAGCAGTTACAGCCAGTGTAATGGACGACTTTGAAACCTACATGCTCGATGAACCTGTTGCGTTGGAAGGCCCTGGCGACGTGCTGATTGGCGTTGTTGCCATGGAAGTTCCGGGCTCCAGCTATTTCCCGGCTGCCATCGACGAAACCGCTTCCCAAGGGCGATCCTGGGCTGGATGGTGGCTTGCCTCGCCGCCACCTGACGACTTAGTCTTACCTCCTGATGACACCTGGATGCTCATTGATGATGCGGGCTACCCGGGCAACTGGCTTGTTCGTGGCCTTGGTTCAGCTGGGGCGACGGATATCATCTGGCTGACGGAAGATCCAATTGCTGGTGTTGTTCCACCTGATGGCGGAACCACCGAAGTAACCTTAACCTATGATTCCACCGGTTTGACTCCTGGCCGATACACTGGCAAGCTGTCCATCGCGAATCAACCCGATCCCAAGATTGTCCTGCCTGTTACCCTGAACGTTTCGGCTCCCGCGAATTATGGATACTTAGGTGGAACAGTGGAAGGTATGGAAGTCTGCAATGTAAACCCCACTGGTCTCAAGGGCGCGTTGGTTGACTTCGTACAAGACGGATCAGTCATCGCAAGTAGTGTCACAAAACTGGATGGCACATTCAAGATTGCCCTTCCGGCCGGCATATACGATATCGAAGTTACCGCCACAGGGTTTGAGCCAAAGACCAGGAGTGGAGTCGTGTTACTCGCCGAACAAACAAGAACAGTCTATTTCTCTCTCAGAATCCTCGCCCCTTGTCTCACGGTAATTCCCGGAAGTCTTGAGAAATACCTGCTACCAGACACAACCGGGACACAGCAGCTTCAAATCCTGAACACGGGCGCGGCTGAAGGTCTATTTGAAATCAAGGAAATCGGCGTCTTGAAGAGTGTCGATTTCACCCCTCCGACCTACGCCTACCATCCCGAATTGGATTTACCTGGCCTGGATAAATCAAAGACCTCCACAGCCACACCGCAAGCTCCAAAGCCGCAAAACGCGGTAGAGGATGTCTTAATCAGTGAAGGCTTTGAGGTAAGTGTGCCACCGGCCGACTGGACAAGTATTGCTACCAATCCGGTTACCTGGGTACAGAACGATTACAATCCTCATTCTGGCACCTACAATGCCGACATTGAATATGACTTCAATCAGGATGAGTGGCTGCTGACGCCAGAAATGAACCTATCGGAAGGGACACTTACAGTATGGTCCGGTGGATCTGTTTATTGGTGCCGCGATACCTATGACAACTGCGATTTGAATGTCTGGATCGTCGTGGATGAAGTTGGTGGCGGTGACGACATCCTAGTCAAGACCCTGGATGAAGATTGGTCTGGATCTTGGGCATGGGATCAATCCACCATGGATCTGACCAGCTTGCTGCCTGGCGGACTGGTTCGCATTGGCTTCCAATACATTGGTGATGATGGCGCTGAAGCGTATATTGATGACGTAGTGCTTGATGGTGTTGAAGGCGCGGATGTGCCGTGGTTGAGTGAAGATCCAACCGCCGGTTCAGTCCCACCAGACAGTACTGTCTCCATCGCGGTTTCGTACGACGCTACAGGTCTGACTCTCGGCGACTACATGGCAATTCTCAGCATCAAGAATGCTCCCAACCCGAAACTTCTCGTTCCGGTCACGTTGCATGTGGTGGAAGAGTTGCCCACTTATTCATTCTATCTGCCGTTGATGCTAAAGTAACGCGGATGGGAACTTAGGTTTGTAGAAAAGCTCCCTGCCTCGAGGCAGGGAGCTTTTTCTCACACCACAAAGTTAGTCGGGTATTCCACTGGAAGTAACCCGATACTCTGATGAATCAGATGGGATTTAATTGCTTTATTGCAAGCCTTTTTACCCAATTCATTCCATTTTGACGATGAACAACTGGTATAATTATGTGTTGCATTTTTCGATTCGAGACTTCACGAAGGAGATAGTTCTATGTCCGGACATTCACATTGGTCCACAATCAAACGCAAGAAGGGCGCGGCCGATGCCAAGAAAGGCGCGGTCTTCACGCGTCTGGCAAGAGAGATTGCCTTAGCAGCCCGAGAAGGTGGCGGTGATCCTGATATGAACGTCAGCCTCTACCTGGCGATTGAACGGGCACGTGCCAGTAATATGCCCAAAGACAGCATCGACCGCGCCATTAAGCGTGGCACCGGAGAAGATAAAGACGGCGCTGAATTGGAAGAGATTACCTACGAAGGGTACCTGGGTAAGGGCGTGGTGGCCATGATTGAGTGCGTTACTGAAAATCGGAATCGCACCGTTGCAGAGCTCCGCCACATTCTCACCAGGGGTGGTGGTGACCTGGCGAATAACGGTTCTGTGAGCTGGCAATTCGACCGCAAAGCCATCTATTCCGTCAAATCCACGGGCAAGAATTTCGACAAGGTCTTTGAAGCTGCCCTGGAAGCCGGCGCGGATGACGTACTGGAGGATGACGGGTACATCGAGATTATCGGCGGGGTTGAAACCTTCAAAGCCATCAATGACAGCCTGCATGGCGCTGGCATCAAGCCGGAAGAAGCCGGGCTGCGCATGGTTCCCCAACAGGAAATGGAGTTGGATAAGGAACAAACCATTTCCTTGATGCGTGTCATCGAGATGCTCGAAGAGAGCGATGACGTGCAAAATGTTTACACCAACCTGAAGATTTCCGATGAGGCATTGGCTGCCATGGAGGAAGATTAAGCCGCGATGAAAATCCTGGGGATTGACCCGGGCATTGCCATCACCGGGTTCGGCATTCTGCAACTCAACGAGGCCGGTGATCCAGAGTTGGTTCGATATGGTGTGATTGATTCAACGGCTGTGAGGGAAACCTCCAGCCGTTTGGTTTTCCTTTTCGACGCGCTCCAGGAATTGCTCGTTACAGGAAAACCGGATTATTGCGCCCTCGAGCAGCTCTACTTTTCCAAGAACATTACCACGGGCATGCGCGTGAGTGAAGCCCGCGGCGTAATTGAACTCTGCATGGCAAAAAACAACGTTCCGGTTGGGGAATACACACCCAACGAAGTCAAGCAATCCGTCACCTCCTACGGTAACGCAGCCAAAAAACAAGTGCAGGAAATGGTGAAGGTGATGTTGGCAATGGAAAGCATTCCCAAACCCGATGACGCGGCCGACGCGCTGGCCATTGCCCTTTGCCACATCAGCCATTTGCGGTACGAGCGGAAGATATCCGAGGTCGAAGCATGATTACCAGCAATTCCAATGACCGGATTGTGGCCATCCGGAAACTGCTGGAAAGCAAGCATCGGCGGGCTACCAATCGCTTTCTGGCCGAAGGCCTGCGGGTGGTGGCGCAGGCGCTTGAGTCTCATGCCGCGGTGGATGAAATCGTCTATGCTCCTGATTTGCTCATCAGCGAGTTTGGGCAAGACCTCGTTGCCAGGGCTGAGTTCGCGGGTATTCCAGTCATTGACGTAAGCCCGAGCGTGTTTTTCACCCTGGCACAGAAAGACAAACCCCAGGGGATTGCCGCGGTAATCCAACAGAAATGGCTAAACTTGCCTGAAACCAAGGCCCAACCTGGCGACCTTTGGGTGGCCTTGCAAGCGGTTCAAAACCCCGGGAACCTGGGAACTGTGCTACGCACCTGCGACGCGGTCGGAGCTAATGGCTTGTTATTGCTAGATGATTGTACAGACCCGTATGATCCCGCCGCGGTCAAAGCCAGCATGGGCTCAATTTTTACAGTTCCCCTGGCACGCGGGAGACTGCAGGACCTGCGCGATTGGCTGGCGGCCAATCCCGTACTCAAGGTGGTTGGTAGTTCAGATAGAGCCGAGATGGATTGTTTCAAGGCTGCTTACCCGGAAACTTGCCTAGTGCTCATGGGCAGTGAGCGTGAGGGGCTGCCTAATGGCTACTTTGCCCTGTGTGATGACGTGGTGCGCATCCCAATGGAAGGCGCGTGTGATTCCCTCAATCTCTCCG
>JAKOSR010000095.1 GCA_029777225.1 Chloroflexota bacterium
ATAGCGGCCCATTGTTTTGCCCGCTATTGGTCTTGACGTTGCCGGGGTGCATGGCGTTGATGGTGACCCCGCTGCCAATGAAATATTCATCCAGTTTGAGCATGGAAAGCAGCTGTGCCAATTTGGCCGCCCCATAACTTTTGATGCCAGAGTAAGCATGCTTATCCCATGAAAGATCGTCCAGGTGCAGGCCAAAAGCTGCGAAGCGGTAGGCTTCCGAATTGACGAAGAGTATCCTCCCGGTAGCCTGGCGGGTAAATTTTTCCCTGAGCATGTAATTCAGGATAAACGTGCTCAGGTAATTGGTTTGAAAGACCGCCTCAAGGCCATCATCCGTCATCAGCCGGGCGGTGTTGTACACACCCGCGTTATGAATGAGCACATCGATGGGCCGCTCAAGCTGGGCTAGTCTGGCCGACGCCGCGTGCACATCCAACAACCTGGCGAAATCCGCGAGGATGTAGCTGGCATTCGCGTTGTATTCGTTTTTGAGGGAGGCGCAAAGGTCTTCTGATTTTTGCTGGTTCCGATTGACGAGCAGGAGGTCCGCCCCGCGGGAGGCGTATTTCATTGCCGTGGCATAGCCGATGCCGGAGGTGGCACCCGTGATGACCACCAGGCGCCCCTTGAAGGAGTCCGTGCAGACGCGCGGTTTAGAATTAAGATTCCGCACCATCGCGAAGATGTTCGACCAATGATAGTCTTTTATATACTGGTTCAACCTGCCTCCATCATTTTACGTCTGGTTTTTGCCGGCTACCAGAACCTGATAATTATATCTATTTCCTCTCCTTTTCAAGCCCGCCATATTGACAATCTCCAAATTGGATGACAAGGAGCGACGAGCGGGCTGGCAGGTGCAAAGCCGGCCTATGCAAGGCATTGAAACTTGCCTGCCCCGAGAGTATCGTTAATTCAGAGGAAACTATGACGGAATCACCCAAGTACCAGGTTACCCAAAAACACGGCGCGTTTGAGCTGCGCCAGTACGCTCCCTACATCAAAGCGGAAGTCGCCGTATCAGGCGGGTCCTACCGCGCCGCCATCTACAAGGGTTTTGGCATTTTGGCGGATTACATCTTTGGCAATAACATCGCCGCCGAGAAGGTGGCCATGACCAGCCCCGTCCAGGTGGAAGAATCGCGCAAAATCGCCATGACCAGCCCCGTCACCGTTAGCGGAGAGGGCAACTACACGGTTGCCTTCAGCATGCCCTCGGAATACAGGCTGGAAACGCTGCCCCTGCCCAAAAACGAATCCATCCGCTTTGTGGAGGTGCCCGCGCAAATGGTCGCAGCCACTCGCGTTGCCAGTTTTTACCGGGAACAGGCAATCGAAAAGGCAAAAAACCAGCTAGCCGATTGGGTCAACCAGGCTGGTCTGCAGCCAACGGGAGAATTCTCTGTGGCCGGCTACAACCCTCCCTGGGTGCCCAATTTCCTGGCCCGCAGCGAAGTGATGGTGGCGGTGGAGACGCCCTCCCTCAATCCATCTTGAACAGGACTCATAGCGCACTAAACCATTACAGCACCAGGGGTTCACACAACCCCGGATGGGAAAATATTACACGCGAAAGCGTTTGGAAAGAGAACGAACATGACAACCTTTGGAATAGACCAAAACTACCAGCCAACAGTCGGCACCGCGGTCATTTACCTGGCCGGCGGCTGTTTTTGGGGGCTTGAAAAGCTGATGCAGTCCTTACCCGGCGTGGTGGACGTTGTCAGCGGATACGCCAACGGCCGCGCGGACGTGAGCCCAACCTATAAACTCGTCTGCACCGGCACCACGGGCTACCGGGAAACGGTGCGCGTGGTGTACCAGCCCGAGCGCATCAGCCTGGACGCCATCCTGTTCGCCTACTTCCAGGTGATTGATCCGACCGTGGCCAACAGGCAGGGGAACGACGTCGGCACGCAGTACCAGACCGGCGTTTACTACCCCGATGAAAACGCGCGGGCCACCGTTGAGCGAATTGTAAGCCTGGAAAAAGAACGCAGCCCGAAGTTTATGGTGGAGGTCGGCGCGTTGGAACGCTTTTACGAGGCGGAGGAGTACCACCAAAACTACCTGGATAAAAACCCGAACGGCTATTGCCACATTTCACGCAACGAGATGCGCGCGGTCAGCGCCATGCTGGTGGACCCCGGCAAATACCAGCGCCCCGCGGCAGAGCAGATTCGTGCCCAGCTTGACGAGATGCAATTCAAAGCCACCCAGCTTGGCGGCACCGAACGGGCCTTTTCGCACCCGTATTACGAGAACAAAGCGCGCGGAATTTACGTGGATGTGGTCACGGGAGAACCGCTGTTTTCGTCCACGGATAAATTTTTAAGCGGCACGGGTTGGCCCAGCTTCACCAAGCCCATCGACGTGAACACGCTGCGGGAGGTGGAGGATAATTCCCACGGCATGCGGCGCGTTGAGGTCCGCAGTCGGGCGGGGAACTCGCACCTGGGGCATGTGTTTTTCAACGACCCCGTCTCGCCCAACGGCGTGAGGTACTGCGTGAATGGCTCGTCGTTGCGTTTTGTGCCCTACGAGGAAATGGAAGCTAAAGGGTATGGCTACCTGATGGCATACGTGAAGTAAGATGAGGAGTGGGCCGGGCGGATGCGTGTAAACCGCCACGTGGCAAACCCGCGATGTGCTCCTTTGGGGTAGAGAAAGACCAGGGGCATTTGGTCTCTGGCTAGATGAAGCCCAAAAATTTTTTCTAGTCGTGATGAGTCGGTTCGAACGACTGACCTCTTGGTTATGCGAGCTTTTCCTGCTTCTATACGTTTTCACTCAGACTCCTCAATTACTCCTAGCCAGAGCGATGCTTTTCTTAAAAACTGGACCATCTGGGAAAACCCAGCGTATTCTCGAAACGATTTTTCGCCCGATAAGAAGTGCCCAGATAGAGCCGACCTAACCCCTGTTTATTGTCCAATTGCCAGGACTAATGGCAGGTATACCTGGTATGGTACCAGTACCCCAGTTCCCTGGATAGCAAAAGTCAATGGATTCTCGTCCCCATCATCGCTATCAATCTTCAGGTTGGCCTCCCGCAGGCCGGCACCAGATGGCATGAAGTCAATGGTAAAAGTGAGCGATTCCCCGCCATCAAGCAAAGACCCCGGCTGGGTTACCACCTGGAAGTCACTGGCATTCACGCCGGTCACTTCAATCACAGGATCACCGGTCAGGGTCAGAGGCATGGCACCGGAATTCTTGATGGTGAACGTCCTGCTCACAGAAACACCCGCCACATCACCCGCACCAAAATCAGTGCCATCCCAGAAAGCAGGGATGAAATCCCCGTTAGCAATTTCAACACCTTCCCAGAACACATCCATCTCCTGGACGAGCATGGACCCGTATTCCCAGGCACCCAGGTCCACCACCGCGGTGCCGTCCTCATCCCCATCCCAGGTACGGGCTGCATGGTCAAAGTCAACGGCCCCAACGGCAACACCCGCCGGATCCCCCGTATCCACGCATGGTGAAGTCGGCTGCAGGTGGTAATCACCAGCAGTAGCCTCCACGAACTCCGGGGGGGAATAAAAGTTGTCGTGGTTCCCCAAATAGCGCGTATCATTCAAAAGCGAGTTTGTGACCAGGTCCGGCGCGAGAGAACCCCCGAGGGCATCACCGAGATTGTTCCCCCACAGGATGGAATTGGCTACTATCACCCCAGTGATGGTATTGGCAGTGTTCTTTGTGTTGATATTAATCCCCCCCGCGGCCCAGGTGGAGGTTAGGCCGTTGTTCACCAAGGTCTGGTTTGTGATGGTGACATTTGAGATGCTATTGTTGCTGCCGTCCGCGGTGGCATGCAACGTGATGCCTGCGTCGGTTGAATTGCGAATGAAATTTGAGCGCAGAATAACATTTTCAAGATGGTTGTTATACGCCCCACCACTTGCAGAGACCATGTAGATTCCGTTCGCCAGCCCCCCAACAATCTGATTTCGTTCTATGACCACATTGGATGTGGTGTTATCATGCGCGGCCCAGCCGGTGGCGCCACCAAAATGAATGCCGCCGTTCGTCAGGCGATTATCAGAAATCGTCACGTTGGATACGATATTGCCACTTGAATACATACCTGATTCATTTACAAACTCAATCGTTACATAATCGGTTACGATATCGTTGTCCGCAATCACGATCTGGTCAGTCGTGTTGTTATTGCAGTATGGCTGATTGGAAGCATCGACGATTACCGAATTCGGATGACCGCTAATGTGATTACCGCGGATTTCGAGGTCGGAGACAAGGTTGCCTGAAGCACCGTAAGATGCGGCAGGAGAAACAAACAGGGCTACATTGACCCCACCAGGCATAACATTATCCAGGATCTGGTTGTCCCGGATGCTCACCCCTGAGATGACATTATCCGTTGGAAAACCACCCATACCGGCAATCACCGAAATGCCACTGCCATTATCGTGAATGATGTTTTTGACGATCTCAATATTTTGAATCGTGAAACCGGTTCGGTCACCGATATTAATCTCAATGCCCGTCAGAGTCCCGGAAATATCACTCTGATAAATCACGATATCCTCAAGAGAAGTCGACCCATTATCTGGTCTGGTAAAGATCAGAACGCCGTCCTTGCGAAAATTTTGAATTTTCATCCCCTTGATCAAAACATGGGAACCGCCATAAATAGTAAAACCATTGTCCATCATCCGGCTGCTCCCATCGAGGATGACATCGGGAATACCATCACCATCGATATCCCCATCGATGAAAAGATTGCCCTGGCTAATCACCAGCATGGTATTACTGAAATGAATGACTGCCCCACTCATGGATGGGGCAAAGCGGATGGTATCAAATTCGACGGTTCCCTCTGATGCTGCAACGGCCTCAACCAAGGAAATGCCATCCGGTCCTGGATTTTGAATCAGGGCTGAGGGGTTTGAGGTATTCCCATTAACATCTTCACTTGCGTTGGTAACCAGGAGATTCGCAGAGGTTGCCATGGTTGCTCTTTCCATCAGAGAGGAGCAAGTCTCTTCACACGCAGAAAGGTCCACAGCCGAGAAATTACTGGTTGGGGGAATACCCTTTGCCTGAGCGTAATGTATTGATTGGGGGTAAGTTAAAAGGGAAATAAAAATAATCGTCTGCGTGAAAAGACGGGCCAGGCGAGGCACAGGCCGGCGAATACCTTTTGGTTTCATGCTAGATTCCTTCGGAACGGTGAGTAAACCAGACACTCACTGGCTGCGGTGAATTATTTAATTAGTATACTTGTGTTGATAACAAGTAACGATTAAATGCGCGAAAAGGCGTTGAATTTCGCCCATTTTCAAAAGATCACCTGGTAGCTAAGGTCGGATTGTGCCCCTCGAACCAGCAAGGAGAATCTTTGGTCACGAATTAGCAATCGAATGTAAGCGACAATTCTTTAACAAGGCCAGGCACTGGTTTTTCACGACCCGGAGGACACTTGACTTTTGGTGGATGAACGTCCTCTTTTTGAACGACTTTTATGAGATGGAAAAAACCATGAAATTTTTGGCACTTTAAAGGTTCCAACGCCTGGGGGATGATGATTTTACGAGAAGGCGCGTTGTATAATCTGTTTTAGAATGTCCGCTCCCTTGTTATCCACGAAGCTTTATGCTCCACCTGCTCGCACCAACATCGTATTGCGCCAGCGCCTATTCGACAAGTTGAATGAAGGATTAAGCACGGGCAGCAAGCTCACCCTCATCTCCGCGCCGGCCGGCTTCGGCAAGAGTACGCTGATGAGTGCCTGGATTGAGACGACTACTTTCCCAGTCGCCTGGTTGTCGCTGGATGAAAGAGATCGGGATGCGGCTTGTTTCATCGCATATCTCGTCGCGGCAATGCAAACTGTCAAACCGGGGATCGGGTTGGGTCTGCAAGGTATTCTCCAATCACCCCAACCGCTTCAAATTGAAAATATCCTTATTCTTCTGATCAACGAAATGTCGGTCGTCGAGGAAAACTTCGTTATTGTTCTGGATGATTATCACGCGGTCGAATCACCCCAGGTTGATCAAGTATTGGATTTCTTGATTGGTCATCAACCACCAAAGATGCACCTAATCATCATCACGCGTGAAGATCCGGATTTACCCCTGGCAAGGTTGCGTGCCCGGAATCAACTAACAGAATTGCGTGCCGCTGACCTGCGTTTTTCCCCTTCTGAATCTGCTGAATTTCTGAACCAGGTGATGAACCTGAACATCCCGGAGGA
>JAKOSR010000096.1 GCA_029777225.1 Chloroflexota bacterium
GGGGGAGATGGGTTCGAATTCCTCATCCGGTATCAGGCGCAAATGCTCGGAGGGGACAGCGATTTTTGTGTGACCCAACTCATCCTCCACCTGGTACCAAGGGCGGCCATCCGGGCCTTCGATGACGTCTTTAACCCAATGGGTGGATTTGTAATAAAGCATCCACACAGGCAACCAACCCTGGTCAAAGTCATAGAACATGGAGCGGGTGTAGGGGACCGTCACTTCAGCCAGCTGGCCGGTTTTGTATTTTGGGTGCCCCAAGGGGTTGAGTTCGTACTTCACTTCGTATAGATAGCCACTAAAGACGTAACCGCCCCAGCAACGGTACCAAATTGGGTTCCAGGCGGGGCCGTCAGGGCCGACGACTTCCTCGTAGACGTTGATGATTTCGTTGTAGATGCGCTGGTAGACAATCGCGCTGTTTTCCGTTGGCTCCTTGTACACGCTCACACCGTTTTTATTGCCCACCAGCATGTATCGCACCTTTTCAAACGCGCCAGCCTGGGCACGCTTGGTTGGAATTAGGACGGACGCGCCTAAACCGTAGAGGGCGGTTTTTAAGAAGTCGCGTCGGGAAAGCGTTTGTTTCACCTTGGTTCCTGGTTAATCCAAATCGGAGGGGTTTATGTCGGCGACAGAATTGAAAATGTGCTCCGGCCGGTAAGAAAATTTTTCCAGATTATGTAGGTCTGTGACACCGGAAAGCACCAAGACGGTGCCCATACCCGCGGAAATACCTGCCAGGATGTCGGTATCCATGCGGTCGCCAATCATGATCGATTCCTCGGAGTGCACATTCAGGTAATTGAGCGCTGAGCGCATCATGAGCGGGTTGGGCTTGCCCACGAAGAATGGGGACTTGCCGGTGGCTTCCTTGATGAGCGCGGCCATGGCGCCACAGGCGGGAACAACACCGTTTTCGGAAGGTCCGATGGGATCCGGATTCGTGGCGATGAAGCGCGCGCCGCCTCGGATGAGCCGAATCGCGGTGGTTATTTGGTCAAAATTGTAGTAATTTGTTTCGCCTAAAACGACGTAGTCCGGCTCGGTCGCGGTTTGGACATAGCCCACGGCATGGATGGCCTCGGTGAGACCAACTTCACCGATGACGTAGGCGGTGCCGTTGGGGCGCTGCTTGTGCAGGAATTTGGCGGTGGCAATCGCGGAGGTGAAGATGTTTTCCTGGGCGATTTCCAGGCCATTCTGCTGGAAGCGATGCGCCAGGTCCCGAGTGGTGTAGAGCGGGTTGTTGGTGAGGATTAAGAACTTTCTTTTGTCAGATTTGAGACGGCCAATAAATTCAGGCGCACCCGGTATGGGGTTGCTGCCATGAACCAAAACGCCGTCCATGTCAATCAGAAAACTTTTACGTACATTTGTCATTGTCTGGGCCTGTGTTTCGCTTATATAAAATTGAAGAGCCACGTTGATTGTACCAACAGTGGCTCTTTTCTGTTGAAACTGCAAAATGTTACTTTTTGGTCAGGATGATGCGGGCATCCACAATCTTGACGCCCTTGCCTTCTTCGTAGACGATGACCGGGTTGGCATCCGATTCAGCGACTTCATCCCGCAAATCGTGCACCATGTAGGCGTACTTGGCCAGAACGTCCGCGAGGGCTTGCTTGTCGCGGGGTTTTTCACCGCGAACACCGCGCAGGATGGCAGCGCTCTTGATTTCGTCCTGCATGGTCAGGGCTTCCACCGTGTTAATCGGGGCGACGCGGAAGGTGACATCCTTGAGGACTTCCACGAAGATGCCGCCCAAGCCAAACATGACCGTTGGGCCGAAGGTGGCGTCGTTGACGGAGCCGACAATGACTTCGGTAGCCCAGGGTGCCATTTCCTGGACAGCCACGCCGTCAATGAAGGCGTCGGATTTGTAATTCAAGGAATTCTCGAGGATGAGGCGGTAGTTCTCACGCACAGCATCGACGGTTTTGATGTTGACCTTGACCGCGCCGGCATCGGACTTGTGAAGAATGTCGGGGGAGACAATCTTCATGACCACAGGGAAGCCAATTTTCTCGGCCATGGCCACGGCTTCATCTTCCGAGACAGCCAAATCGGTGGGGGTGACGGGCAGACCGTAGGATGTGAAGACACGCTTGGCTTCAATTTCGGTCAAAGCACTGCGGCCGAGAGAGCGGGCGCGGGAAATGATTTCACGGGCGGCGGCTGGATTGATGCCTTCAGGTGTGTAACCGTCGGTCTGGCGCATTTGCTCCATGCGGTAATCCTCCCTGAGGGTGGCCAGCGCTTTCACGGCGTTATCGGGAGCATTGTAGGTGGGGATGCCATGTTCAATCAGCCAGGCCATGGCCTTATCTGACCGTTCGCCGCCAACAAAGGAGACGGCAATGGGTTTACCCGTGACGCCTGAATCCTGCACGCCACGATAGATGGCCTGGGCAATTTCTTCCGGCACTGTCACCGCGGTTTCGCAGTACAAGACCACGAGCCCATCCACCCAGGGATGCGCGTAAGAGAACTGGGTGGTTTCGTAGTACCACTCATTGCCGGCCATACCCGTCATGTCGACCGGGTTTTGGCTGAGCCGAATTCGGGCATGTGTTTCTTGAGTTCTTCCTGCACGTCCGCGGGGGCGAAGTGGAGCGGGAGACCAAAACGTTCAGCGGAATCGGTGGCTAAAACGCCAATGCCGCCACCGTTGGTGAGGATGAGCAGGTTGTCACCTTGCATACGGGGCTGGAGGGAGAGCGCCAGTGTCCGGTCAAAGAGGTCGTTGAGGTCATCCGCCTGCGTGACGCCGGACTGTTTGAAGGCCGCGTCGTAAATTTTGGCGCTGCCGGCCAGGGAGCCGGTGTGAGAAGCAGCTGCGGCCGCGCCGTGGGAGGACTTGCCAGATTTGAGGGCGACAATTGGCTTATGGGTCTTGCGGGCTTCGTCCATGAATTTTCGGCCGTCTTTGAAGCCTTCGATATAGAGGGAAATGCAGGAGGTTTCTGGATCTTCGTTCAGGAAGGTAATCATGTCGGCGATGTCGACATCCGACATGTTACCGATGGAAATCATTTTGTCAAAACCGACACGGCGGGTGTAGGTGGCCGCGTCTATGGCAATGAGCAGCGCGCCGGATTGGGTGACGAGGGAGGCCTTGCCTTCCAGGGGCAGGAATGGGGCAAAGGAGGCGTTCAGCTTGTCGCTATTGGAAAGCGTGCCCACCACGTTGGGGCCGATGATACGCATTCCATAGGATTGGGCAACCCGGACAATTTCGTGTTCCAATTCCACTTCACCAACCTCGGCAAAGCCGGAAGTGATGATGACCATGCCTTTGACACCTTTTTCACCGCATTGGCGGGTGACATCCAGCACAGCTTTGGCTGGCACGGTTACGATCGCGGCGTCGATGACATAAGGGACATCCGTAATGTTGGGGTAGCACTTGTACCCAAGGATATCCGCCGCGCCCGGGTTAATGGGGTAAACAGCACCCTCGTAACCACCTTCCTTCAGGTTCAAGACGACTTTGTAACCAATCTTGTCAGGATTGGTAGACGCACCGATGACAGCCACGCTCTTCGGCTTTAAAAGACCGGTCAAAATTGGATCCACTTTATTCCTCCGTTGTAATAATTAATATTCGCAAGGTGTTAGTATACCGCATCTCCGATTGGATTGGAGACCAAAAACTAAAAAGCCAGGTACGGAAACACTATCTCTGTTCAGCAGGAACGGTAATTTCGCGGGTGTTGGAGTATAGTAAGAAAAATTGAGATGACGGAGTAAAGCATGGATAAATTGCGTGTAGGGTACATCGGTTTGGGGGCCATGGGGAAGCCAATGGCTTTGAATATTCTGAAGGCAGGCTTTCCGCTGACTGTGTTTAACCGAACGGTTGAAAAAGCGGAGGAACTGTTGACGGCAGGCGCCGAATGGGCGGATTCACCGGCCGATTTGGCAAGACGCTCGGACGTTGTCTTCACGAATGTGTCCAACACCGCGGATGTATTGTCGGTGGTGCTTGGGCAAAGCGGTGTGCGAGAAGGCGTCAGGCCTGGGATGATTTTTGTGGACAACTCCACCATTAGCCCCACGGGAAGTCGTGAAATTTACGAAAGCCTCCGGGCGTTAGGCGTCAGCGCGTTGGACGCGCCGGTCAGTGGTGGCGAGATTGGTGCCCAAAACGGCAGCCTGACTATCATGGTTGGGGGCGACGCGGAATCCCTGGAGCTTGTGCGGCCGATACTGAATGCCGTAGGCAAAAAGATAACGCACATTGGCGGCGCGGGGGCCGGCCAAATTGCCAAGGCGGCCAACCAAATCATGGTCGCGGCCCAGATGGTGGCGGAAGCCGAATTAATGATTTTCGCGCAGAAAGCCGGCGCGGACCCGGTGAAGGTGATTGAAGCCATCAAGGGTGGCGCGGCCCAGTGTTGGACATTGGATGTGAAGCCGCAAAGGTTGTTTGCCGGGAACCGTACCCCTGGATTTAAGGCCAGCCTGCAGGCCAAAGACCTGGCCATCGTAATGGAAACCGCGCGACAAAACCTGATGTCGCTGCCGGGTACCGCGGTCTCAGCGCAGCTATTTAACGCCTTGTGCGCCATGGGAGAGGGTGACCTGGATAACTCCGCGGTCATCCGGGTGATTGAACTGCTCAATAATGAGGCACTACAGACAGCCTGATGTACGAGTGAACGGGCGCGTGCACGCAAACTGCTTGAAAAAGCCCCCGGGCAAGTTATAATCAAGGGCGAGATTCTTATCAGATTACAAAGGAGCGTTCCCCATGGACTTTGAATTTTTAAAACCCCTCTTTAACGAGGATGCCAAAGGCAAAATTGTTTTGTTGGTTATGGATGGGTTGGGCGGACTACCCATCGTGGAAGGCGGCAAGACAGAATTGGAAGCCGCGAACACCCCGAACATGGATGCCCTGGCGGCACGTTCCAACCTCGGGTTGCATCATTCCGTTCCGTATGGGGTCACCCCCGGCAGCGGACAGGCTCACCTGGGGCTTTTTGGCTACGACCCCGTCAAATACGAGATTGGGCGTGGCGTGCTTTCGGCGCTTGGTGTGGATTTTGACCTTGGACCCAACGACCTGGCAGCCCGCGGTAACTTCTGCACGGTGGATGGCCAGGGCGTCATCACTGACCGTCGCGCCGGGCGCATCCCGACTGAGGAAGGCGCGCGTTTGTGCGAGTTGCTCAAGGCAAACGTGAAACTTCCGGGTGTGGAGCTCTTCCTCGTGCCAGAAAAGGAATACCGCTTCGTTTTTGTCATCCGCGGCGAGGGGTTAAGCGGGAATGTGAGCGATACCGATCCACAGGCCGTGGGGAAGAAGGCCTACATTGCCGAAGCCACCGCGCCGGAAGCCGAGCGAACCGCTGAAATCATCCGGGAATTTGTACGCCAGGGTAACGCAATTTTGGCTGCGGAACACCCGGCCAATTCCTTTGTGCTGCGGGGTTTTGCCGAAATGCCAAAATGGCCACGCTTCAATGATGTTTGGGGCGTGAACGCTCTGGCCATCGCGATGTACCCGATGTACCGCGGCGTCTCAAAGGTGGTCGGCATGACCGTGATGCCACCGGCTGCTTCGATGGAAGAAGAAATCACCATGTTGGAACAAAATTGGGATAAGTATGATTTCTTTTTTGTGCACATCAAGAAAACTGACAGCTACGGCGAAGACGGCAATTTTGAGGGAAAGGTCCACATCATCGAAGAGGTCGATCAGCTTCTGCCGCGCATCCTGGCCTTGAACCCGGATACCCTGATTATCACCGGGGACCACTCCACGCCGGCCAAGCTGAAATCCCACTCCTGGCACCCGGTGCCCACGTTGCTGTACGCCAAGGATTGCCGGCCAGACGGGATTGCCAGCTTTGGGGAGCGGGCATGCGTCGCGGGCAGCCTGGGTCCCCGCTTTGACGCCACCGACCTGATGCCATTTGCCCTCGGACACGCCGGCCGGCTGGTGAAGTACGGCGCGTAACATCCCATATTAGTGAAACAAAAGCAGGCTGCCACTGGGCAGCCTGCTTCTCTATACACCTGTTTACAGTTGATAAAATCGAGGCTGGCGGTCCGCAAACAGGTCATTTCCCGGGCCAAGTTGTTTGTTGAGGGCGCGCCTGGGGTTGATCTCCACAATTTTGATGGTTGTTTCTTCCTCACCCGCCTGGGCCAGGCACATGCCTGTGGGGTCCGTCACCTGGGAGCGACCGGTGAAGCGCAGGGTTTGACCCTGTCCGCTTTCCTCACCCACGCGGTTGGCAGTGATCGTGAAGACCGCGTTTTCGAGGGAGCGGGTGAGCATGGCGCCCTGGCACCAGGGCAAAACAAGGTTGGCGGGATGGGCAAGGAGTTGCGCGCCTTTCAGGCTCAAAGTCCTGGCTGCCTCCGGGAATATCCAGTCAAAGCAAATTAGCATGCCAATACACACCTCTCGGAAAGAAAAGACATGGAAGCCGGTATCACCGGGGGCGAAAAGCAGCTTTTCCGTGCTGAAGAGATGGGTTTTACGATAGACCTGGAGAATTCCTGTTGGCGAGAGGGCAGCCGCGCTATTGCAGAGGCGCTCACCCGAGATTTCTGAGAAGCCAGTCACCAGGCAGGCGCGGTGCTCCTTCGCGATTTTGGTCAGCGCGCCAAGGAAAGGACCGCTTCCATCCGCTTTTTCGCTGACGCCACGCAGGGCGGCAGGGTCATCGTGCAGGTAGCCACTGTTGGCCAGCTCCGGCAGGACCACCAGGTCAAAATCCATGCCATCCAGCAAGGCTTGGATTTTTTCGATGTTGGCCTGGACGGCATACCGGGCCGGGCTGAACTGGACGAATCCTACTCGCATGTTTCCTTCGTGCTAAAATCGATATCAGAGGTAAGTGTACCGTGAATTTTGATATTGAACACAAAGCCTTGCTGGCAGGGGTGTTAAGCGAAAACCGGGTGCGGTGCAATCTCTGCGCGCATCACTGCGAACTCGCTGAGGACCAGTATGGGCTGTGTGGTGAGCGGGTGAACCGGCAAGGACAGCTTTACACGAGAAATTTCGGCCGGCTAATAGCCGCGCACGTAGACCCGATTGAGAAAAAACCACTCAATCACTTTCTGCCGGGCAGTTCCTCGTTTTCCATTGCCGCGCCAGGCTGCAATTTCCGCTGCCAATGGTGCCAGAATTGGGACATTTCCCAAGCAAACGCGCAAAACAACCCGGCCAGGCTCGCCTACACCCCGGCAACGGAGGTGGTGCGGAACGCCCTCCGATCGGGCTGCAAGAGTATATCGTACACCTACACCGAACCGACCGTTTTTTTTGAATACACGCTGGAAGGTTCGAAACTGGCGCATGAAAATGGCATAAAAAACGTGTACGTTACCAATGGATTCATGTCCGGGGAGATGCTCGCGCTTTACCTGCCCTGGCTCGACGCGGCCAATGTGGACATCAAGGCCTTTTCAGACCAGGCTTACAGGCAATATATGGGCGGTCGGTTAAAACCGGTGCTCGATTCCTGCAAGCGCATGAAGCAGGCCGGGGTTTGGCTGGAAATCACGACCCTGGTTGTTCCGGGTGTCAATGATGACCCCGCGCAACTTAAAGAATTGACCAGTTTCATCGCGAATGAGCTGGGCGTGGATACCCCCTGGCATGTCAGCCGGTTTTACCCGCAGTATCAATACCTGGAAACACCGCCCACGCCTGACGCGACCATCAGGCAGGCGATGGAAATCGGGGCGGAAGCCGGGCTGCGGTATGTGTACGCTGGTAATACGCGTGGCTATTCAGATACCCATTGCCCCAAATGCTCCACGCTGCTGCTGCGCCGAAGCGGGCTCGCGCTGCTGGAAAACAACCTCCGGCAAGGTACCTGCCCCAATTGCGGAGAGCGCATTGCCGGAGTGTGGGAATAAACAGGTTTTGTCTTATTACAAGCCAGCCAGCTCCGCAAAAACACCTTTCCTGGAAAGTTCGATGAGTTCAAGCAGCTTGGGCTGATAGAAATCGTCGTGCTCAAAAAACGGCACAACCTTACGAACCAAGGCGTACGCCTGGCTCGTGCCGACCCCCATTTTTAGTAGGGGTTCTGCTTCCAGGCGGAAGTCCATAGCCTGAGCCGCGCACATCAGTTCTATCGAGACAATGGTGTTCACGTTTTCCAGCACACCGCGGCAGTGCAGCGCCGCATTCGCGCCCATGGAGACATGATCTTCCACGTTGCCTGAAGAGGGGATGGAGTCCAGGCTGGCCGGGTGGGCCAGGGTTTTGTTATCGGATGCCAGGGCCGCGGCAGTGTATTGCAGCAGCATGAAACCGGAATTGAGGCCGCCATTTTTAGCAAGGAAGGGCGGGTAGGTCCCGGA
>JAKOSR010000097.1 GCA_029777225.1 Chloroflexota bacterium
CAATGACGTACGAAACGCCTTTGCCCGTGCCCAAATCCGTGAAAACGCCAGTAATCTGACCGGTGGCGGTTGAAGCCACATCCATCCCGACCGGCAAAAGGCTGACCATCAGGGTTTTTTCATTGGGGTCCTGTGCCAGGTCCACCAGGTAAGGCAACTCAACCTGGTTGATGGTCCCGGCCTTGAGTACACCCACTTCCATGCTATAGATGTGATTTGGCCGGATGGTCTCAACGATTTTTGGCAGGAAGACCGTCTGCTCATTTCCATCCAGGCCCTGGATGGTGGCAGTCGGCACACCAGATAGATACACTTGGGCGGTCGGCGAATTGTGGCTGATCGTGATGACATAAACCTGCCCATTTTTCACCTCAACCGGCGGATTAAAGCTGAACACGAGCAAATTCGCGTTTGAGGGCATTGTGGCGGGTTCCGGGAGTTGCGCAATAGCAGGCAGGGAATCGGTAACCAAGGGCCTTTCAGGAACGTTTACCTCCGCGTTGAATAGGATTTCCTGGCCGCTCTGAGTCAAATCGGTGGCCGAGGGAAGGCTGAATTGGGTCAGGGTACCATCCGCGGGGCTGGTAAAACTGAAGGCATATGTATCGCCCGGGTTGAGAAAATCATTGCTGCGGTAGGGCAATTGCTGGAATATCCCACCTTCCTCGGTCTGTTCAACCAGGTTTACCGGACCCTTCACGTTGTCGTAAATCCAGTCGGTGGTCGAAATCCTGGAGTGCGGCCGTGTGTAAATCCTGGTGAAGGCAAAAGCCCATAGCCCTGTTGAAACAATTGCAACCATGGCCAAAACCACACCAAGTGCCCGGGTCAACCTGGCCGGGACTTGCCACTTTCTCAACGCCATTGGGTGGTCACGCGTGATGAGCTGCCAAAATCCCCAGCCGGCAATCAGCGCCAACAAGGGATATATCAACAACTGGTACCGCATCGCCTTCACCCAGGAGACGGACTGCCAGAGAAAGAAGAACCCTGTCCAAGCCCATAGGGGAAGATGCTGGTATTGCTTCTTGCGCCAAACCTGCCAGCCCATCGCCACGAATCCCGAGATTGCCGAAAGGCCGAGCCCAATCCCCAGGCCCCACAAGACCAGGTTCTTAATTGAAAAGGTGTAGGGACGGCGTGCCCATTGCAGGGCCGGCGGAAAGTCCACCGCGCCCGAGCTTTGCGCCTGCAGGCTTTTCATCCCCGCGAGCCATTCCTGGTTTATCCCAATATTAAAAATACCAGGCCCGGTGAAGGTGTATGGCTGCCCAATTCGGAAAGTGACCAGGCTCACAAACGCCGCGAGCACCACCATCTTCCAAAGGAAGCTGAATTGCTCTGCCCTCAGTTCTCGGGGCGTTTTGATATACCGGACAATTTCCACAAGTGGGAGCAGAAGTGCCAGGCTGGCGGCAATAACCTTTGAAGCTGTGGCCATGCCCAAGCCCAAACCAAATAACAGGTATGGCCAGACGTCCCCAAACCGTATCTTGTACCGTTCACCTGGCGCAAGGTTTTGAAGCGAGGGCTGGTGCTGGGCAATTATCACTGCAGCGAGGACGGTCAGCATGCCGAACATGCTGGTGAAGGTGTCCACCGTCATAAAATGCGCCTGTTGTATGGGCAGCACCGCAGCACTATAAAAAGCCGCGGCCAACAAGCCAATCCAGCGGTTGTAGAGACGCAACCCAACCAGGAAAACCAGCAAAATGGTCAGCACTTCGGCCAAAACCGAAAGCTGCCGGCCCACAATCGTGATAGGGTCATAGCCCGTCTGCCCCACCCATTCACCAACGTAGCGGATAATAAAAATTGGCAGGGTGCCGTAGACAAAGAAATTGAATCCGCGATTGCCCGGATTCAGGCTCGAGGTCGCAGTGTTGAAATATTCTTTCACGTTTTGGACCGGCTCAATGGCATTCAATACCATGGAGAGGAAGCGCTCATCAGGATGTAAATGTCGTCCCTCATCCCAGTCGATACCCACTATCCTGAAATACACGCCCGCTGAGAGAACAAGGACGAGTAAGAATATCGTCAGGAGGGTCAGCCATTTTTGCGCTGGCTGGCTGGGAGGTAATTTGACTGGTTGGTTTTGCTGCATAAGTTATGTGCCCGGTATGATGTACAGAATAAAATTTCTATCCTGTCTTGTGCTCTGATACGTTGTTGAAACGCCATTCGGAAATACCTGCTGCAAAATGGCCAGCACGGCTTGGTCTTCAGGTTTGACGATGAAAAGCTGCGCCGATGTGGAAGCGCTTTTTTCCTGGACTTGCTCCGCGGTCAGGGCAATATCAGCCCGGGGATCTCCTGCTTCAATCGCGACAACCCGCGCGTCCACCCAATAAGGATACCCCATCAACCAAACCTGCGCGTCTGTTCCATAACCTTTACGGAAGTTTTGAATCACCTGCCCCATCTCCCTGGTATTCCAGGACGAGGCGGTGTAATTGGATACATATTCACCAAAAATCAAACCATGGTTCTGAAACGCGATCAGGCCACCGACGAACACGGCGAGAACGATTGCCAGGATTCGTCCCGAATAACCACGCGCTTGCGTGATGGCCGAGATGGTACCTGTCAACCCGATTGCGGCAATCATAAAGGTCGGGAAAGCGGTACCAAGCGCCCTGGAGAGGGATGGAACCTCGTTTGGGAAGGCGAGTGCCATGGCGGATGGGACCAGGAAGAGCGGAAACAACAGGATGAGGACTAAGTCCAGCCATCTTTTGGTCTTGCGGTACTGACCAAGCATGAAGACCAGCCCGACGATAAAAAATACCGCGGTAAGGCCATCCACCGCGCCCCGGGAGGGAATGCCGTCCACCCAGCTACTTCTATTGAACCAATTGACAATCCCCAGCGAGGAAAGCCAATTATTTAGAAAAACAAGCAGCGGGTTACCGTTAATCGCCACCTCGGCATTCGTGGCCCTCGAGACGATTTCCGCGAAGTAAGAGGCTGGGTTGAACGTTATCGCACGCAGGAGCGGAACCAACGTGAAAATTCCCGCGATGGCACCCATGCCAAAGGCGGGTATATTGCTTTTTCTTTGTTCAGCAGAATCCTCACGCAAGGCCCAGATTACAAAAATCAAGATATTTGTCAGCGGCAGCATCAGCAGGGCCTTGTTGGCCATGATGCCCAGCCCGGTCAGGATGCCAGCAACAAGGAAAAGCTTTGGTTTGGAAGATACCAAAGCGTTCAGCAGGTAATACAGCACGGCTGTGAGCAGGGCCAGCACCATACCCCCACCCAGGACAGCCCGGCTTTGCAATATTGGCCAAAGCCCAACCCCCATCAAACCGGCGGCGGCCAACCCAACCCATTTACTATAAAGTAACTGCCCGATTTTGAAGCCAAAGAACACCGCGATTAATGCGGAGAGCGCATATGCAGCTTTAAGGGCCACGAAGGTGAGTTCACCCGTGCCAAAACTGGTCCAAAAAGCTGCCCAGTAATAGCTGAGCGGTTCCAGCACCACGTTGCGGGGGAAAACCAGCGGAAAACTGCCATCCCTGACTTCAAGAACCGAATAAAAATGCTCAGCTTGCGCGCTAATCATTTCCGGAGGGGTTGACAGGAGGCTTGAGAATTGGAACACCAGGACGACTGCAATGACCAATAACGTACCAACCAAAAAAGGTTTATCGAGCATCATCGCCTGCCAGGCGCGCCTGAACAGAGGCGTGAAACCTGGCCTGGCAGGTCGCCGGGTCGAACGAATGGTTTGAAGAACACAGACGAGGCTGAGGAGCCAGGCCAACAAACCTGGAAGGGTCCAAGTTCCACTGGATAATGCTAAAAACGCCAGGATGGCGAACAGCGCACCGGGTACCAACCAGAGGATCTGGAAAGTATTGCCCAACGGCTGCTGTCTAACAACTTCCGGTATGATGGGTGAAAGTTCCTTTCTTTTCCACGCGGCCAAAATGAGATAACCGCCCGCGATGAAAAAGACCACACCAATCCAGACAGCAGCCCTATCGCCAAGGCTCAAAACGCTTTGGCCGGCGGTTATCAACCCAAGCGCGAATAGGAGCAGCACGGGTCCCTTGGGCCGGCTCTCCACGCCTGCCTGGGCCTCCCCCTGTGAGCCTTCAATCGCAAGCTGATGCCCATTTTGGTCGGTCATAGGACTGCCTGCGCCACGCTCAAACGAAAAGAGCGCCCGGACGTAGTCCAGCACGGTCAATTCTTTATCGTCAGGCGGGTTTGTCATCTTGAATTCCTACGTTCACACCGCGATGATACTTGCTTCAACAAGCAACGCGTTTCGCGAACAGATACCCAATATTTTCATGCACCGGATTGGCATGCCGGGTGACTGTATACCCCGCCTTTTCCAGGAATGGGGTGAGCTTTCGGTAACTGCGCACATCATCGAGCTCATGATATTCCATGACAATCCGGTCTATCTGGCCAAGCGTATCCGCTTGTGCTGCCATCAGGATGGCGTACTCAGCACCCTCACAGTCAAGTTTTAGCAAGTCCACGTGACCTTCCGCTTGTACGCGTACCAACTCATCCAGTGAGATTACGGGAATGGCAATTTCGTTCGAATTGTGCGCGCTCTGCAGGCTTTGCGCCTGCAGGGGTTCCCCCTGGGTAAGGTCAAGCCCGATTTCACCCGGCTTGTCCCACACGCCTACATGAAATACGGTCACATTATTGATGTTGTTCGCTCTCAGGTTCTGCCGCAGGATATCCACGGATCCCGGGTTGGGTTCGAAGGCCAAAACACGCCCCTGGCTGGCTTCCAGCGCAGCTATCAGCGTAAATTCACCGATGGCAGCTCCGATGTCAACCACAGTCCAGTCCGGCTCGATCGGGCAGCCCCAGCGTTCATAAAACTGGTCAATCAGCGCTTCCTTCATGGACCAAACATCCATCCGGCTCCGCACGGCTACCATCAGGCCGCTCGCCCGTAAGTCCAACCATTTCAATTCCTGGGAAGGTTTGCTGAAAAAGATTCCCAGGAGTGTACGTCGATTGCGCACACCCCACAAGAGCTCAAGAATGGACCACAAGTAATAACCCCATTTAGTAAAGAACCTCACGCGTTCCTCCTCGCGATAAAGAAAGTGCACGTTCCTTCTTCGTCAAGCGGATACTTCACGAGAGCCAGCACGCGGTTAAAACGTAGGAATGGATTTTTTCGCGACGGGAACAGTACCCAGCGGTTAAACAGTTTTTTCCAGAGAAGGTTGGGGAGGCCGGCCGCGTGGCCGCGCTCCAACATCCGCATCGCCCAAACAGGGAAATAATTGTGGTATTCCACCTGCGAAAAACCGGCAGCACGTAACCGCTGCAGCCAGGTTTCAGGTTCATCAAGGTTCACATGCCGCGAGATTTTATTGAAAAACTTTTCATAAACAGCGGCCATTTTTTTAAGGCCAAGCTTGTTAACAAACGACATCCCCCACAACTGGGTGCGGAAGCGCTGGTTTGGGACCGTAAACACAAAAATACCGCCCGGTTCAAGCACCCGCCCCACCTCGTTGAGAACCCCCTGGACGCCCGGGATGTGCTCAAGCACCGAGTTGCTGAGAGCGCCTGGTAAGCACCCATCTGGCAGAGGCAACGCTTTCCCATCGGCCTGTACCAACAACCCGTAAGCTCCACGGGATTTCGCTTCCAGCATTGGGCTCAGCCAGGGATCAATCCCCAGGAGCGTCTTCCCCTTGAGGGCGGCCTGGGCAAAGTGGCCATCGCCCGCGCCAACATCCAGCAACTTTTCTGGCAGGTCCACGCTTTCCACCAGGCTGTTTTCGACAGCTCGCAGCATGCCCCTGAAATAGGGAAGGCTGAAAAGGTGAGATTCACAAATTTGTTCGATTTGTTCCGTTGACAGTTTTTTCATAATCTAATCAATGAATTAATAAGTGTTTCGTATTGTCTTGCCACGTTCGCCTGGATAAATTGCGCGAGGTAGGCAGAGAGCCCTGCCGGGATGGCAGGAGGTTTTTCCAGCATCGCGCAGATGGCATTAGCCAGCGCGGGGCCATCCCTGGGTGGAACCAGGCATCCAAAGGTTGTTTGCAATACTGGCTGCCGCACCCCGGGCAAATTGGTGGCCACAATCGGGGTCTCCTGGGCCATTGCTTCAACCTGCACGATGCCGAAGGATTCGGTGGCGTTCAAGCTAGAAAAAACCAACAGGTCACAGGCGGCAAAAAAGGCCGAGAATTCGTCATCGTCAAGAAAGCCAAGCTTTTCAAACTTACCACCAAAAGGCTTTGCCATGCGTTCAACGCGTTCCTGGTAGGCCTCTTCACCGATGACGCTTTGCCAGGCCCCCGCGTGAAGTATCCGCGCTTTAGGGAACTTGCGCAGGATCTTTGGGAAGGCTTCAAGCAAATACTCCACGCCTTTTTCTGTTGCCACCCTTCCCGCCATGCCCAAAACACGGTGGTCTGGCTGGATGGCATGTTTATGCTTGAACCGCGCCACCACCTCCGGGTCGGACTTTTGCGCAATAACCGGCGGTGGGACGGCAACAACTTTTGCCATCCGTGGCCTGAGCGCCGGCGAATTTTGGGCATAATCCAACGAATTCTGAACAATTCGGTCCGCGATGTTAAGCGGCCTGTTTTGTAATAACTGGGTTCCCCAGCCGGCGAAACGTTTAAGTAGTCCTCCCTGCATGACCAAATCACAGTGATACGTCACCACCAGGGGTTTGTGCAGTCGCCGACAGTACGCGCTAAGCCAGTAGGATTCGAACTGGGGCAAATGCAGGTTGACCACATCTGCCCATTGAATCAGCGGCAAAGCAACATCCCGCAGCCGGGGCATGATGACGCCTTTGGAGAGTTTCAGCCCAACCGGTACCCGCACCACCCTGACAGCCCCAAGATGTTCCTCTTCCAGGAGGTTGGTCTGATACTGCGAGGTTAGCACGGTGACCTCGTGCCCCAACTCGCTCAGGCCCTGGGCCAGGCGGTAGGCGTATACGGATAGGCCGGAATGGTAAGGCTCAAAGTAGGTCAGGCTGAGCAAGATTTTCATTGCTGCTGCTCCTGCCCGTCTTTCAAGTTTAGGCTTTTGCGAAACAGTGCCGTAAGGCTATTCCCCAACAGTGTAATCCCCACAAGGCCAAACAAACCCGGAATGACAAATTGGATGATATGCAGAATAATCGCCAAAACCAACGCAGGCGATTGGCCAACGCCGATCAAGGCGTAAGCCCCGACTGTGGCGGCTTCAAACACGCCAATGCCGGCAGGCGCGGATGGGAGGGCGTTGATAAAGGCCCCTGCTGAAACAACCAATACCGGCCACCACCAGGCCATATGCTGTAAGACCTGCGATTGAAGGATATACAGCTGGACCATGGAACAAACCCAGCTCAGCACAAGGAGAAGAAACGCGGGTATCCAACGGGAGGGTTGGGCAAAGAAGCTAAAACCATTCAGCAGGTGTCCCAACAAGGCTACGAGTTTTGAGCGCCAGCCTTTGCTTGATTTGACTTTTTCCTCCGCCCAGGCGAGGACCTTGTCTTTGTGCATCGCGCCAATCCCGGCAGCAACCATCAAACCGAGAGCGAGCAAAAAGGCCACAATCGCGGCCACGCGAATTGAATCGCTGGCCACGAGCAGAGGTAACACCACCAAGGCAAAAAGAGCCGCAAGGAATATGTCCAAAACACGTTCAGAGAGCACCGCCGCGAAAACCTGTCCAAACGATCCGCGGTCTGGTCCAGTGCCGCTAAGTAAAATGGCCCTGCCAAATTCTCCCAAGCGCAGGGGCAAGACATTGTTCATCAAGTAACCCGCGTTCAAGCCAAGGAAGGCTGTTTTATAAGAAAATCCATGGCCAAGCATGATTTTCCAACACCAGGCCCGCAAACTCAACCCGACCAAGAAAAGCAGGATGGCGAGCAACAGCGCAGGCAAGGAAACTGTCTGAAATGACGTCGCGATCCCCTGGGGATCGAAATTTCTAAGCAAAAACCAAAAAGCCAGCAAGCTGACCAACACGGGAAGCAACCAACGCATCAGACCAGGCAAACGCGTTGTTTTCGTTTCGGCTGACATCAATCCTCCAAACGCAGGATAGCCATGAACGCTTCCTGGGGTAGCTCCACGCTCCCCACCATTTTCATGCGTTTCTTGCCTCTTTTTTGTTTTTCCAGCAGTTTTTTCTTGCGGGTGATATCGCCACCATAACACTTGGCCAACACATCCTTGCGCATCGCTTTCACGTTGGCGCGGGAAATCACCCGCCCTTCACTGTAAGCCTGGATGGGGATGACAAAGAGCTGGGATGGGATGATTTCCTTCAGTTTACTCACCAAGGCCTGACCCTTATGGTAGGCATCCTGTTTATGGACAATTGCCGTAAGCGCGTCCACGGGCTCTTCGTTTACGAGGATTTCGAGTTTTACCAGGTTGCCAGCCCGATATTCCAGGAACTGGTAATCCATGGAGGCGTAACCCCGCGTGCTGGACTTTAGCATGTCAAAGAAGTCCACGATAATCTCGGAAAGCGGAATTTCAAAGTTGAGCTGAACGCGGTTAACCGCCGGATACTCCTGGTTGATGTAGACACCCCGGCGCTTCTTTACCAACTCCATCACCACCCCATAGTAGTCCGTTGGCGTAAAGATTTCCAGAGACATCCAGGGCTCATAGATTTCTTTATAAAGACCCTCGTCGGGTAAATCCGCCGGCGAATCAATCACAACCGTGGTCCCATCGGTCAAATCCACCTTGTATTCAACCGAAGGAGCCGTGAAAATAACATCCAGGAAGTATTCCCGTTCCAGACGTTCCTGGATGATGTCCATGTGAAAAAGGCCCAGGAAGCCACAGCGAAACCCGAAGTTCAATGCTTCAGAAGATTCCGGCTCATACGTAAGTGACGCGTCATTGAGTTGGAGTTTTTCCAGCGCGTCCTTCAAGTTTGGATAATCCTCGCCCTCAACCGGGTAAACGCCGGCGAACACCATCGGCTTGGCCTGGCGGTATCCAGGCAAGGGATTATGCGCTGGTTGGTTCGCGAGTGTGATGGTGTCGCCCACCCGGCATTCCGTGACGGTCTTTAGGCCTGTCGCGATGTAGCCGACGTCCCCAGCTTCCAATTGTCCGATGGGTAGGAGGGTGGGCGAGAAAATGCCCACTTCCACGGGGATAACCTTGACGCTGTTGGCCATCATCATCACCTTGTCCGAGGCCGTCACCCGGCCATCAAACACGCGTACATAGGCAATAACACCCTTGTATGAGTCATAATGGGAATCGAAGATTAGCGCGCGAAGCGGTTTTTCGATATCACGCTTTGGCGGGGGAACGCGTTTGCTTATTGCCTCCAACACCTTCTCAACGTTCAGACCGGTCTTGGCACTGATGGGGATGATGTCTTCTTCCTTCACGCCAAGCAGGGTGATGAGGTCCTTTGTAACCTCTTCGACGTTGGCGGAAGGCAGGTCCACCTTGTTGATGACGGGAATGATGACGAGGTTGGCATCCAACGCGAGGTAGAGGTTGGCCAGCGTTTGCGCCTCAATCCCTTGCGTGGCGTCCACGACCAAAACCGCCCCTTCGCAGGCGTTCAGGGCCCGGCTGACTTCATAATTAAAGTCGACGTGCCCAGGGGTATCAATCAGGTTGAACTCGTACTCCTTGCCATCATCAGCTTTGTAAATCATCCGAACCGCGGAGGCCTTGATTGTGACACCTTTTTCCCGTTCAAGGTCCATGGAATCCAAGACTTGCTCGGTCATGTCCCGGTCGGCGATTGTGTGGGTCATTTGGAGCATGCGGTCAGCCAGGGTGGATTTCCCGTGGTCCACGTGTGCGATAATACAAAAATTACGAATTGCTTCCATCGATGCTCCAGTATAATCGATTTCGCACCCCTCCACACCCAGCACCGTGTCGAGGAGAGCGCGAATTTTACACACTCAAATATGATAAGATAATTTCATGATTAGTGCTGCCATCCAGACGTTGCGTCCCCGTCAATGGACAAAAAACCTGGTGATTTTCGCGGGAATCTTGTTTGACGGGCAAATCAATCACTTTACACCCCTGTTGCGGGTTTGCGCCGCGTTCGTGATCTTTTGCCTGGTTTCGGGCATGACCTACACCATCAACGACATCATGGATGTCACCAATGACCGTGAGCATCCTCAAAAAAAGTTCAGGCCTATCGCCTCCGGCCGACTAAGCATTGGGCAGGCAACTGGGTTGGTGGTTTTGCTCGCTCTGGTCACCTTTCCCGCAGCTTTTTACCTTTCCGCCTGGCTGGGGCTTGTTTGCCTCGCTTACACAGCCCTGATGCTGCTGTATTCCAAATGGCTAAAGCA
>JAKOSR010000010.1 GCA_029777225.1 Chloroflexota bacterium
CTACGTCTTTCACATCCGCCCGGATGTCATCTTCCAAAATGGTGCACCGCTCAGCACAGAGGATGTGGCATATACCTTCCAACGCGGTATTCTCCAGGGTGGAACTGGTTCTCCGCAATTAATGTTTACAGAACCGTTCCTGGGTAAGGGGATCACAGACATCACCGGTATCGTTGATGGTTATGCTTCTGTTGACGACCGGGACCTGTTGAAGCTGAATCCGTCAGAGGATTTGCTTCAAGCGTGCGAAACCGTAAAGTCCAAAATCGTCGCCGATGAAGACGCCGGGACTGTGACCATGACACTCGCGCAACCCTGGTCTCCCTTGTTGGCCACACTCGCAGCCAGCTGGGGATCCATTTTAAGTAAAGCGTGGGTCATCGCGCAAGGTGGTTGGAATGGAGCGTGCGATACCTGGCAGAATTACTATGCGATGCAACCCGCGGAAGACCCTCTGACCCGCGTCGCGAATGGCACTGGCCCGTTCAGTTTCGACCATTGGACCGACGGGGTTGAAATCGGATTGGTCAAGAATCCCGCTTATTGGCGGACAACCCCACTTTGGCCGGGCGGCCCCAGCGGATTGGCAGCCTTTGACGAGGTTATCTTTAGGCAAGAAATCAGCCCGCAAGACACAGCGGATAAGTTAATCAGTGGTGAGATTGACTTCGCCACGATCAGCCCTGAATACTACACTGTCGTTGAGCCTGAAGTATTCGCCAGGCATGATGCGGATGGGAGGTTAAAGAGCCTTGGCGACCCTGATGGAAGGCTCTCAGTCTACGATGGACTCCGAAGCGTGACCTTATGGGTCGGTCTGTTCAACTATGCCATTCCGCCCACCTCGCCCTTTATCGGAAGCGGGACGTGGGGAACCGGCATTCCAACACTCTTCTTTACAGATATTCATGTGCGCAAAGCATTTAACTATGCTTTCAATTGGGAAGAATACGTGTCACAAGCGTTTGGTGGATACGCATTACAGCTCTATGGATTTATCCCACAAGGCGTAATCGGATATTCGGACGAACAGCCGCATTTTACTTACGACCCAGCCAGCGCGTCGGCGGAGATAAACCAGGCTTTCGATGGCGCTGTCAGCGCCAACGGCTTTAGCATGACTTGCGCGTACAATCAAGCAAAGCGAATGCAACAATTCATGTGCGAACTCATCAAAGCGGGGGTAGAGGCACTTAACCCCGCGAAATTTCACGTGGAATCGCTGGCTTTATCAGGGGAAGATTACTCCTATCACTATCAAAATGGGAACCTACCTATCTATATTGGCGGGTGGATCATGGACATCCTGCATCCTTTTAACTCTGCGCAGCCTTACCTTATTGGCACCAACGCGCACCGTCAACACTTACCGCAAGCTCTTGTCGATAAATATTCCATAAAATTATCCGCCTGCCTTGGGCTGTTGTGGGAAGACGAGCGGTTGTGTTATGAGGATATTCAGAGCAACGTATTCCAGGACAGCCTGGACATTTCCCTTGCCCAGCCGATTTCCAGAGTGTATACCCGCCCGACGCTCAATGGATACTATTACAACCAGATTAAGAATTTGTATGTTTACGCGCTTTCAAAGGATTCAACTGTAACGCCAGGCAGCGATACGCCTGTCGCTTTTACGGACAGCCTGGGCAACCAAGCCAACATGGTCATCCCCGCGGGCAGCACCATTGAACCAGTCCAGTTAGCCATTCTACCCGATGTTCCACTCCAAGATCTGGGCGGAAACCAGTTGGCAACCGGTCCGGCTTTCGTCCTGCAAGGATATCGGCTGAGCGATGGCACTCCTGTGACGCTCAGGTTTAGTTCTGGCGTCCCATTGACCATAAAGTATCTTGATTCGCTGGTCCAAGAAGAAACCTTGAGGCTGTACTACTGGAATGGGATGGGATGGGAGGACGCGAGCTGTGGCGAATATGTTCGGAATCTGGCGGAAAACACAATCACGGTACCCATCTGCCACCTGAGCCAGTTCGAAATGGGCGGCAACACCCAAAGGGTATATTTGCCGTTGATCCAGCGCTGAGGCGAAGAACTTGTGCTGCCCAAGGGGGCCTCGGCAAACTAGGGGGTTAATTGGCAGAGCGGGCGGAAACACCCCGTCCAGCCTACAACCACGTACAGGCGGGGAAACCAGCAACAACAGACCGATATACTTCACCAACCCCAATATCTTCCCCAACACCCGCTCAATCAGCCTGCATGTATAATTTTGACATGGGATTTTTACAGGAAGTAAAGCCCAAACAGCTTGATCCGCACACACCCCGGAGGGAATGGTGGCTGTTCGCGGGCGGCCTGGCGCTGTACTTGCTCACCCGCCTGGTGGCGCTGGATAAATTCCCCATCTACTTTTTCTCGGACGAGGCCATCCAAACACTGACCGCCTCGGACCTGCTCCATAATGGTTTGCATGGGCCGGCGGGCAACTTGTTGCCGGTTTTCTTTCAAAACGGAGGGCAGTATAACCTGTCGGTGTCCGTTTACCTGCAATTGCTGGTGGCATGGCTACCTCGCTCTATATGGCTGACCCGCGGGCTGCCGGCGTTGCTTTCGGTCGGACTGCCGCTCAGTCTCACTTTCGCGCTCAAAGACTACTACAAAGTCAAAGGTTGGTGGTTGGCCCCCTGGGTGGTGTCCACAATTCCCTGTTGGTTCTTGCACTCGCGTACAGCCTTCGAGACCGCGCTCGGCACCACCTTTTATGCCGTTTTCCTGTACTTTTACCTGCGCTACCGACTTAAAGACCGTACATCCCTGCCGCTGGCGCTGTTGTTTGGCGCTCTGGCTTTTTACACTTACAGCCCACTGGAACTGGTGGTGGTGTTGAGTGGGCTGGCGTTCCTCATCGTGGATTGGCGTTATCACTGGCAGGATAAGCGCTCACTGGCTGTGGGTGCCCTGGCCTTAATCGTTTTTGCTCTTCCATTCGCGCTTTTCCGCTGGGATAATCGCGATTCCTTCACGCAGCACCTCTCGATGCTGCAATCCTATTGGCTGGACCGCATCCCGCTGGTTCAAAAGCTTGGCATGTACCTGGCGAGGTATGTCAAGGGTCTCAATCCGCTGTATTGGTTTTTCTACAACGCCGCAGACCTGGTTCGGCACCAGATGAAGGGCATGGGGCATCTGCCGCTCTACAGCCTGCCGCTGATGCTTCTGGGACTGGCGCTGGCCATCCGGAATTGGAAGCAGCCAGCCTGGCGTGTGCCACTCATCGCCTTGTTTTGCGCTCCCGCCGGCGCGGCCCTGGTGGACCTGCAAATCAACCGCGCCCTGGTGATGGTGGTACCTGCCACGTTACTGGCCTGCCTGGGCTTGCAACACCTTTTCAGTTGGTTGGAAGTAAAGTTGCATCGGGGCAATGCCGCACCCCTGGTCACATTGGTCTTCCTGGGGCTATTCAGCGTTGGGATGACCGCGTGGGCTTTGGTTCGCGGTCCACTTTGGTACCCCGATTATGGTCTATATGGCATGCAGTGGGGCGCAAAGGAAGTGTTTGACGCTTCACGGGAGTACCTGGATACCCGCCCGGATGAAAGCATTGAGATGAGTCCCTCGTGGGCGAATGCCACGGACGTTTTGGCCCGTTATTTTTTGGGGGATCCTGTGCCCCTGATGTTGGGTTCCATCGAGGAGTATACGCTCTATCAAAAACCCCTCAGCCGGCAACAGGTCTTTGTGCTTTCTCCGAATGAGTATGATTGGGCGCTCAGCTCCGGCAAGTTTACGGATGTGGAAATTGTACGGGTCTTACCCTGGCCTGATGGAAGACCCGGATTCTATTTCATCAAACTCAGCTATGTGGACAACATCGACGCCATTTTCACTGAGGAACTGGCTGAGCGGCGCAAACCCGAGACTGAGGCGGTGACCTGGCTTGGCCAAACGGTCACAGTTACGCACCCCAAGCTGGATATTGGCACGATCGCGGCAGCCTTCGATGGGGATACCAACACGCTCATCCGAAGCTTCGAAGCCAACCCTCTGACGCTGGAGCTCAGCGTTACAGAGCCGGTCAGCGTCGCGTCTGTCTCCGTTTGGCTCGGGAACTCGCCAACCCAGCTGAAGGTCTCGATCACCCCCGCTGATGGAACAGAGGTCATCCAACTGACAGCGCAAGACGAGGGGCAGGAAAGCGTTCACCCCTTGACCTTGCAGATAGCAAAACCGGTCATGACACAACAGATGACGCTCGAAATTCTTAGCCTGAACGAGCCCGAGCCAGCGCACGTGCACGTTTGGGAGGTGGGGGTGAGATAACCGGGGTTTTTCAGATCACTGGCGAAGATAAGGCTTAAGACCATCCAGGCAAAACACTCAGTTGGGTGGGCGGTTAGCTTATTTCTTTTTTTCATTCGACCTGATTTTTTCGCTCCAACGGACCTCAAAAAGAAGCCAATACTGCCTTCTTGAGCACGGGCATCAATTAGTGCAACAATTCCGTGTGATCGATTAGTTTCCCGTCGATAAATGCTTGGGCTGCAGTTTCAATATCAAGAATATCAGTAACAACTGGCACAATCCCCAGCCTGCGTATGCTTTCATACGCCCCCATCCCCATCCCACCACATAGTAGCACTTCACAATCCTCGATAGCCTTGGCCATGTTGACGTGCTTATCGTGGGAAGAAGGGTCACGACCATGTTCTTCCGTATGGCTCACATTCCCGTGAGAGTGTTCGTGAAATTGGTTATGCCCCAATTTGTCGCGTAACTCCTGGTTTATGACTTTTCCATTTTCAATTGTCATGACAAGGTAGTAAGGAGCACGCCCAAAATGTTGGCTAATGGTTTTGCCATCCTCAGTGATTATCGCAATTTTCATGTTAATATCCTGCCTCTCTAACTCCGGTGAAAAATGTCTTCCGCCCAATTCTTCACGATTATCTGAAGGAAATAAAACCAATAGCAACTGGGCTGCTTCATTACCGGAATTTTTCCAGCAATGGGGTAAGTGGGCTTCAAATAAAAGACTGTCACCAGAGTTCAATTCATACTCCGACCCTTCAATAGAGTAGGAAACCGATCCCGTCAGGCAATAAACAAATTCATGACCAGTGTGCACTATCATTTGATCGCCGCTGCCCTTACCTGGCATTAATGTGACCACAAATGGCTGGACAACACTTCCGGCCAAGTCCTTCCCCAGGTTTTGCATCTGGGTGCTCCCAAAAGTAGCCTGGGGACGTTCACCTGAAGGGGTAAATATTATCTTTTTTTCAATTCGATCTGTTTCAAAAAAGACCGCCATGGGCACATTGAACGCGGTCGCCAATTGCTGGAGAGTACTTACTGAAGGCGAGGACTTTCCATTTTCCACCAGGCAAAGGGTGTTGATATTCAACCCGCTCAGCTTAGCCAGGGCACGCAAAGAAAACCCACGCCCTGTGCGCAATTCTCGAATCTTCTTTCCAAGCAACTCTTCTGCTGTCATCTGATTGGTAGCGTTGAATGTGCCCATTTCTTTTGGGTCTTATTCCACGATAAATTCAATAGGTGTTAAGTTATGGATATTGTCCGAAATGGGACAACGGGCATCGACATCCCTCAAGAAAGCTTCTTTCTCTTCCTGGCTCATGTCAGCATCTATCTTCGTATGCACCCGAATACCTGTAAATCCCGCACGAGCTTCAGCGTTTTTTCCGAGAAATACGTCGGTATCCAATTCACCTTCAATGTGAGCTTCGATTCTTCGGATGGGCAGATGGCGCTGTTTGGCCACGATATGCCCAATGGTGATTATACAGCTCGCTAAAGATATGAACAAATACTCGAGGGGGGTGGGGCCTGAATTTGTACCGCCTCCTGCGGCTGGCTGATCCACATAAGCAATATGTTCTCTCATCCTGGTTTCTATCTTGAAACCATCCACTTGAGCAGCTTCAATACTAACGGTTTTGATTGGCATAAGTCTCCTTTTGTTTCTGATTTACCAGCAATATAGTACAACAATCAATTATATTACGTTTTTGTACTAATTTGTTCATAATAACTCACTTTATGGTCAATTGAAAACAATGCCTTTGTAAGGTTAATTTTTCATGTGCGAACCGTGCTTATCTACAAGTTAGGCGACAAGAGCAGAGTAAGAAGAACTTGGACTGTTTTCCGCTCATCGGTTCCCTCTGTCTATCTTGTTAAGAATGGATAGCAAAGGTACTTATAGGATATCGAGTCTGAGAGCTTATGGTTATTCATGAAGTTTCACAAATAATTGGATTTTGTTAAAATTGGATCGTCCATATATATATATTCTTTATTATTAGGATTTTCAAAACCGAAACGTAAAAAGGGATAATCAATGAGCCATAAATCGATTTTGAATCCGGGAACTTATCATGGTACGCGCCAGCATCCTCCCTTCTTTGAGGGTTGGTACTTCAAAATGGTCAGCGCGGATGAGCACCATAAGCTTGCCATCATCCCGGGGGTAATCCTGGGAACGGAGCAGCACGCGTTCATTCAGGTCATTGATGGGTCTGACGGCTCCACCGAGTATGCAAATTTTGCCATTGAAGATTTTCAGCCTGTCTTCCCGGAGTTCAACTTCCATATAGGAGATAACACTTTTAACGCGAGGCGCATCCATCTGGCGGTGTACCAACCTGAATGCCAGATTAGTGGTGACATCCAATTGGGTGAATTAACCCCCTGGCCGGTCAGTTTGTTTTCGCCGGGCGTCATGGGTCCGTTTGCCTGGATACCAGGCATGGAAACCTACCATGGCGTATTGAGCCTTAACCACATCTTGCAAGGACAACTGGTGCTGAATGGAAAAGCCATGGATTTCACGGGTGGTTACGGGTACATTGAGAAAGATTGGGGCAAGAGCTTTCCCTCAGGTTGGGTGTGGATGCAGAGCAATCACTTCAGCCGACCTGCGACATGCCTGACGGCCTCCGTGGCCATCGTACCCTGGATGGGCTTCAGCTTCAGGGGGTTCATTGTGGGTTTGTGGGTCGACGAAAAGCTTTACCGATTTACAACCTATGCGGGTGGTCGGATCGAACGGCTTAAAATCTCAGAGACAACGGTTGACTGGGTACTACGGAACAGGACACATCGCCTATTCATTACCGCGCAAAGAGCGGAAGGGGGATCTCTCAAAGGCCCGACCCCACTGGATATGGGAAAAAGAGTGGTCGAGACGCTTAACGCTTCCGTGCGTGTACGGCTCGAAACGCTAAAAGGAGAACTAATCTTCGATGACACCGGGGAACACACAGGATTGGAGGTCTCGGGGGAAGTGGAACGTTTGGTGACCAAGAACCACGAAACCAGCCCTTGATTCCTCATAATTTATGTTATACTATCGTTCGCTCTGGCAACTGCCAGGGACAACCATTACACACGCCTCGGAACAGACCCTCCCGCGTGCCCATCAAAGGGTTCGGAGCGGTCGCAAAACCAGGCGGAGGCATAACGCAAAGGAGTTATCATGCCTGCTGTATCTATGAAAGCGCTCCTCGAGAGCGGCGTCCATTTTGGACATCGAACCAACAAGTGGAATCCCCGCATGCGCCCGTACATCTTTACGGAACGCAATGGTATCCACATCATTGACCTGCAGCAAACTGTCAAGCTGCTGGATGAGGCATTCAACAAGGTGCGCGATACCATCGCCGCCGGTGGCACCATCCTGTTCGTCGGCACCAAGCGCCAGGCCCAGGAAACCATCCAGGAAGAAGCCGACCGTTGTGGCATGCCCTACGTGAACCAGCGCTGGTTGGGCGGCACACTCACCAACTGGGTCACCATCCAACAGCGCCTGGTTGAGCTGGTCCGTCTTGAGAAAATGAATGACACCGGTGAAATCAACCTTCTCACCAAGAAGGAAGGCCTGCTCATCAACCGCGAGGTTGTCAGGCTGAATTCCCGTCTGAGCGGCCTGCGCAACATGAAGCGCCTACCTGATTTGGTCTTCGTCGTGGATATCGAACGCGAAGCCACCGCCGTGCACGAAGCCTTCGTCAAGGAAATCCCCGTGGTAGCCATGGTGGATACCAACTGTGACCCCGGCAAAATTGACTACGTCATCCCCTCCAACGACGACGCCATCCGCGCCATCAAGCTGCTGGTTGGCCGCATGGCCGACGCGGTGATTGAAGGCAAGATGATGCGCAAGGACGTGGAAGAAGAAGCTGCCACTGAAGAGCGCCCCACTGCCATTTCCCGTAAAATCGAGGATGACATTGAGCTGGCTGATGAGGACCTGTTGGGTGAAGCCACCCGCGCCCGCATCGCGAGCGAAAAACCCGCTGTTGATGAGACCGCGACCGAAGAGGAAACCAAAGCCGAATAGTTGGGTGGTTCCCGAGCGGACCCGCTCCAAGCAAGAAAAGGAATTTATATGGAAATCACGATTGACATGATTAAAGAACTGCGCGAGAAGACCGGCTGTGGCATCATGGATTGCCGCACCGCGCTGCAGAATTCCAATGGCGATTTTGAAAAAGCCCTCGAAGAACTGCGCGAAAAAGGCCTCAAGAAAGCGGAAAAACGCGCCGACCGGGTTGCCTCTGAAGGCCGCCTGGAAGTCTACATCCACGCCGAAGGCCGCCTGGTGGTGGTTGTGGAATTGAACAGCGAAACTGACTTCGTTGGCAAGTCCGAGAGTTTTAAAGAGCTCGCCCACGAAATTGCGCTGCAAATTGCCGCCGCCAGCCCCGAATACGTTTCTGAAGCTGACATCCCCGCCGAAGTCATCTCCGCCGAGACCGCTGGTGTGACCGAGCGTGTGCGCGCCGAAGGCAAGCCGGAAGCCATCATCCCCAAGATTGTGGATGGCTACATGAAGAAGTTCAAGGACGAGAAAGTGCTCCTGAACCAGAAGTACATCCGCGACGAATCCCGCACCGTGGCCGACCTCATCAACGACAAGGTCGCCGCCCTCGGCGAGAGCATCATCGTGCGCCGCTTCATCCGCTGGGCTTTGGGCGAGACCACCAAGCAACCGGAGACGGAAGAATAGTTTGAAAAGAGCCAACCAAGTGTTGGCTCTTTTTTTGACATATAATCATTAAAACGATGGAGGCACAATGAGCGAAGATACCCAGTCCGTGGTTTACAAACGCATATTGCTGAAACTCTCCGGTGAGTCCCTGGCCGGCCCGGGCGGCTTTGGCATAGACCCCACCCAGGCCAGGGTGATTGCCCAGTTGGTGCAGCGGGTTCAAACCATGGGGGTGGATGTGGCCATCGTGATTGGCGCGGGCAACCTTTGGCGCGGAGCCACTGGCGAGAACACCGGCATGGACCGCGCGACCGCGGACTACATGGGCATGCTGGCCACGGTGATGAACGCTCTGGCCCTGATGGACGCCCTGGAACAGCTGGGGGTGGTCACCCGGGTCATGTCCGCCATCGAGATGCGTACGGTAGCCGAGCCGTACATTCGCCGGCGAGCCATGCGTCACCTGGAAAAAGGACGGGTGGTCATCTTTGGCGGCGGTACAGGCAACCCCTATTTCTCCACTGATACCGCGGCCGCGCTGCGCGCCACCGAAATTGACGCCGACGTGGTCATCAAAGCCACCAAGGTGGACGGCGTCTACGATAGTGACCCCAAAACCAACCCGAACGCGGTCAAGTTTGAGCGCCTGACCCACATGGAAACCCTAAGCCGGCGCCTGAATGTGATGGACAGCACCGCGGTTTCGCTGTGCATGGATAACGACATGCCCATCCTCGTGCTCAATCTCTGGGAGCCCGAGGCGCTCATCCGCGCACTGCACGGAGAGCTGGTCGGCACCCTGGTGAGCATGGATTAATCAATTTCGCGCAATTTACTTGCCATTCACACAGCTCCCTATCCAGGGAGCTGTGTTTGTTCACCCTGAGTTTACTTGCTACTGAAGGGGGCGCCTGACGCCAGTCCTCAATAGACGTGATTTGCCAGCCAGTGACCACCCGGTCACCCGGCCCCAAGATTTGATGTGCCAGTGCAAGGCGTTTCGCACCGTGCCGGAAGAGGTAAATGGCCAGTTCCCTGACTGGCTCACGCAAGCTTATACCGCGGCTGGGTGAAGGATGCCTCTGGCCCAATTTAAAAAACGGCTGACGCCGTTTTTTAGTTTTTACTATTGTCGAAGATACTTAGCGGCTCAAGCGCAGGATGGCGGCCACGTCCGCAGCCTGGATATCGTGGTTTTCCCCTTTGCCCCAACCCTGCTGCTCAAAGCGCTGTGCCACCTTTTCGGCAGCTTCCTCGGGGTCAATCCCATACGCGGTCAGCGTTGTAGGCATACCCAGGCTGTGGAAGAACGCTGAGAGCGCCTCCAGGGTGCGGTTGATGCGTTCATCGTACTTCTGGCATTTAATCTCAAATACGCGGTAACCCATTTGCAGCAACTTGGCTTTCTTCTGCCTGCGCTGATGCCATAGCAGCCACGGGAGAACCACCGCAAGGGATTCGGCGTGGTCCAGCCCATAGAGCGCGGTCAGCTCATGCCCAATGCTGTGGGTGGACCAGTCCTGTGGTACGCCCATGCCAATCAGGTGGTTGAGCGCGTTGGTGCAAGCCCACATGTAATTGGCGCGGGCGTCATAATCCGCCGGCTGACGCATGGCTTTGGGCGCCATTTCCATCAGGCCCATCAGCAGGGCTTCCGCCTGCCTGTCTTGCACAACCGCTCCAACCGGGTAAGTCAGATACTGTTCAAGCACATGCACAAAGGCGTCCACAAGGCCGTTGCGGACCTGTTTTTCGGGGAGTGAGTAGGTGGTCTCCGGGTCCAGGATGGAAAACTTGGGGAAGACCTTGTCGCTGCCAAACGAAAGCTTTTCCCCGGTTTCACGGCGGGAAATGACGCTGTTGTGGTTCATCTCGCTGCCGGTGGCCGGTAGGGTGAGCACCACGCCCAGCGGGATGGCTTTTTTCAACTTCTTCGCCACGCCTTTGGCGAGGATGTCCCAGGGGTCGCCTTCGGTATAACGCGCGGCCAGGGAAATAAATTTCGCGCCGTCAATCACCGAACCCCCACCGACGGCCAGGAGGAAGTCGATTTCCTTCTTGCGCACCAGCTGAACCGCTTTCATCAGCGTACTGTAATCCGGGTTGGACTCAATCCCGCCAAATTCGCGCACATGATGGTTTTTGAGCGCCGTCATCACCTGGTCGTACACCCCATTTTGCTTGATTGACCCACCGCCGTAAAGCAGAAGCACCCTAGCATTCCTGGGCACGCGTTTGCTAAGCTTTGCGATGGTGCCCTTGCCAAAAATAATCCGGGTTGGGTTATAGAACTGGAAATTATCCATGTTTCCTCCTGGTTCAATGGTCGGCCGCGGTTACGCTTTGGCCTTAACCGAAAGCAGTTATTCGACTGAGCCACCAGCCGGGTGGACAATGGCATGCTCATGAGAATGATAGTGCACGTGCACCGCGCGCACATAGTCAATCTCCTGGATGAGCTGGCTTTCCACCACATCCGCGATGCGGTCGCCCGCGTCCACGCTGATATTCCCATCCACGAAGATGGCCACGTTGATGACCAAATACTGGCCAAAGCGGTGCGCCTGGGTGGAGTCAATCCCTTCCACGCCGGGGATAGTCGCCAACAGCTCGGTTATCTTGACTTCCAGCGCCTTGCCAGGGATGGTGTCCATCAGGTCGTCGGTGGAGTCACGCAAGATGCCAATACCGGTGCGCAGGATGACCAACGCCACAATCGCGCCGGCCAGCGGGTCCACCCACAAGTACCCGCGCAAGGAGAGGAAGATGCCAATCACGACCGCTGATGCTGAAAAAATATCGTTCCGGTGGTCACGCGCCAGGGCAATGATGGAGGGGTTGTTGGTCCGTTCGCCAACTTTGTGGGTGTAGACCGAGAGCAGCGTTTTCAACAATACGGTGAACAGCGCGATGTAGATGGTGAAGGTCATGCTGCCCGAAAAATCGCTGGTCCCATTAATAAAATCAAACAGGGAATTAATCGCGTTCCAGAAAATAGTGATGGCGGTGGTGATGACGAACGCGCCCACCACCAGCGCACCCACGCTCTCGAACTGGGTGTGGCCGTAGGGGTGCTCATCGTCGGCAGGTTTATGGGCCGCGCGTACAAACACAGACACCACGATGTTGTAGACCACATCCGAGGTGCTGTTGATGCCATCGGCGAGCAAGGCCGGCGAATGGCCCACGATGCCAATTGCTGTCTTGATGATGGCCAGGAAAATATTGGATATCAGGGTCAAGCCCACCGCGCGGTTGCTGAGCCGCGTGCGGAGGACTGGATCGATTTTTTCCACGTGCTCCAAGCGTTCTTCCTCAACGACTTGCGTGGTGTTGCTCATCGGGTGAGCCCCACAGCCTTGCGTATGCGCGCAAGCACAGGCCGCGCGATTTCCCGCGCCTTTTCAGCCCCCTGGCCCAACAGGTCGTCCAGGTAAGCGTGGTCGTTAATCATCTCGCCATATTTCCGGCGAGCCTCGGCAAAGTAGGCCAGGATGGTCTCCGCCAGCTCCTGTTTCAGGGCACCATAAGCCAGGCCGCCATCCAGGTATTGCTGGTGCACTTCAGCAAGACGCTCGGGCGCAGCAAAATGCCGGTAAATCTGGTACAGGTTGCAGGTGTCCGGGTCCTTGGGTTCCTCGGGAGTACGGCTATCGGTGACAATCCGCATTATTTGCTTGCGCAATTCTTTTTCTGGAGCAAATATCGGGATGGTATTCCCATAGCTCTTGCTCATCTTGCGCCCATCTATCCCAGGGATGGACTGCACGTCTTCAGAAATGACCCCATCAGGCACCTTCATAGTCTTGCCATAGGTGCGGTTGAAGTTTTCGGCGATATCCCGCGTGATTTCGATGTGTTGTTTCTGGTCCAGGCCCACCGGCACGACGTCGGAGTTGTAGAGCAGGATGTCCGCGGCCATTAGCACCGGGTAATAAAACAGGCCGGCGTTCACGTCAAAGTCCGGGTCACGGCCGGTTTCCACGTTTTTATCCACGGCCGCCTTATAGGCGTGCGCGCGGTTTAGCAGCCCTTTGGGGGTAACGCAACTGAGTATCCACGTGCACTCTGGGATTTCATGGATGTCGGATTGTCGGAAAAAGACGCTCTTTTCGGGGTCCAGCCCCAATGCCAGCCATGAAGCCGCCACTTCGTAGATCAGGCCTTGCAGTTCCTTGCGCTCCGGCGTGGTGGTGAGGGCATGCAGGTCGGCAACAAAATACAAGCCGAGGTACTTTTGGGTGAGGGCAATGGCAGGTTTGTACATGCCAAAGTAATTGCCAATGTGGGGGTTGCCGGTGGGTTTAATCCCGGTTAATGAAATGGGTGGCATTCTTCGCGCTCCTAGGGGCAAATTAATTCTGTAATTATAACGCTTATGCCGTCCGGCGCACCCGAAGGCCGATGCTCAATCGCGGCGCCAGGCCTCCCACGCCTGAATCAAAAAGTGCCAGCTTATTCAGCTGGCACTTTTTCGATCAAGCATTCTTACTGTACGGTAATCTGCGTGTAGGCCGGCGTGATTTTACCGTCCAGGTCACTTACAAGGAAACCTACCAGGTACTGCCCCTGGGGAGCGTAGACCTGTTCCCATGTCCAGGCGCTGGAACCAAAGGTGAGCGGGTCGCCATCGTCGTACGAGACGCCGGTCACCTGACCATTCGCGTCGAGGTCCAGCCATTTGCGCGAGGGGGTAAAGGTATCCCCCAAGCTGGGCGTAATTTCCGCGGCAGCAGAGGCTTCCTCCGTGCCATTAAAACCCATCACCTGGAACAGGTTGCCATCCTTGAAGTATAGCCGCGCGAGCCTCTGCTCACCAGACGCACTGAAGGTGTACGTCCCGCGCACGGAATAAATGGCCTGTTCAGCGCTCGACCCATAGTTGACCGGGTCAAACAGCGCCAGAACCTGTTGCGAGCCGTCGCTGATGCTGAAGAGGAGCGGCTCAAAATCAAAGTTGAGCGTGAAGGTGGACGCGTCCGGCCATTCGGGGTAGTACACCCCCTGGAGTTCGGAAGTCTGGGGGCTTTCCAGGTAATCCGTGTCTGCCACGTAAATGCTATTGGACGTTTCGTCATACAGCCCGGTGAAGAGGTAGATATAGCCGATATTTTCACCACTGATATCCGCGCTCAGCTTGATAGCGCTGCCAGGGGTGACTGTCTTGGCAGAGGCACGAATGCTGGATATAGTGATGTTGCCGCTTCCAGGGATGCGGCTGACCGAAGCGGTAATCGGCTCGGCGGCCTGTGCCTGGAATTGGCGCCCGGCATAGTGGTAGGCCAAAAAGTCATCCCAGAGGGATTGCTTCACAAAGGTGTTGGCGATAACGGTGTACGACCGCATACCTGTGGCAGCGGAGCCGTACAACTGCGAGTTGGGGAAGTAGATAGCAATGCCGGTGGAGCCGGGCTTGTTGGCCCCATGCCGCTCGGCAACCAGCACATCCTGCAGGGCCTGCAGCACGGCGGTGGAGTTTTGGCGCGTGGTCGCATCGCCTGCTTTTTTGGCAACCAATGATACAAAGTGTCCAAGGTCAATATATGAAGGCGGCACCTGGCTGCCAAAGATGCTTGTGTATGATTGGGCGTAGCTGCGCGCACTGGCGACAACACGCTGGTCCAACCCCTGCAGCCCATACAGGAAGTTATTCAGCGCGTTTTGCAGTTCCGTGAACTTATCCAGGTTCACCGCTGCCAGCGTGACGCTCTGTTCCAGCTGCCCGGCAAGCTGCGCGGCGCTAATCCTAGAGACGCCGAAGAACCCGCCCGAATTGCCGTTTTGCTGAAGGAACTCATAGCGCGCCTGTTCATCCGTGACGCGTTCGTCCTGGTCAATATAGGTTTCCACGATATTGGCGGCCACCTGATCCACGGGTGTGCTGGGGTCGTACACCAATAGGCTCAGAAAGGCTGAATATGCCCAACCCAGCCCCGGCTCTGTTTCTTCTGAGGCTACCGCGTAACGCGCGTAGGGTTGCAGCATGGAATAGACTTCCATTTGGCTCATCAGGCAGGCGTCCAGCCCAATCAGCTCAAACCTGTCGATGGCGGTGGTGGATTGAATTTTGGCCAGTGCCGCGTCCAACTCGTTCAGGTAGAGCGCGTCATTTGGCAAGGCTGAAACCAGGGGTGCGCTGCCACCGTCGCGGCCAGCCGGGTCTGGGTCCGTCCAGCCACCGGGCCACCCCATGCCGTGGTCGGACATGATGAGCATGTATTTGTCCGCGGGATAGTTTTCGACCGCCCAGGTGACAAAGTCCACCAGGGTTTGGCCATCCGCCATGTTGACCTCGCCAACGTCCATGACCATGTCGGATCTGACGGTCGAAAGGTCGTCATCTGGCATAATCAGGTACCGGCGGGCGGAGGAGAAGTTGGTGTTGCCTGTGAACCCGCCGCGGAAGCGGTCAATCTGCGTCACCACCTTCACCTGGTCGGTAGAGGCCATCGAGCGTTCCATCTCGTTCAGGTCGATGTAGATATCCTGCTCGAGGGCCTGGTCGTCGGCGTCCTGGTAGACCATCACCAGCCAGTTGTTGCCGGCCGCCGTGGCAGCCCCGGGCGCTTTGGTTGGCTTGGGCGTGCTGGTGGCCAAAACCTGCGTGGGGAGGCTTTGGGTGGGTTCGGTGTAGGCCGGCTGCTGCCCCGTATCTACGGGCAACAAGCTGGACAAATCACCACCGCAACTGCGGGAGAGGACAAAGAAAATGATAACGGCAACCACCAGCAGGATAATCCCGCCGCAACCCAGTTTGCCGCCGCCACCAGAGCCAAGCAGGGAACCGAGATTGGGAAGGCCACCACCGCCAGTGAAGGAACCACCTCCACTCGTGCTTCCGCCACCACCCGTGTAGCCGCCACCGCCTGTGCTCCCTCCGGTGAAACCACCAGAGGACGTACCACCAGAGGACCCGGGAGTTGGCCGCCGGATGGGTTTTTCAGCCTGGGTGGTAGGCCGGCTGCCCTTGCGCCGGCGTTGAACGTTTATTTCGGGATTGTTTGACATGATGACCATCCTGTTTGGTTGAATAGGTATGCATTGTGATTATATGCCACTTCAGTCTTTGTCGTAGCCATCTTCATGAGGTTAACCCATATCGGCTCCCAGCGGGAGCCGATATGATATTTCGTGTTTATTTGTCTGCCAACCTGGGCAGTCCTACCAACATAGCTATTTTCTTTTGATCAGTCGATAGATGAATATCACCAGCATCGCGCCCAGGATGGACACGATAATCGTGGTGAGGTTTACGCCGCTGGTCAAATCAACACCCAGCAGAAGGCTGGTAACCCAACCGCCCAATATACTGCCGGCGATGCCGAGCAGCATGTCGATGAACAGGCTGGTATTGGTTTTCATGAGCTTGGAAGCCACAAAACCGGCAATCAAGCCAACGATGATTGATGCAATTAATCCCATGATATTCTCCTTTACGTTCCTATTATCCCGGGGTTGAAGAAGTTATCCTCTGCCGGGCATGATTATTTGGGGCTAGGCCTTTGGGTAAAGGCTTTCGACAGCCTTACGCAAAGCATTGGTCGCGTTCTTGACCCGCAGCATATCCTTGGGGTTGCCACCTGCGATGAAACGACCCAGGATGCCGCCAGCGGTCATTGTGTCCAGCTTGTACTCAACCTTGGCTTCATCATCCGCGAGGCCAAAGAAGCCGCCGCTGGATTTGAGTGTGAACACGTGCGTGTCCTTGTCATCACCCAGCTGTGTGAGTACTTCCAGGCGTTTGTGGGGCTCAAGGTTCACGACCGTGGCCGTTCCCTGCTGGCCATTGCTCTCCCAGTTGAAGGTGCTGCCTTCACTGAAGCTGGTCACATTGGAAACACTGTCCACATAGGGAAACCATTTGGGCCAGGTGTTGGGGTCGGTCAGGACCGCCCATACCTTTTCCACAGAGTCATCGATTTCAACTTCACGTTCGAATTTTGACATTTTTTCTCCTTAAATAGTCAATTAACAATTTAATAATATCACCATTATCCCGAAGTCCAGTGAGCTGTAAGGCGTGCTGTGACCCCGGGGAAGTGAGTGCCAACCTTTCTGGTGGTTTCCGGCCATTTTGACCGCTGGAAGGGGATAAAATTACAGCAGGAGAACCCGCCATGAACCAACCCCTCACCGCCTTACTTCTTGGTGCCGGAGACCGGGGCGCCAACGCCTACGGCCGGTTCGCGCTTGAAAATCCGCAAGAATTGCGCTTTGTCGCCGTGGCTGAAACCCAGCCGGAACGTCGCAAACAATTCGCGGCCAATCATCACATTCCCGAAGAGCGGTGTTTTCCTTCCTGGAAGCAGGCTTTGGCCGCTGGCAAAATCGCGGACGTAGTCATCAATGCCACGCAGGATGCCACACACTACCCCTCCGGCATGGCCGCGCTGGAAGCGGGGTACGACATGCTGCTTGAAAAACCCATCGCCCCAAACCTGGCGGACGCCGTGGCCCTGACCTTAACCGCGGAGCGCCTGGGACGCAAACTGATGATTGGCCACGTCTTGCGCTATACCGAATTTTTTGAAGCGCTGGGCGAAGTCATCCAATCTGGCGCCCTGGGGCAATTGGTGACGCTCTCCTGGCGGGAAAATGTGGGGGCCTATCACATGGCGCATAGTTACGTGCGCGGCAACTGGAGGTCCACCCGTGACTCCGCGCCCATGCTGCTGGCCAAATGTTGCCACGACCTGGACCTGCTCACCTGGTACCTGAGGGAGCCCATCACCTCGCTCGCATCCACCGGCTCGCTGCTACATTTCCGCCCTGAAAACGCCCCGGCCGGCGCGCCAGCGCGCTGCACGGATGGTTGCCCGGCCGCGCTCGAATGCCCCTTTTATGCCCCCGCCATTTACCGGGACATGCTCCCCATTAAATACACCTTGTTGCACAGCGAGCATCCCTCCATCCGCTGGCTCGGAAAAGCCGTTTTGCGCGCTCCAGGCAGCATCCCCACGCTGGATAAACTCTTGCCGGGGCAACCGCTCAGCCGGGCTCTCCATGCCTGGCCACGGTCGGTGATTACCAACGATCCTAAAAGTGACGAGGCTGTCATGCAGGCACTACTGGAAGGTCCATATGGCCGCTGTGTTTACCATTGCGATAACGATGTGGTGGACCACCAGGTAGTGTTGATGAGCACCCAAAGCGGCGTAAGTGTGAGCCTGACCATGCACGGTCATTCCTATGAAGAAGGCCGCACAATACGAATGGATGGATCCAAAGCCACCTTGTTGGGCAAGTTTAGCCACGCGGTCTGCTACCTGGAATTATGGGACCAGCGCGGGTTCCTGCTCTGGCGCAAATCCTTCGCCACCGAGTTGGACCGTAAGCAATCCGGCCACGGCGGTGGGGATGCGGGCCTGGCGCGCGCCTTCATTCGCATGCTGCGGGGTGAACCAGATGCCCTCACCAGCGGACGTTCCGCCTTGGAAAGCCACATCCTGGCATTCGCGGCCGAGGAGGCCCGGCTAACGAAACAGACCGTGTTTCTTGAAACATTCAAACAGAACTGGGGGCTGCAATAAGGAGACACCGGGCCATGACCACGCAGCGCTTTCGTCACAAAACTCCTGGTGGGAAAAATCCTACCGGTGTAACCAGCCCACTGGAGCGTGCCATATTGGCCATGGTCTTCCTGTTCCTGGTGGCCTCGTGTGGTGGAAGCGCCTCTTCTCCCAACCCTAGCACACCATCACCAACCTTATTACTCGTCCTCCCAGACACCCCCACAGCGACACAGTGGGAGCCGACCTTCCAAGTTGTAGCCAATGTTGAGACGCCATTGCCCATTGAAATTGACCCGACCCACGAACAAATCCAATACATGGCAACCGTGTGGTCCATAGACCCGTTGATTCCCATCCTCAACTACCACCGCTTCACGCCAAACCGTTACGACCCGACTTCCGGCATGGTGAAATACCTCGGCGAATTCATGGATGAGGTAAACCGGCTCTATATCGCGGGCTTCACCCTGATTTCGATTGACGATTACCTCGCTGGCCGTGTAATTGTTCCACCTGGCCGCAGGCCACTTATCCTGACTTTTGATGACGCGATCTTCGCCAATCAAATTGCCTTGGAGGGGGATGGCCAACCCTCCCCCCTCACAGCGGTAGGCTCCCTCTATAAATTTTCACAGGAACATCCCGATTTTGGCTTCCAGGCAGCCCTGTTTGCCAACCTGGGTGACAAGTACTACGGAAATGTATTGCGCAATGGACGATGGTATCTCGGGGAGGGCTGGGAAGAAGCGCTTGCTCAAACAATTGCCTGGAGCATCGACCATAATGTTAGGGTATACAACCACCTCTATACGCATATCAACCTCAGCACCGCCAGGGACAAGGATATCCAGCCCGAAATGCTCCGAAATGACCTGGCCCTCCGCGGTTACCTGGAACAGGTTGGATGCCCTGAATTAATCCACTTCATCAGGAACTATATTGCCCTGCCATACGGCGTTTGGCCTAAAAGCCAAAAAGGAATTGAATTATTGCTTGGTTACGTCAACCCTGAAGGAGAACCAGTGGAGGCTGTTTTTGAGGCAGGCTACGAACATACCCCCACCCTCGCGCCGTCGCCATATTCTGAGAATTTCAGCCCCTTCCATCTCCCCAGGATGGCTGGACTAAGCCGAATAATCGACTGGTTGGAAGCGACTGCGCCAAGCCTGCCCACGGCGCAACAGTGCCAAATGTTGCTCCCTCCGGATATCTGGACACAGCCTGCTTCTGTTCTGGAAGGAGAAATACTCTCCCTGGTTCAGGATGGCCAATGCTCACAAGGGATTTACATCCTCGAAAATCGCGTGTTTCGGGTTACCATGGAAGACGTTATTCAACTCAAGACCATCGATTAACTCCCCCATATCCTTGTCAATTCCTTTGATATGGGTGGGTTGTCCTCAATTTCCGTGACCACAACCGCGCAATAATCGGGGAATAGACTCCCGGGATTATTGAAATTCATACCCACTCTCCCACCTTTGAAAGAAGGAAGCCTTGGGCAGTCGATGTTTGGTTGGTTGAAACAAAGCTCTGTTTCACAGGCTGGGAAAGAGACCGGAGTAATTTAAATTTTCTTGATTGCTACTAGATGATTTTGTTAATCCGGGTTTGCATTTCCTCAAGGCCCCGTTGCAGCTCATTGAGCGTTTGTCCTTCGCGCGCCATGCGGTCCTGTTCGTTGTGAACATACTGGGTGTAAGGGGAAATGTTATCCCTCAGCCGCTTCACCGCACCTTCAAATTCGCGCGTGAAGGTGCTGCCGAGCGTTTGCATCAGGCTCTGGCGTAGCTGGTCCATCTTGGCCTTGAAATTCTCTTTGGCCTGCTTACGCTTGTAGGGGATAACGAACAAACCCAGGATGGCCAGCGTGGAAGCGGCCACAATACCGGTGACATCCATGGCCGAAGAGAACAGCGCCGTGGCCACCAGGGCCCCTAGCCCCACCGCCCCGACCTCAAACAAGGCTGTTTGGGCCACGGAATCCGTGACGAAGGCGCCCAATTCTTCAGCTTCCTTTTCGCGGTCGTAGCTGCTGACGATGGACTTAATCGCAGCACCCACCCCTTCAATCAATTCCTTCCGCTTCGAAGACTGGGGGCTCTGGCTCCCGGCGGGCATCTGCTTTTGGCTTTGGGCCTGGCGTCGTTCCAGCGCCCCTGCCACCTGGTACCAAACTTTCAGGTCCTTATCCACCAGCCAGTCAATCAGGTTGCGCACCTTTTCTTCCACCTCAAGGGACAGGTCACCCATCACTTCCTGGCGGAATTTGTCCTTAATCTTCTCGGACTTGGTCAGGTTGGCGATGTTTGCCAGCCGGAGGGTGTTATCGAAGAAATCCTGCCCACGCAATTCAAATTGGTTGAGCACGTTCTCAACCTCGGCCAGGCGGGGGGGCACCTCGGAGTGGAGTTCTTTTTCGTAGTTTTGGATGATGCCTTCCAGTGAAGTGACCAGCTGGCTGTCTTCAGCCAAATCCTCCACCTGGCTCGTGTTCAGGCTGGAGGCCTGCTGCTGCAGGTTGGACGCCACCCCAAGCGGATTGCGCAGCTTCAGCTCCAGCCGCGCTCGGTCATCCAGTGTCTCCGTGATGTATTCTTCAAGGGCTTCCAGGCCGCTTACAGTTCTCAGCCTTTTGGCTTCCGCCGGGTCGGTCACCAAGGCCGCTTTTTGTGCCAGCCTTGCGGATACGGTGAATATTTCAGGGTCGCTGCCCAGGATGATTCGGGCGTTTTCCTGCACGAACGCGCGCACCTCATTCACCGCCTGGTCGCTTTCGAGGATGTCCACCTTGTTGATGATGAGGGTCACCTTTTTGCCCCACGAGATGATTTTTTGGAGGAATTGGCGCTCGCTCTCCGTCATCGGCCGGTCAGCGGAGGTGATGAACAATACTAGGTCGCTGCGTGGAACGAATTCGTTCGTCAGGCGTTCATGCTGGCGGTTAATGGCATTGGTGCCGGGCGAATCCACAATGTTGAGCTCCTGTAATAAGGCGAGTGGATGAGTAAATATGGCAAACCCGTCATCCACCACTTGCTCCACGATTTGCTCCCCCCAGCGCACCAACGTGACGCGCGCGGTAGTGGGTGTGACCCCTTCCAAGAGCACTTTTTCGCCCAGCAAGGCGTTGATGACCGCGCTCTTGCCGGCGTTAAACTCACCCACGGCCACCACCAGGAACAGCTCGTCCAGCTGTTCCATCGCCCTGCGTAAACTGGCAACCGACTCCTCGGGGACGCGCAACCCCTGGAGGTTATCCAGGGCGTTGGAGAGGAATTCTTTTTCCTCCCTAAGGAATAGGAGCTGGTTGTTGGTAAGCAGGGTCTGACGCATTTCGACCTCCCCGATGATGGGTGAAAATTTCTGAATGATTGGATATTATACCTGCCGGCCGGGCAGGGTTGTTTGGATGCGCGCCATTGGGCAGGCTGCTAGTAATTTTTTCCCCAGCTGGCAGTGCCTTTTCCGTCAGTTCACATCTCCCAGGTAGATGGGATGTGGCTGTTGTGAGAGGTCGCGTAGGAGCGATCTCAGGGCTTTGGGGTAGAGGCCAATCGCGTCCAAGGCGGCCACATCGGCCCAGCACACCTCCACCTGGCCCGGGTCCGGCGCCGAACCATGCATGGGAATGTAATCCGCGGGGGCAGCGCAGGCAAAAAAGAATTCCACCTGGTGGATGTGTGGGTCTTCGTTGGCAAACTCATGATGGTCAGATAGGTACTCGCGCACGAACAACAATTCCCCAACATTAACCTCGCACCCGATTTCCTCCAGGCATTCCCGCTTGAGCGCGTCCGTGAGGATTTCGTCCTTGTTTTGTCCCCCGCCGGGCAAAACCGCGTAGCCAGCATCCCCGGCCATTTTACGAATAACTAAAACCGCGTTATCCCGCAAGATAACCGCCTTGGTGGAATTTCGGATGTGTTTTCCCATGAGCCTGCCCTCCGCGTGCGTGGAATGGTAAAAATTCTACCACCCGGCAACATAATCAAGCCAAAGTGTTGGCAGGTTCGACGAACCACGGAAAAAAGGAAGTTGGGTGATATACTCGAAAAAAACGCGGAGAAAAGCCATGATTGAACAACCCTTTGAGTTGAGCACAAGCCTTGAACGCACCATTCAGAAAGTGGTGCAGGACGATAATGTTGATTATATTTACATGCGCTTCAATCAAGGCGAGGGCTTGCCCGAGCACTATTCCAACTCAAACGTTTACATGACTGTGGTGGAAGGTGTCCTTTCCATCGCGCTGGACGACCAGGACTACCACGATTACCCCGCGCGTACCCTGCTCAAGATTCCCTATCACATCAAAATGAACGTCCAGAACCATCACGACGAGCTGTTGGTGTTGATTGTGGTCAAGGCTCCGGCGCCCAAGAATTACCCCAGGGAATAGACCGCCACTAGGGAGAACCCAGGCATCTTAACACAACTTCAGCTGAAAACACGAACCGCGGACACCTTAGCCAGGCATGCTCAGCCCGCCGGTGTGGTCCATCCAATTCACCACGGCTTCAACCGCCCGTTGGATGTTGTTATCAGAAATGTCCAGTCGCAGGGTCTGCAGCCTGGTTTTGGCTACCAACCCCTCCAGCACTTCCTGTTCACGCTTGAATAGCTCCAGGTCGTCGTACTGGCGCGGATTTCCCGAGACCTTCAGCCGCTCCTCCCTCGCGGCAGCAAAGGATTCCGGCGTGCGCTCGCAGAACACCAGGCGAAAATTAACCGCCACCAGCCTTTCCTCCAACCAGCCAAAATCGTACCGCTTGCCATAGGTCATCCACTGGTACATCTGCGTGGAAAGGTGAAAGCGGTCCACAATCCAGGAGTAGTACTTTTGCAGCTCAAATAGCCGAACCCAGGTTTGGTAGGTCTCCATTGCCAGGGCTTCCTCAGCCGGCTCAAAATTGATGAGACCCCGCCCCCAGGGGAAATTGGTGAATCCGCACCATTCCGCCGAGACCAGGGGGGAATGGTAGCGGTACTTGCGCGGACCCACAAAACGGGGATGTTCGTTGAGTTCAAAGGCGATTTCCGTCTTAAACGTCAGCCGGGTGCCCTCAAGGATGACTTTCGGGGTAAGTTTGTCAGACATGCCTGGACCTCCAATGCACGTAAATCATATCAAATCCCGCGGACCTTGTAAGTATCGCTTAATCAGGGGCTGTGTCTGCTATACTTCTTGCCTGATGCGCTCGGATAACCTCTCTCAAAAAGCCAATTCTTCAACCGGATACCTCTACGCGGTCATCGCGACCATCGCGCTATCGTTAACCGCCATCATCATCCGTCATTTGTCGGTCCATTACGGCCTCCCCGCGCTGGTCACCGCTTTTTGGCGGGATGCCTTTGCCGCATTAATTCTGCTGGTCTATCTTTCCACGCGCAAGGCCCTGCTGCGCGTCAGCCGCCCGGACCTGGTCTACCTTGCCGGTTATGGCTTGCTTTTTTCCGTGTTCAACATTTTCTGGACGCTCTCCGTGGTTCAAAACGGCGCGTCCGTCGCCACCGTGCTGGTTTACAGCTCAGCACCTTTCACGGCCATCCTGGGCTGGTGGTTGCTGGAGGAGGGCCTGGGGCTTCCCAAAGGCCTGGCTATCCTGCTCAGCCTGGCAGGTTGCGCGCTTGTTTCCCTGGCAGGCTCTTCATTTCAGACCAACGGGCTGGGTCTGCTGATTGGCATCGCGTCCGGCCTGTGTTACGCCATCTACACCCTGCTCGGCCGCAAAGCTGCCCAACGAGGACTGAACCCCTGGACCACCTCCTTCTATACCTTCGCGTTCGCTGCCTTCTACCTGCTGCTCTTCAACCTGCTACCGCTCAAATTTATCCCCGGCCAGGCAGCTTCACCCGGCGAAATACTGTGGTTGGGCAAGGCATGGTCCGGCTGGTTCTTCCTGTTCTTATTAGCTTTGGTGCCCACCGTTTTGGGTTTTGGGTTTTACAACAACGCGTTGGTCATCCTCCCTTCCTCCGTGGCAAACATGTTCCTGACCATCGAGCCGCTCTTTACTGCTCTGTTTGCTTTCTGGCTCTTTAGGGAACAACTCAACCTCACGCAAATGTTTGGCGGATTGTTGACCATCCTCGGTGTTTTGCTCATCAGCGCGAACGAAAGAACGCACAAGACGCGCAAACCAGCGCACAGCCATGCCTGAGCAGCAGCTCTTTCTGATTTACCTATACTTTCGAGGAGAAATTAGTTTGGGGGTTAAGCCGCGTCAGCGTCCTGCATGAAGACGGATTTCTTCTCCCAGGTTACTTCTCGGCGAACTTCATCGCACAGCGCGGACATTTGGTCTTCCTCGGGGAAAAGCAATTTCTTTGGAATACCGCTGAATCCCTCACCCCAAAAACGCTTGTCATTCAGGATGGCAAATTTGCCGAGCAGCCGGTTGTTGAAATCCAATTCGGACTTGTTGGAGTATTCCTGGGTGACATCCATCGTCCCAGCCTGGTAGCCATCCTGGAAGTAAGGGCGAACCGCCAGCGGTGGGCAGATGGACAGCAGCCGCACAATCACCAGGTCGTGTTCGCTGTTGAAGGTGATGCGATTGGTGATGTAGGGCAGCCCAAACACGGCCACGATGCCGCGCTCTTCCGGGTTGTCCAGCTGGGCAAAGGTGCAAGCCGCGCGCAGGGACTGGGTGAGGTCCAAAAGCGGTGTTTCGCACACGCCGTAATGCTGCAGAATCCCCCAGGCCACCTGCGCCTTACGGCGCACATCCGACTTACCTTCCATTTGGCGTTCCGCGAACTTTTCGGCCAGCTTGCGACTGCAAGCTTCAAGCGTCTCAAACCGGTCCCTGATTTCGCGGGCGGTGAGCACGTCTTTGCGGTAGATGCTTGGGTAGTAGGTGGAGGTGCCTGCCTTGTTGCGGTAGTCCTTGTCCTGCCCGCGGTAAAAGAGGAGGCTGTCCTTGTTAAGATATGCCAGGCTGGCCACCTGCTTTACCAGCGCCACATAGCTATCCACCGGAATTGGCGCGCCCTTCCTGACCACGTTGTGTTCCGCGTGTTGTTCTGAAAGCAGGGGGGTAACAGGCGTTATTTCGCGCATGGCTTAACTCATGCGTATATTTTAACATAAAAGCGCGTGAAAATACGCCGCTCTGACGAATATTTACTGTGAGAATCCAAAGTTTACAGGACAAAAACAGGACTACGGCTGGCTAAACCCCAGGGTCTCGGAGAGTGCCACCACCTGCCGCGAAAGCGTGATGCAATCCTGGTCCTGCTCACCTGGAGCCACTTCCAGGGCGTATTCCTGGTTGGATCCCCAAAAATAGCTATACAGGATGCTTTTCCCGCTCGGTATCTCAATCCAGTCGGTAATCGCGAAGGTCGTTTGGCCAATCACCTCGGTTGACTGGTTGGGCTGATGCTTGTTGGGATCCATCCCATGCCCAAGGAGCTGGTACATTTCACAACCAGGGAACACCAGGGAGACCAGCCGGTAAGCACCCGGTTCCTCAGCCACAGGCACGGCTTCCCACAAGCTGATGTCATAAGTCAGATAGAAAATGCCCCCCTGCAGAAAACCCACCTGGACCGTCGCCGCGTTTTCGGGCAGTTCCGGCAGGTTGGTGGGGGTTGGCGGGACGGTTGTGGCGGTCGGAGGCACAGACGTGGGCGTCGGTGGGATGGGTGTCGCGGTTGCTGCTGGCTGCGGAGAAGTCGCGGTCGGCAAGGCAGGCACCGGGGTGAGCACGGGCGGCAGGTTGCAGCCTGCCAGGAACAAGATGCACAACATGAGGCAAACAGCCGTAAGAAGCTTTCTTGTGGATTGTAGAGTGTCCATGAGATTCCTCCGGTCCAGGTCTGCGTTAAGTATATAACGGGGCGCAAACCTTGTCACGTCACACAGCTTGCCTTCCATATGCTGAAGATCTGTCTCTACGAAACGGTCAAAGTGATTACTATTTAGTCCTAAACTGCCTGACCTTGCTCATAAAGCTCGCCACCCGCGCTTCTTCTATCGCGTTCCATGTGACACTTTCGTACTTAAATGCCGTGCCCACAATGGCGCCATCCGCGATGGCCAACTGGTCCTGCACATTGTTCTCGCGCACACCTGTGTTGGCGAAGACGGGTGTATCCTTGGCCACGTTTTTAACCTGCTCAAGTGTCTGGAATGAAGTTTCGGCTCCCGCGGTTAGCCCTGAAACGCACAACGCGTCCGGCCGGGCATTAAAGATGGTGGACCGGGCAATATCCGCGATATCCCGCTCGCCGATATAGCGGGCCGCCTCTGGGACGATGTTGAAGAATAGCTTGACGCTCTGAGCACCGAAGGCGTGCTGGTGGCGAATTGTTTTTCCCGCGTCGGTATTCCAAAGCCCAACATCACTGCTATAGACACCTGTGAAGATTTCACGCACAAATTGCCCACCGGTGGCCATGGCCACGTCAATCGACGCGCTGGGGTCCCAAAGCATATTGACGCCGTACGGAATGCGGATGTCGCTCTTCAGCTCGCCGATGACCCGGGCTACTGAAA
>JAKOSR010000098.1 GCA_029777225.1 Chloroflexota bacterium
CCAGGTCCGCTGAACCGCCAATGAGCTCGGGTAGCGCTGGGGCGACCGCGTTGATTGTCTTGCCTGACGCTGCCCGACTGGCCAGCCCCTTGGGGTCCGCCGCGAAAACTGGCAGGCTTTTCTCCCAACCCGCAGGCAATTTACGCTGCCACCTGCGGTCCAATTCCGCCGCTTTTTCTGGGTAGGCTGCCTTGTAGGCGTCATAATTCTTTTGCCATTCAGCTTCTGCTTTTTGGCCGGATTCAACGGACTTTCGGAAATGTTCAAGGACGGGATCGGGCGTGTAAAAGAGGGGTTCCACCGCCCAACCCGCGGCTTCCTTTGCCAGCTTTAACTCATCCCAACCTGCCGGCGAGCCATGGATGCCGGCTGTGCCAGCTTTGTTTGGCAGGCCGTAGCCAATTGTCGTTCGGCAGACAATCAATGAGGGTCGCGGATCGCTCTTGGCATTTTTGATGGCCAGGTCAATCGCTTCGACATCATTGCCATCCGCTTTTTGTACATGCCAGCCATAAGCCTCAAACCGCGCGCCTCTATCCTCGGTGAAAGCGACATCAGTCGAGCCTTCAATTGAAATCCGATTGTCGTCGTAAAGATAAATCAGCTTGCCCAGCTTCAAGGTACCGGCCAGGGAGGCAGCTTCGGAGCTGATTCCTTCCATCAGGTCACCATCGGTCACAATGGCGTAGGTGTAGTGGTCGATAACCGCATGACCCTTCTGGTTGAATTCAGCGGCGAGATGCGCCTCTGCGATGGCCATGCCGACCCCATTCGCGAAACCCTGCCCAAGCGGGCCGGTAGTGGTTTCAACGCCGGGCGTATGGCCGTATTCCGGGTGTCCGGGTGTTTTGGACTGCCACTGGCGGAATTGCTTGAGGTCCTCAAGCGAAACGTCATAACCTGTCAGGTAAAGCATGGTATACAACAGCATGGAGCCATGACCGCCAGAAAGGACAAAGCGGTCCCTGTCCTCCCATTGTGGGTTTTTAGGATTGTGCTTCAGGTGGCGCATGAAGATGGTGTATGCCAATGCCGCTGCCCCCATGGGTAAGCCTGGATGGCCGGAATTGGCGACCTGGACTCCATCTGCTGAAAGGAAACGGATTGCGTTCAAAGCGTCTTGTAGATTTAGTTTTGCCATGGTCCTCTCCAGATTAGGGAATGATAAAATTTTACCATCTAAAGAAACTTGATTCCTGCCTCTTTGAGCACAGGGAAGCTGTACTTACAACCGGGAAAGTGAGGATTCTTATGGAACTTGCTGGGAAAGTGGCCCTCATCACAGGTAGCGGTATTCGCCTTGGCCGGGCAATTGCCCTGGCGCTGGCGGAGAAAGGTTGCCACCTGGCCTTGCACTACAACCGTTCCGCGGAAGACGCGCAGGAAGTCGCTTTGCTAGCCAGGCAGGCAGGCGTACGCGCAGACCTCTTTGGCGCTGACCTTTCGAACCCGGAGGCTGTCGAGACGCTCAGCCAGCAGGTTCAGGCGTCTTTCGGTCATTACGACATCCTGATTAACAACGCTGCCGTTTATCTGAAAGGCAGTGGACTGGACACATCCGCCGAGATGCTGGAACGCCAATTCCGTTTGAATTTGTTCGCCCCAATCCTGTTAATCCGTGCGTTTGCAAGGCAACTGCCCCAAGACCTGATGGGGAAGGTGGTCAACATTTCGGACGCAAAAACGTTCCGCCATCAGACCGACCACTTTGCCTACCGGCTAACCAAGCACGCCATCAACGAAATGACGCGGATGTATGCCCTGGAACTCGCGCCGCGCATCACGGTCAACGCGGTCGCTCCAGGCATCATGCTGCCGCTGGCCGGTTTTGAACATGTGGATATGCAAGCCCTGGGTGAAAAACGGGTGCCGCTGCAACGCGTGGGCAGCCCGCAAATCATTGCTGAGAATGTTTTGCACATCCTCGCGCAGGACTTTATGACAGGTGCCATCCTGCAGGTGGATGGGGGCGAAAACCTCTAATCTACTGGGACAACCAGGCTTTCCGCCTGGCAGCGCGCCAGGAGTTGACCAGGCAATTCCTCCCCATCTGTGCTCACGCTCTTACCGAGGGCCATAACCAGCTGGTCCAGGCCTTCGATGTCACGCGCCGTGAAGTAACGATTCTTATAATCATGGTAAATGCCTCCCTGGGTCATAAAACACCACGGGGCCAGCTTGAAGGAACCACCTTTTTGCCAGCCAGGTTGCTGGTAATCCAAAGGCGCGCGCTTCTCACATCCTGAAATGATGGATTCATAACTCAAGAGCTGCTTCTCCAACGAGAAGCGCCTGAGGATTTCCTCGCGCGCATCCTGGCTGACCCGTTTCCTGCCTTTGATGATTTCCGCCGCAAGCTCGGCAGCCTGGGTGATATCGCCCGGGTCCACCTTGAAGATAAGGTCATCCGGTAACTGCGTACGGTGCGTGCCAGACCGGCTGACAATGGCCGGTGTGCCACATACCTGGGACTCGTAGGCCACGTTGCCGAAGGCCTCCACGAATTCGCCAAGGCACAGGCTTACATCGCCCAGGGAATAATAACCGGCCATTTCGGCCTGGCTTAACCAGGGATGGAGCAGCACGTGGTCGTTCAAACCGCGGGTGGCAATTTGCCTGTGGATTTCCTGGTAAAACGCGTCCTCCTGGTGGCCTTCCATGCTCTCCACCCAGTTGGGCGCCAGGACCTTAAGCCGGTCAAATCCATACTTGTACACCAGGAGCTCAGCCACAGCCAGCGTGGAAGCCAAACCTTTCCCAGCTTCCGGCCTGTGGGGGTGAAGCACGATGGGCCAATCATCGTCGCTCAATCCAAGCTTCGCACGGATGGGTTGGGTCCCGGCTGGGGAAAAAACCGCGGGGTCAATGCCATTTGGAATGACTTGCACACGTTTACTCAAACCAGCAAGCATCCGCCCAGCGCTAGCCTTCAGGACCTCCGCGGAATACTCTGAAACCGCGATGATGTCATCTGCCTGGGTCAGAAACGAGCCTAGCACCGATTCGGGATAGATATTATCCCGAAAAGAGGTGATGACCGGCACCTGGGTGAAGTTCCTGGGCAGCAATAATTCCCCATCATGTATGTAAAATCTGTCTGCGTCAAAAAGGAAGCGGGAGACGGTGTCATAAATCAAGGCCAACTCCCCCGGCGCAATCGCGTAGGGCTGGGGAAATGGTTGATGAAAATGGAGGAGCGGTTCAACACGAATGTTGTGTCCCAGCTCAAATGGAGCCTGACCCTTGGGGTCTTCCGTGCACAGGATGGTGACTTCGTGCCCCTTTACCGCCAGGTGGTGGGAAAGACGCGTGAGATGCTTGGATGCCCCACCTGTGATGAGCTCGGGATAGAGCGGATTAATTGAAAAGCACAGGATTTTCATGGCGAATTCTCCTGATAAAATTATGGCATCAATCGCAGAGGTTTCGAAGTGGACAAAATTATCATCACTGACCTATTAGCAAACGGCATCATCGGCGTAAAACATCCTGAACGTGACCAACCGCAAGATCTGCTGATTAACCTTACTCTGACCGCGGACCTGCACGCCGCCGGTGAGAGCGACAGCATCCTGGATACCATCAACTACTCCACGGTGGCCAAGGCCGTTTTGGCAGAGGTTTCTGTTTGCGCCTTCCACACGGTGGAAACCCTGGCCGCCCACCTGGCAAGGATGATTCTTGAATCCTACCCGGTTACCGAGGTAACCATCCGCGTGGAAAAACCCAAGCTTGTAGCGCGCACCAGCCGTGTTGGAGTGGAAATCACCCGCTCACGCGCTGATTTCAGTTGATTACTGCGAAATCCGGTTCAAAAATTCCAGCCGCGTGTCCGTATGGGTTCTAAACACACCCAGCATGGCTGAGGTGGTCATGTTGGCTTCCTGCTTGCGTATGCCCCGCATCATCATGCACAGGTGCCTGCCTTCAGCCACGACAGCCACCCCTTCGGGGCGGATGCTCTCCTCTACAAAATCAGCAATTTGCTGCGTCATGCGTTCCTGCACCTGCAACCTATGCGCAAACATGTCCACAATCCGGGGTATCTTTGAAAGACCGATAACTTTTCCTTTGGGAATGTAGGCAACATGCACATGCCCGAAGAAAGGCAGCATATGGTGTTCGCACATGCTGTAGAATTCAATGTCATTCACAACCACCATTTGGTCGTAATCCACGTCGAACAAAGCGCCATTAATGAGCGCCAGCGGATCGGTGCGGTATCCGTTCATAATCTCATCATAAGCCCGCGCAGCACGGTCCGGGGTCTTCAGTAAGCCATCCCGTTTGGGGTCTTCACCGATGGCAACGAGAATTTCCTTGGTGGCTTTCTCAATGGCTTTACGATCCAAATCAGTCTCGCATTTTCTCCCGGCTATTCTGCTCAAATTATCATTGCAATCCATACATCCTCCGATGCGTAAATGTTAATCGAAAGCAGCCTGGTGCGTGCCAGGCTGCTTAATTGGCTTGATAAATTTAACCAATGATTGGGTCAATCAACCCGTATGTCCCATCACGCCGGCGATACAAGACGTTAATTTTCGAGGTCGCAGCGTTGTAAAACACGAAGAAATCCTCGTGGCCGAGCAGTTGAAGCTGTTCAAGGGCCTCCAATTCGTCCATCGGCGTCAGTACAAAGCTCTTCCGTCTTACGATAACAGGTTCTGTTGTCTCCTCAGTCTCCGCTTCGGCCGGTCCCGCGAGGGATTCAGCGGGTTCCTCACCACGTTTACGCCAATGCTTCCCCTTGAAGCGTTCAATCTGGCGGGTCATTTTGTCAACGGTGAGGTCAATCGCGGCGAAGATGGTGTCGGCCCGTTCCTCTGATCGGAGGATGAACCCTCTTCCGCGAATAGTAACCTGGGCGATAAAGCGGTCCGCGGCATTTCTCGCGGTTTTCGCGTAAGAAAGGTCAACTCTACATTCATCAATATCATTGAGGAACTTTCCGAGTTTTCCGACCTTTTTAACTGCGTAATCATGAATAGGGTCAGTCAGTTCCAAGTCCTTGTTGAAAATATCCATTTTTAGTGCCATGTGAACCTCCTGGGGATTTTTAAAAATTATACACGCTTAGACGTCTGTCAACCAGTCGTGATTAGTTTTCAGGCTTTACCCGCTTTCGCGAAGGTGGCAGCATAAACACCAGCCGCGCCAGCCTGGATTAACGCCTCCGAGGCCGACCGCATGGTGGCCCCGGTTGTAAACACGTCATCCACAAGCAAAATTTTCTTTCCCAAAACGAGTTTCGGGTCCGCCAGGAAGGCCCCACGTACGTTTGCCTCCCTTTGCTCAGCCGTCAGCTGGGTTTGGGTGGTCACCTCCCGCAACCTGATAAGCACGTTGGGTAGGTAAGGTTTTCGCAAGTGCAGCGCGATGGGCCTGGCCAGGAAGTGCGCCTGGTTATACCCGCGCTGCCTTAATTTCTCCGCACCCAACGGGATTGGCACCACGGCGTCCACCACCCACCCCGCTGTATCAATCATCGGCCACATCAGTTGGCTCATGGGCAACCCGAGGGCAGTGTTCCGATGATACTTTAGCTGGTGAACGGCTTCTTTGAAAAGACTATCATAAAGTCCATAGGCCCGCAGCCCTCGGTAAGTGGGTTTGTTGCGGGCGCACGCCGGGCAGACTCTCCCCTTGGGGAGTGGGTCGCCACACAACGCGCAGACATCAAGGCTCTGCCTGGGGGCCTGGCCCAGGCACTCCGGGCAAAAACTAATGCCTTCCTTGCCACAGCCCACACAAGCCGTTGGAAAGAACCAATTCAGCGCTTGCCAGGAGACCTGGTCGATTTTTTCGAGGAGAGGATAGTACCTGGCCGTGTCCAATCCCGCTCACTTAAGCGTAGTTTCGTAGAAAAGTTGGATAGCGGGCCAAAATAGGGAAAATAACGTGACCAGGATAAGCGCAATCACGATGATGATCAGAATATATTCTATTGGACCCCATTTTCCACCGGGGGAAGGTCGCATTCATCGCTCCAATACTGATTTTTTAGTAATTCAATTATAATTTGAATTGGGAATTTCTCGAAACCATAGAAAATATGTTGTATTAGCGATTACTTTTCGTTATGATAAACACAACGAAAAGCCCATACACGAAAAGGAGAAAGATGAGCGATATTTTTGATAAGGTAGTTGGGGACGAAGATCCCATAAAAAAACTCCTCGGCAAAATCCCTGGCTTCAAGGGATACGTAGAACGGGGCGACCGTCGCATGTCGGACAAAATCCTACGCGAAAAGGTCGCGGACGAATTTGAAGCACAATATCAACGCCTTTCGGGAATTCAACGCGACTTGATTTCCCAGGGTGGCCTGGCCTACATCGATGATTTGGAAAACGCTGCCATCAAGCTGCGCCAGTTTGTCGACCGCGTTCGCACCGCCTCCTACGGATACGCCGGACTCTTCGACGCGATAAAAATCAAGGAAGATGAATTGGCCCAGGTTTACCAGTTTGATGCCTCCCTGCTCGAACAGTCGACGGTGATTGGCAGCGCGCTGGATAACGTGGAAGCCTCTCTTGGAACGGATGGCTTGCCTGCAGCGGTTAAAAACTTGATTACGCAGAGCCAAAACAGCATGGATCTTTTCAATAAACGCTCAGATGCCATGAAGGGCATCGCGGCCAACTAGTTAGTCTGAACCAGGAGGAAAAATGGGCAGAATTTTTGATGTGGTTGAGTACCCCAATGAAATGACGGAGGAAATTGTCCACCGTTTCCCTGAAACGGGTGTGGCAGACCTGCGCTTTGGGTCTCAGGTAATTGTTCGTGAATCACAAGCGGCAGTGTTCTTCCGGGATGGTCGGGCTTTGGATGTTCTAGGACCCGGGCGTCACACAATCAGCACCGCCAACGTGCCTTTGCTGACCAACCTGCTGGGTAAATTGTTTGGGGATCGCACGCCATTCACCGCGGAAATCTACTATGTGTCCATGCGCGAGTTCGCGGACCGCAAATGGGGCACACCCCAACCGATTATCGTCCGCAACCCGGGCGTCGGCCTTGGCGTTGCCCTGCTGCAGGGTTTTGGCACCTACAGCTTCCAGGTGAAGGACCCACAGCAATTTGTCACCCAAATTGTC
>JAKOSR010000099.1 GCA_029777225.1 Chloroflexota bacterium
AGCGTTCCTTTTTTATTAAACTGATTCCGGTTGTGGAATTGGCCGGAATATGGGATAATATTAATTTAATTGGCATCGACGGAAACGAGTAAAACATCCACCAGAGGCAGCGAACCCGGGATGGTGAAAGCCGGGGCGATGGGCATGCTTGAAAATCCTTCCTGAGCTGTTTGCTGAACATATCCACATCGGATAGTAAGCCAACCGGTTTCGCGTTCCGTTATTGACGCACCAGGCAGCCAAGGTGTTGGTTGCCTCACCAGAAAGTGCCTGGCTTCGGCCAGGAAGCGGGGTGGTACCGCGAGTTGATGCTCGTCCCTGTCCATTGGGATGAGTTTTTTATTAACATAAACTAGATACACGCTTGGAGGTTCCATGTTGAAACCTGTTTCTCCAAAACTGAATATCCCTTTGATGGAAGAAAATATTCTCCGTTTTTGGCGGAATAACGATATTTTCAAGAAGTCTTCTGAGGAACGGAGGGATAGAAAGCCTTTCGTCGTCTTCGAAGGCCCGCCGACGGCCAACGGCAAACCCGGTGTGCATCATGTACTGGCGCGTGCCTTTAAGGATATGTTCCCGCGCTACAAGACCATGAATGGGTATTACGTGGACAGGCGGGGGGGCTGGGATACACATGGTCTGCCCGTTGAAATCGAAGTGGAAAAGAAGCTGGGCTTTACCAACAAGAGCCAGATTGAGGCCTACGGGATTGAAAAATTCAACGCGCTTTGTCGCGAATCCGCGTTTGAACGCATCCAGGATTGGGAAAGGCTCACCGAGCGGATTGCGTACTGGGTGGATTTTGATCGGGCTTATGTAACCTTCAGGAATGAATACATCGAGACGGTTTGGTGGCTGCTGAAATCCATTTGGGACAAAGGCTTGTTGTACCAGGGCTACAAAGTGGTGCCCTATTGCCCGCGCTGCGGTACGCCACTTTCGGACCACGAAGTCGCCCAAGGCTATAACGACGCGGATGACCCTTCCATCATCGTGCGATTTCCACTGGTTGATGAACCCAACACGTACTTCCTGGTTTGGACAACCACGCCATGGACCCTGCCAGGCAACGTGGCCATCGCGGCCCACCCGGACGTGGATTACGCCGTTGTTTCGCAGGAGGATGGCAGCGATGAACGGCTCATCCTGGCCAAGGACCTGATTCCACAGGTATTTGAGGGCAAGCCTGTCCAGATTCACAAGATAATCAAGGGCAAAGCGCTGAAAGGAAAGCGCTATACGCCGCTTTTCAACTTCATTGTTCCCAACAAACCCGCGCATTACGTGGTCAACGCTGAATACGTGACCACAAGTGATGGCACAGGACTGGTACACATTGCCCCCGCCTTTGGCATGGATGACATGTTGGTTTCCAAGGAATACGACCTTCCGGTGCTTATGACCATTAACGATGAAGGGAAGTTCCGCAAGGAAATCACGGATTGGGCTGGTGTGTTTGTCAAGGAAGCGGACCCATCCATTGTAGATCAGCTCACGAAACGCGGTTTGATGTTCAAATCCGCTCGGATTACGCACACCTATCCCTTCTGCTGGCGCTGTGATACCGGTTTGCTCTACATGGCCAGGCCGACCTGGTTCATCCGGACCAGCCAGGTGAAAGACCGCCTGGTCCAACTCAACCAGGAAATCAACTGGGTGCCTGAGCACATCAAAAATGGACGCTTTGGCAACTGGCTGGAAAACAACATCGACTGGGCGCTGGGGCGTGACCGCTATTGGGGAACGCCACTGCCTGTTTGGGAATGCCCGGAATGCAACCACCAGGAGTGCATGGGGTCCGTGGCTCAGCTAGGTGAGCTAACTGGGACCGATTTGTCATCGATGGACCTCCACCGGCCATTCATCGACCAGGTCGTCTTTACTTGCCCCAAGTGTGGCAAGGGCAAAATGCACCGTGTGAAGGAATTGATTGACGTTTGGTTCGATTCTGGCTCGATGCCAGTGGCGCAGTGGCACTACCCATTTGAACACCAGGAAGACTTCCAAAACCAATTCCCGGCTGATTTCATCTGCGAAGCAGTCGACCAGACGCGGGGGTGGTTCTATTCCCTGCTGGCCATCAGTGGGTTGGTCTTTGACAGCATTTCATTTAAAAATGTCATCTGCCTTGGGCTAATCATGGATGGGGATGGGCTCAAGATGTCCAAGCACAAGGGGAACGTGGTGGACCCATGGGACGTCATCCGCGAACACGGCGCGGACGCGATGCGCTGGTACATGTATACCTCCAGCCCCCCTGGAAATGAACGCAGGTTCAGTCTCAACCTGGTAGGCGAAGTGGTGCGCAACTTCACGTTGACCCTCTGGAACACCTATTCGTTCTTTGTGACCTACGCCAACCTGGACAAGTGGTCGCCAGATAACTCGGTTTTGCCGCAATTCAACGCGCTGGATAACTGGCTGCTCTCAGCTTTGAACACCCTGGTTAGAGATGTGACCAAGGCGTATGAAACTTATGACGTGCTTGGGGCCACCCGGCCAATCGAGAAATTTGTGGACCAACTCTCCAATTGGTACCTGCGGCGCTCCCGCCGGCGCTACTGGAAGAGCGAGTCCGATGCGGACAAAGCCGCCGCTTATGAAACCCTCTACCAGGCCCTGACCACAGTGGCCAAATTGCTCGCACCCGCGATGCCTTTCCTGGCCGAAGAAATGTACCAAAACCTTGTGCTCTCCTTTGACCCCAAAGCTCCCGTTTCTGTCCATCTTGCCGAATGGCCACACGCTGACCCGAGCTTTATCGATGAGTCGCTAAACAGCCAGATGGACTTGGTGATGAAACTGGCCTCGCTTGGGCATGCTGCCCGCAATCTTTCCAGCGTCAAGGTGCGTCAACCGCTCTCCGAAGTGGCTTTCGCGCTGGGTAGCGTGGAGGACGCGCGGGTCTTTGAGCAGTTCAAGGATGTACTGGCCGATGAATTGAACGTCAAGCACGTCAGGTTGCTCAACGCGACCGGCGAGGCTGTATCCTATTCAATCAATCCATTGCCCAAGCAGCTGGGGCAGAAGTATAAAGGGCTATTTCCACGCATCCGGGATGAAATTTTAAAGCAACCAGTGCAAGAAAGCGCGCTCAAACTGCTGGATGGCCTCAACCTGGTGGTGAGCGTGGATGGCAAGTACTACGAAATCCAGCCTGATGAGGTCGAAGTGCACGCCCAGGCAAAGGAAGGCTACTCGGTCGCTTCGGATGGCGCTTACCTCGCTGCACTGGTGACGACACTGACGCCTGAACTAATCAAGGAGGGCCTCGCGCGTGAATTCGTGCGCAGGCTCCAGGCGTTGCGTAAAGATGCCGGGTTGGAAATTTCGGACCGAATCCGTGTCTCTTTCTTTGGGACACCAATGTTGACAGAGGCAGTGCTTGAGAACAAGGATTACATCATGGCCGAAACCCTCAGCCTGGAACTCGAAAACAGCCAGATGCCGGAAGGTGCCTTTTCAGCGAGCGACCAATTCGACGAGGAGACCGTTACGATGGGGTTGCGCAAAGTTGTTGGCGGAAAGTGAAAAAAATTTTGAAAAAAAGACTGGGCCATAACCTTTTGCTTGTCCTCATCGCCGCGGCGATAGTTGCGTTTGACCAATGGACCAAGCTTCTCATCCGGCAAAACCTGTCGTGGACTGAGGCTTTGGAACCAATCCCTGCTTTAGCGCCTTTTTTCCGGATTGTAAATTGGCAGAACACCGGCGCGGCTTTTGGCTTGTTCCATAACGCGAATCTTGTCCTCGCCATCCTGGCCGTCCTGATTTCCATCGTCATTGTCTATTACTACCAGCACATCGCCACGAAAGAGGTACTCATCAAAGTGGCCCTCGCGATGCAGTTGGGGGGCGCGATTGGCAACCTGGTTGACAGGATTACGCAGGGATACGTGACTGACTTTTTATCTTTAGGCAGATTCCCGGTGTTTAACGTCGCTGACTCCTCTGTGACCGTGGGGGTCGCGTTGCTTTTGCTGGCCATTTACCTGCAGGAAGGCCGGGAGAAACACGCTGGTTCCGAGGATAAACCATCCACGAAAGAGCAACTCCCAGACTCGAACGGGAAACCATGAACCGGGTTCTATCCTTTATCTTTGACGCGGAGGATGAGAGCCGCCTGGATAAATTTCTGGTGGGAAAGGTGCCGTCCCTTTCCAGGGCGAAGATACAAAACTTCATCTCAGCTGGGATGGCCCGCGTGAATGACCAGCTCGTTCAAAAACCCGCGCACCACCTGGAAACAGGAGACAAAATTGAATTTGTGATATCCGAGTCAGCGGATGAAGAAGTGGCGGAAGAGCGAGGCGGGCTGGATGTGCTCTACGTCGATGAAAGCATCGTCGTCATTAACAAGGCGGCAGGGCAGGTTGTCCATCCTGGTGCCGGACATTCCGGTGGGACCCTGGTCAACACCGCGCTTGGCCTCTGGCCAGAAATGCGTGAGGTAGGTGAGCCGACCCGGCCGGGTGTGGTCCACCGATTGGATAAGGACACGTCAGGCGTTCTGCTTTTAGCCCGCAACCAGGTCGCTTACGAATGGCTTGTAAAGCAATTCAAGTCACGGAAAACGCAGAAAACCTACCTGGCCCTGGTGGATGGGGCACCCCCAACTCCTACAGGCAAAATTGAAGCCGCAGTAGCCCGCGACGCGCAGCACAGGCAGCGCATGGCTGTGGCTTACGCTGGTAGTGGCAGGAAAGCCACAACGGAATACCATACCATCAAGGGTTTTGGGCACCACACGCTTCTGGAAGTGCGCCCCCTGACGGGTCGCACGCATCAAATCCGTGTGCACATGGCCTTTTTGGGCTGCCCGGTGACAGGGGACAGGGTGTATGGCCGGCGGAAACCTTCGTTGCCAATCTCCAGGTTCTTTCTGCATGCCTCACGCATAAAAATCATGTTGCCAGGAGAGACCCAGTTCACCGAGTTTTCCGCGCCTCTTCCCGGCGACCTCGAACAAGTACTTAAAAATTTGGAAAAAGGATAGATACAATGCGCTATTATGATTTTCGGTCCGACACCGTCACCCGCCCAACCGCTGAAATGCGGGAAGCCATGTATCGGGCAGAAGTTGGCGATGATGTGTATGGGGAAGACCCCACGGTTAACAAATTGGAGAACCTGGCCGCGCAAATGCTTGGCAAGGAAGCTGCCATTTTCGTCACCTCTGGCACCATGGGGAACCTGGCGGCTGTTCTGGCGGTTTGCGGCAGGGGGGATGAGGCCATCATGGGCACCCAGGGCCACACCATGCTGCACGAGGCTGGCGGGGTATCCGCGCTCGGCGGTGTGGTTATTCACACTGTTCCCAACCTGGATGATGGCACGCTGGACATGGAAGACCTGCCGAAGGCTTTACGCACGCCAGGTGATGTACACGAACCCATCTCGCGCATGTTAATTATCGAGAATACCCAAAACGCTTGTGGTGGCATCCCCATTTCAGCTGAATACACCGAAAAGGCTGCGGAATTTGCGCATATGAACGGATTGTGGCTGCATGTGGATGGCGCCCGTATTTTCAACGCCGCCACCGCGCTTGGGATGTCCGCGTCCAGCCTGGTGAGAAGCGCCGATTCAATCACTTTTTGTCTTAGCAAGGGTTTGTGCGCGCCAGTTGGTTCTGTGCTCTGCGGCCCCAAACCATTCATTCACAAGGCACGACGGCTGCGCAAGATGCTTGGGGGCGGGATGCGCCAGGCAGGCGTGCTTGCGGCGGCTGGCATCGTCGCGCTGGAGAGCATGGTGGACCGCCTTGCTGAAGACCACCAACGCGCCAAGGCATTGGCTGAGGGGCTTTCGTCCATCCCTGGTGTGGAGCTCATCAAGCACTCGCCCACCACGAACATGGTTTTCATTCGTGTCGCGAGTGAACGCAAGCTGAGCAATGAAGCCTTCATCGCCCATTTGAAGTCCCAGGGTGTCTTAATCAATGATACAGCCCCATGTGAATTCCGCCTGGTCACCCACCACGACATTGACGACGAAGCTGTGGCGCAATGCGTGCAGGCCATGCGCACTGTACTCCAGCAAAACTGACACCCGCGTTCCGTCTAAATCAAGGTAAGAAACGCGTTCATCTTCAATAATTGGAACTCCAGTAAAATGACTGGAAGAAAGCCAATGAAAAGCCAAAAACTGATCTTTCGAAAGCCAAGCCTTTCCGTTTTGGTCGTATTGGCCGCGTTGGCAGTTTTTCTTTTCGGTTCTTCCGCGAGTGTTGAAGCGCGCGGCAGCAAAATAGACACGCTTCCTCCCCAGCCGCCAGTGCGACTGCGAGCCATGTCTGCGGTGCAAGGCACGCAAGCCACCCATTTTGTATATCTTCCGATGGTATTTACAAACAAGCCCGATGGACCAGTGCCGGTGGGTCCTCTGGGTGGAACCTTCACAGCCCTGGCTGTAGACCCAGGTCAGAATGACAACATCTACGCCGGTAGTTTTGATAGCGGGATTTATAAAAGCTTCGATAAAGGCGTATCCTGGTACCGGAAGAGTGCCGGACTGACCAACCTGAAAATTCAGTCGCTGGCTACACACCCCACCAGTTCGCTGATAGTCTACGCGGGAACATACGAAGGCGGTGTCTTCAAGTCCAGCGACGCGGGAGAGCACTGGATTGCTGCCAACGGTGGTGTGCTAAATGGACATATTGTTTACGATATCGAAATAGACTGCGCCAACCCCAACACCTTGTACGTTGTGACCAGGCTGAAAAGCAACCTGGTGGGTTACCTGTATCGAAGTGTCAACGGCGGTGCGAGCTGGACGCTGCTCTTGAGCGGCGAGAGCTTTGATATCGCGGACTATTTTTACGATATTGACATCCAGCCCGCTCAC
>JAKOSR010000100.1 GCA_029777225.1 Chloroflexota bacterium
CCTACCCAAATATAATGGTACTTAATCACTTGCGCCCTTACTTACTTCCTCGTCGACCGATGATTGATTAGACATATTATGTGTACAAAATGAAAATACAACTTGAAAGCTTGTCATTAAAAGAAAATTAATGATTGATCTTTTCCAAGATCTGGTTGATGTACTCTTTGGAACCTTCAAAGGAAATCACTCGGGCCGGGATTCCGACCACCACAGCATTTTCAGGTACGTCCCGAGTAACCACTGCATTGGCCCCAATAGCAGCGTTGTTACCAATGACGATCTTCCCAAACATTTTCGCGCCGGGACCGATGTACACATTATCACCAACGGTGGGAATACCTGCCCGTTCGCCACGGCGACTGACGCCAATGGTGACCTGGTGGGACAGGTTGCAGTTTTTGCCTATTACCGCGTGTTCACTCACAAAAATTCCGCCCTCATGCCCGATATACAGACCTGGACCCACCTGGGTTTTGTAGGAAATGCCAATTCCAAAGCGGATTTGCTGACGTCGATTGATCAGCCAGGCCAGCGGGAATAGTAGCCGACCCAGCTTTGAGGTTGAGAGAAAGGCACAAAAGCGCATCCACCAGGTGTACCGGTAGCCTGGGGCGAGTAAAACCTGGACAAGATGGTCACGAAAGGAGGCGCGACCCGCATAGCGAAACAGATCAGCCCTGGTGAGCGCGCGAAATTCAGGCCATTTCATGGGGTTTTTCCAGACCAGAGACATAATGAGCGCCTAAGACTAGGCCCAGGATGACGGCGAGGAAGAAGGCAATGATGATATTCACGTTTGCCAATATAAGCGAGGCGGAGCTGGTTACAAGCCAAGCAACCAAAAGCAGCACTTCCTGTGTTTTCCTTTTCTTTGAAGATTCTGCATCCGAATATTTATAATGACTTCCCAGTTCAAAAGCCCGAAAAGAGGCTTCGGATGAACTTAAGGCAACCTCATACACGTTGAGAGCAGAAGCAACACCCAGGAAAATCCAAAACAGGATTTCGAGGTTCCGGCCGAGGGTGAACGCATCGAGCAGCCCAAAAACCAGGATCGCAACCACCCCACTGGCAATGCCCAGCCCGAGGACGCGATTGATAGTTCTCTTGTAGGAAATCGCCTTCCAGGCCAAGGACGCAAACCCTCCAAGCAAGATTGCATACATTCCCAAACCGGGGAGGCCGATTTCGACTGCAGTGGAGAGGAAGGTATTATGGGCATGAAAAACCACGTCTGCCGAGGAGGGGAGGAAGATGGAGGCAAAGTAGAGTTTGTAAGCCTCGCCAAATGAACCCAGCCCAATGCCGGTTACCGGATAATCACGCAGGATGAGGAAGGCTTTGGACCAAATCTCAACGCGGCCGGGAAGCGTGGCTTCCTGGCTGGTATCAAGGAGAGAAAGTAAACGAAGCACCTGACCATCGGCGCGCCAATACAAAACCACCAGGAAAGCAATCAGCAGCAGGGGCAACTGCCAAAGGAAGCGTTTCTCTTTCAGGATACATAGGACTACTATTCCCGCAGCGCACCCCAGCCAAGCTCCGCGCGATTGGGTGAGAAGCAGGGCAAGGAGGACTAGGCCAAGGACGAAGGAAACCAACAGTTTGTAACCAGAGCTCGGAAGGGCTGACCATCGGGCATTATGTGATTTTAGACGAGCGAAGGCGCCTTTATCCCACAGCAAGCTGAGCAAGAGCGGAGGAAAGAAAGCGAGCGCGCCACCGATGGTGTTTTTGTTGATTTTTTCAATCCCGAGCATTCCAAAAATGTTCGGAAGGCGCTGATAAACGCGATCGAACAGAGCAAAATTCCCAACAGGCCAATCTGTACCAAACAATCCCAGGACAGCCATGGCGAACCCAAGGATGAGCAGCATGAATATTAGCAAGGGCAGGCGCTGACGGAAGCGGAAAAAATTTACGATGAGGTAGTATGCTGAAACCCCAATGATTAACCCGGCAATTTTTTGGTAAAAGAGATCCTTGAAAGGCGTGAAGAAAAAGCCCAACGCAGCTATGACTAACAAACTGATGAGTGGGACATCCAAAGGCGTAGAATTGCCCCGCCGCCCCAACTTGATCCAATAAAAGAGCCAAGCCAATAAAAGAACCCCAACCAGGAGGTTGATGGGTCGATTATTGAGCAGGAGGAGATAGAGCAAGACGCTTAAGGCCGCAATGCCAACCAGGATATAGTCCGAAAAGGACATAGGAATCTGGCGGGCAAACTCCTTTGGCTTTGAGGCGGAAGAAAATTTTTCGGGCATATCAGGGGGCTGGAGAAATAGGCGTTGAGAGGCGTTGCACCGCCTGGAGCGCGGTTGGATCGTCTGGAGCTACGAGCAAGAGGTTTTGATAGGTTAGAAGCGCTTTTTGAGGGTCGCCAGCCAGCTCATAGGCCTGGGCAAGATAGCGATATCCTGAGGGCTCTTCTGGAGATAACTTGACCAGCTGCTGGAAACATTCCACAGCAAGGAGGGGCTTATTGACTGCCTGAGAGAGATAGAGCAAACCGAGGTTCCTCCAGGCCGTCTGATTTGAGGGGTTTTCATTGACCACCTGGCGGTAGGTCAGTTCGGCCTGCTGCCAATCCTGTTGGCCGACAGATATGTCGGCCAGGTAGCGCAACCAGTCGGAGGCATATTTGGAATTAGGGTACTGCTGCATTGACGCACGCAGCAACTCCGTGGCTTCTGCAAGCTGACCCTGACTTTTTAACGTGAAGGCCAGACTGGAGGTGTATTTTTCTGGATCCAGCTTAAAAAGGGATTGGTACGCCAGGAGGGTGTTTTGCGGGCTACCCTGCTGACTGGCTGGATCAGCCGCCCTTTCCAGGAGAAG
>JAKOSR010000101.1 GCA_029777225.1 Chloroflexota bacterium
AATGGCGGCGGTTTTTGGGCCGACCCCCTTGAGATTGACCAGCCAATCGCGGGCTTCTTCCACCGTCAGGTCCTTGAGCCAGGCGAGACTGATTTCACCGCGGGCTTCGGTGATAGCCTGGAGGGCGGCCTGGATGCGGGGACCTTTCTGGTTGGCTAGGCCGGCTACGCGGATGGTTTGAATTAGCTCATTGGTGTTCGCGTCGCGCACCTGTTCCCAGGACGGGTAGCGGGCTTTGAGCGCGCGGAAGGCGATATCGCGATTGGTGTCGTTTGTGTTTTGAGAAAGATAGGTGCACACGAGCTCATCAACGGGGTCCTGGTTAGCCGCCCATTCAGAGGCGCCGAATGCGTCCAAGAGGCGCTGGCTGACCAGGCTCATCAGCTGGCGGTGGTGTTCCGACACCTGGATCGGTTCCGCGGACATCAGGCCCGGTTCCAATTGACATACTGGGGACGAGCGAGGCGAATTGTGCCAATTTCCAGGCCGCGCCAGTTGCGCAGGATGGGGTCGCTGAACGGCGCGAAGTCCGCGCTTTCAAGCACGTCGCGCAGGCCCAGGGATTTGAGCAGTGCGGAGACAAGGCTATGCGTGGCACGACGGTTGGGGTCCCCATCGCTTATCTTGAAGGCTACCCCGAGGGCGGGGGAACCCGGACCCAAGGCACCAGGGAGCAGGCCAATCATTTGGAAGCCTTCAGCCCCGCCTTTGACGATGCCACGCCCCCGCAAGGCGTGCATGAGGACGGTGTCGAGCCGGCCAGGACCGGAGACCATGACGGGGTTGGCCATCATGGCCGTGGTGATTTGGTGGCAAGCCCGTGCGCGGCCGGGAGGGAGCGCGGCGGGGTCGCACAGGCGTGCGGTGGCGAGGGCAAAGGCACGCAAGGAAAGGGCATAAACAGGCGCGCTGCAACCATCGGTGCCGAAGAGCAAGGCCTGGGGCGGGAGATCCGCCATTTCGGCCATGGTGGTGAGGATGCGTTGCTGGACAGGATGAGCGCGGTCGAGGTAAGTCTCCAACGGAGCCCCCAGCCGCACAGCCTGGGCGAGCATGCCGCTGTGCTTACCGGAGCAGTTATGACGATAGGGTGTGGGCTGCTCACCCCGCGCGCGCATCGCGTCAGCGGTGTCGCGGTCCATGGGCCAATGAGTGCCGCATTGGAGGTCGGATTCGTGCAGGCCGGCTTTTTGATGGATGGACTGGAGGACGCGCAAGTGGTCCTCAGTACCGGCATGCGACGCGCACATGATGGCCAATTCTTCGGAGGTGAGGTTGAATTGCTCCACCCCACCCTCTTCGACAAAGGGAAGCACCTGGAAAGGCTTCATGGAACTGCGCGGGAAGGTGAACAGGTTTGGGTCGCCCGCGGAAGCCAACACGTGGCCTGAGACGTCCACGATGGCCATTGCCCCGAAGTGCACACACTCGACAACACCACCGCGGGTCAATTCGACCAACGGCTCATATTGACTCATGATTTCCATGTATATCCTCTTGTCTACTTGATATTGGTTTCGAACCAGGTGGTGAGGCCCCATTGCAAGCGGTTCAGGTAGAGCTCCTGATCCAGCGGGGAAACCTGGTAAAGATTCATGATTTCGGGGATGAGCGCGAGATACTCTTCCAAGGTGGTTTTTTTACGGACAAGGGGTGAAAGCAAATCCTGAATAGCGACAAGTTTGCGCGCCATTTCCTGGACCTGAGCCTGCGTGACGAGCCCGCTGCGCGAGGAAATGATTTGATAGCCACGGAAGGCGCGGGACGCGAGAAGGTCCAGCTCTTCGAGCCAGAGCGGAAGATTGGCATAGGCCAGGAAGGGAGGCTGGTCAACCAGGACAGTGTCGCCGACAAAAATCACTTTTTCCTTGGGGATGTGAACCCAAATGCCGGCTGAATTGGCACCAAAATGGTGCTCGAGCTGGACGCTGACGCTGGCCAGGTGCAAGTTCATGGTGTCTGAAAACCAGATTTCCGGGTTATTCCAGCGGGGCGTGGAGGAGGTGGCATCGGTACCATCGGAAGCGGCCTGGGCGTCTTCAGGGGGACGCTGGGGAGACTGACGCGATTTGGTAGGGGCCGGCGGGTTCATTTGTGAGATGAGGGCGCAATCACAGCCCTTGGAGGTAAGAATCCTATCGAAATTGGTATCCAAAAGGACGAGAAACTTGGCATCACCCATAATCATTTTCGCGGTCGCGCCGCGCCAGGAACGCACGTCATCCATCCTGACGGGAGGATCAACCAGGATGGAGCCCTCAGGGGTGCGGATGACACCGGTCACCAGCCCGATGGCATTGTGGTCGATGTAGATGTTATGTGTAATCTCCTGCATGGCCTTTCCTTTACCTCAATCTGCACTCATTATAGCGATTGCGCGGTCAATTTCAAGGGAGGGGTTGTGATGACCCCCGCGCGGCGCACAAGGGGGGCGTGTTGGACGCAGCCCTGGCGTTGAGTTGAAGGTTGAAGTAGGGCGAGGGGTCCAAAGTATTTTTGATGTTCAGTTCATTCAGATAATGGCCCGTGCCGTCATCCCGGACGATGGAGAGATGCAGGTGGACACCGACGGGGTTGGAGGGGTCGCCTGAGTAGTTGCCCTGATAGCCCAGAAGGTCGCCGGCCTTGACGGGTGTTTCAGAGGTGCCGGGGGGAAAATGGGTGTCAATCAGCGACGTGCCAGCAGGATCGGCCAGGTGGGTGAGGTAAATCCAAACCTGGCGGTCCGGCTGGAGAGGGTCCTGGGGGACGCGGATGATGAGGCTGGACTTCCAGCCTGGTTCACGGGTGAGGAAGCCATTATAAGGCGCGTAAACGGGGGTGACACCCGGCTGGGTGCCGCCGAAGATATCGATACCCTGGTGGGGGTGGAATAGTTTGAAGGAATCCTGCCAGAGGTAGCCGATGTAGCCTTCGGTGGGGATGAGAAAAGGCGCGTCGGCACAGCGAGACAGGGCCTGGACTTCCCAGTCCTTGTGGCTGGAGGGGTCACGGAGGTAGGCGTAAACGTCGGTGTTGCGCCCGCCGAGGTAGGTGCGCAGGACAAGCGCCAGCAAGACCAGGGCGGCCCCGCCAGCCAGGAGCGCGCCCAGCCAAAAGAGTTTCTTTTTCATCGTATGTTCCAAGGTCCATCATCGTTCCCGGGCATGAGGTGTGAACTGCCCAGGGCAGGAAAAGAATGGTGCCATTATATAAAAAGATAACAGGTTTAGCCAACCCTTTGGTTTTGGTAGTACAAACACTTGAATCCATCGAGGCAATCGCTATAATCAAATTAATAAATGGAACATTTACGGATGTTTCAGCGTCCTTTCACAAGATAAATGTTGATTAGGCAGTTTTCTGAAGAACATGAAGGAGTGAAATGAAAAAGACAGGTGTTTTGTTGGTTTTGCTAGCCCTTGTGCTGGCTCTTCCTTTGGGTACCGGCATCAAGCCAGTGGAAGCCGCGTATCCGAGTTTCACAATCGATGAAGTTGTTAAGGGTGTGTCTGTGACCCTGTTGACCAAGGATTTCCCC
>JAKOSR010000102.1 GCA_029777225.1 Chloroflexota bacterium
GCGGTTCAGGTCCTCCACGCCTTGTCTCAGGAATTCCCGAATGTGCACTTGATCATGATAGGTCCAGATAAACAGGATGGCAGCCTTCAGAAGGCGCAAGCGCTGATCGATCGATTTGGGCTGCGGCAGAAAGCGGAATTTATTGAGGGTATCCCACATACAGAAGTTCCAGCATGGCTTGATCAGGCGGACATCTTTTTGAACACAACGAACTTCGATACGGCTCCGCGCAGTCTCTTGGAGGCCATGGCCAACGGGTTATGCGTGATCTCAACCAATGTTGGAGGCATTCCGGATATTGTTACTGATGGTCAAAACGGTCTGCTTGTCCCACCGGATGACACGGAAAAAATGGCTGAAGCGGTGACTAAAGTTCTTCACAATTCTGAGCTGGCGGGTCAGATCTCCCAGAATGCCCGTCTCTCCTCTCTCAAGAATGATTGGTCCCTTGTCCTACCCCGTTGGGATGAGCTTTTATCGGAAATCGCGGCAAAATGACCATGTCATCCCCTCACCAAACCCTAAATACTAAGCTGCTTCGTAATCTGGTCTTTCCGGTGGGCGATTTTCTTTTTGGTCAGAAGATGATCAGCCGGCTGAAATTTCTTGAAGCAGCCCAGTATTGGTCTCCCTCTCAGATCGAGGAACAACAAACCGCAGATTTTAGAAAACTCATTCGCGTAGCGTACGAGGAGGTGCCGTTTTACAGGCAGTTGTTCCTGGAATGGGGTATCAGGCCTGAAAAGAACCTGACCCCTGCGGACCTGTTGCGAATGCCGGTGGTCACAAAAGATAGGCTGCGGGCTGCCTATCCCCAGAACGTAACCCGTTCAACCGGCCAAAAAACCTATGAGGTCAGTACCTCTGGCTCCACAGGCAAGAACTTTCATGTGATGGAAGATGCCTTAACGTCGGGCTACCACCGTGCTGCCTTTTTATTAGCCTTGGAGTGGGCAGGCTGGTCCATGGGAGAACCCCAATTGCAGACTGGAATTACACCAAACCGCAGTCTGGACCGCCGTTTGAAAGATTGGCTGTTGGGGTGTCACTATGTCTCTGCTTATGATTTATCCGACAGCCATCTCGATGAAATATTAAATACAATTGAAAAATATCATCTGAAGCATTTGTGGGGGTACCCGGGTAGTCTCTACTTGATCGCCCAACACGCCCAAAAGCGCGGTTGGAATCAACCACTTCATTCAGTCGTCACCTGGGGCGATATGTTGTACCCTCACTACCGCGCCGCTATTGAAAAAACCTTCCAAACTCGGGTGACCGATACCTACGGATGCTCAGAAGGCTTCCAGGTCTCAGCGCAGTGTGAGTTTGGTAATTACCACATTCACGCCTTGGACACCCTGGTTGAATTTCTGGACGAAGACGGCCAACCCGTCTCACCTGGGCAGGTGGGCTCCATCATCCTCACCCGTCTTCACCCTGGTCCGATGCCCCTGATCCGCTACCAGGTGGGGGATCTGGGCAGTCCATCCGCCTTGACCTCCTGTCCTTGCGGGCGTAACCTCCCGATGATGAGTTCGCTTTTCGGCAGGAATACAGATATCATCCAGACTCCCTCTGGCAATCGCCTCATTGTTCACTTCTTCACTGGGGTTTTGGAGCACTTTACTGATGTGGAGTCATTTCAGGTGATTCAGGACGAACTTGAAAGCATCACCGTCCTGATCGTGCCGACCCAACCAGCCCTACCCGGCCTATCGCAGGCCATCATCAAGGCCCTGAAGGACCGGGGTGCGGCGGATCTTGAGATTAAAGTCGAATTCGTGGATCAAATTCCACTCCAAAAAACTGGAAAAAACCGCTTTATTATCAGTTCGCTTAAGGCTTCATCAGGCTCATCTTCCCAATAATTCATTTCCCGCTGCGGCGCTCGCCCGCGGGATGCTCAAAAAATCATGGATAATCCAACCCCTAAGGTCACAGTGATACTACCGCTTCGTAATGAAGCCGAATCAATTGCTGTCAATATGCGTTCATTGGTGGCTCAGGATTATTCTCATGCCCTGATGGAGATCATTCTTGTGGATGGCATGTCCCAGGACGATACCATAAAGATTGCTCTGGAGGAATTGAATAACGCTTCGTTCCTCGATGTGCTGGTCATTCAAAATCCCGCCAGAATTGTTCCAACAGGCTTGAATCTCGCCTTGCGTGTAGCAAAAGGGGATGTCATCATCCGCGTCGATGGTCATACCGTGATCGCGCCTGACTACATCAGTCAATGCGTCCAATGTCTAAACCGGACCAACGCGGACAATGTGGGGGGCAGGATGGACGCGGTGGGTGACACGCGCTTTGGGAACATGGTTGCCTTGGCAACCAGTTCCCCTTTCGGAATCGGGAATGCTCGTTTCCATTATTCTCAAAAAGAGGAATGGGTGGACACGGTTTACATGGGCGCTTGGCCTGGAACCGTCTTTACAAAAATTGGTCTTTTTGACGAAGAATTGGTACGTGATCAGGACGATGAATTCAATTACCGCCTGCGGGAATCGGGTGGCAAGGTTTTACTCTCCCCAACCATAAAATCACACTATACGGTCAGAAGCAGTCCAAAAGCGCTTGCAAAGCAATACTTTCAGTACGGCTTTTGGAAGGTGCGCGTGCTGCAAAAGCACCCTCGCCAGATGAGCCTGCGCCAGTTCGTGCCCCCACTTTTCGTCCTTGCTCTGCTGCTCTCGGTAATCCTCGCGCTGGCTCTTTCCGGGGGTTGGCTGGTGCTGGCTGGTTTGCTCGCCGTTTACCTGTTCGCGAATATCCTGGCCTCAATCTTCACCGGTAGGGGGCAGCCTTTATCGGTAACCGCGTCACTCCCGCTTGCTTTCACTATCCTTCATGTCAGCTACGGCCTCGGCTTCCTGATCGGTCTGCTGAAATTTGCCAACCGTTGGGGCGATAAGCTCGGAAAGGTACCCCCCTGGCCCCTCTAAACGATTCCAACCCCGATATCCGGCGCCTGCGCGAGGAGTACGCCCGGCGTGCCGTCAATTCGCCTTCTGATGACCGTTATTCCTCCTCCAATCCGGCCTACCGATGGGCGTTGGCTCGCCGTCATGCGGATATTGTTGCCCTCCTGGGTGAGGTCGGTCTCACAGACCTCTCCAAGCAGCGGATTTTGGAGCTCGGCTGTGGTTCGGGCGGGGTTGTAAACGAGTTCCTCACCTTGGGCGCTGCGCCTGCCAACCTGGTGGGGGTCGATCTGCTCTATGATCGCTTGCGCGTAGCTAAAAGCTTACTTCCGGATGGTCTGTGGGTCACGGCCAATGGGCAACACCTTCCCTTTCCTGCAGGTAGCTTTGACTTGGAGCTCCAATTCACTGCGTTTTCTTCCATCCTCGACCCTGCCACCAGGCTGGACATGGCATCTGAGATGCTGCGCCTCCTCAAGCCCGGTGGGGGGATCCTTTGGTACGACTTTATTTGGAACCCGCTCAACCCCCAGACCGAGGGCCTACCGCTTGCCCAGGTGAAAAAGCTCTTTCCAGGCACCTTACTGACCCCCCGGCGCGTCACGCTCGCTCCGCCCTTGGCCCGGCTTCTCCTTCCCCGCTTCCAACCCTTGGCCAACAGCCTCACCCGCCTTAAAATCCTGAATTCCCACCTGCTCATCTGGATTAAAAAACCCAGCTGATTTCCTTATCTCTCAACCCTTTCAGGGTGGGGCGGGTTTACTTTACCCGCCCTTCTTTTTTTAATTCTTTGGGTCATGAGCCGCGGGTTGAAGGCTTCTCCACACCCTCCCATGGGGGCATCCGCAGTTGAAAACCTCGCTTGGCCGTCTTTGTGCGTCCGCCCTCCTTTCCACCAACCTTAAAAAACCTCAATTTTCGGTCATTTGCTCCCGCCACGCCCCCATTCTGCCATTACACTCTCCCTTAACATCTTGCGGCGCGAAACAGGCCCCTGTAATCCGGCCAAACCCAATCGCAACCTGCCGCCAAACAAAAAAGGAGAACCTATGCCCAATACCCAAAACCTCAAACCCTTTGAAAAAGAGGATTCCCGCATCAACCGCCGCGGCCGTCCTCGAAAAGCCGACCTTTTCGCTCAATATTCCCGCAGCATGCTCGAAGAGTTGGTTCCCTATGGTCCAGATAACCGGTACATGACCCGCCTGGAAGCCATCCTGCGCGAGTGGCTGGATTCAGGTGTCTTCCGAAAGCAGCTGGCGGTCATCCAATACGCCTATGGCAAAGTTCCCAACAATCCGCCTTTCGATGGCCGCGACGCGCAAATTGTGGTCGATTGGAATGGGAGAATCACCTCCCACATCGAATATTTGGATGAAGATGATGAATCGCGCTTCATCAAGTATTCCGGTGACTATCCCAAACGCCCCGCGATCGATATCCCCTGATTTCAGCTCTCAACGCTTGTTCACCAGGCTCCCAGCTTCGTTGATCCCAGGTTCGAAACCTCAGCGTTTGATGCCGAAAAACGATTTTTCTCACTGTATAACAGTTGGAACCGCTCGGGTTTGGAGCTCGTTCTCCCTTCAGGATTGTTTGCTGAAACAAAATAAAAATCCGAAAATGTTGTACTATAATAATGAGTTGTCTTTTCTTTTTTTCATTCGGGCAGGAATTTTGAGGGGCTTATTGTGGGTAGTGTGACCAGCGAAGACTATTACGAAACCAGTTCCCAACAGGCGGATAGGGAGCTTGTGCAACGTCGTCCCGTGGTATTCAACACCTTCAAACGAGTCTGCGATATTGTCTTCTCACTGTTAGGCCTGCTGGTCCTGGCTCCAGTTCTCCTCTTCATCGTCTTGCGCATCAAGCGTGACTCACCTGGTCCGGCCTTTTTCAGTGCCGACCGCATGGGTCGTAAAGGTAAAGTGTTCAAAATCTGGAAGTTCCGCACCATGTTCGAAACCCCGCAAAACCATCACGGGGCTCCTGTCACCTCCAGTGAAGACTCGCGGGTCACTCCCTATGGCCGTTGGCTGCGAGATACCAAGTTGAATGAACTCCCTCAGCTCCTGAACGTGCTCAAAGGGGAGATGAGTTTCGTCGGTCCTCGTCCAGAGGATGTCCAAATCGCCTCCAATTGGCCTGAAGCAATCCGGGAGGAAGTCCTCTCAGTACGTCCAGGCGTAACCAGCCCTGCTTCCATCATCTACCGGAACGAGGAGAAGATGCTCAAGGGCTCTGGCTTTTTGGATGATTACCTGCGCACAATCCTCCCCGATAAACTCCGCCTGGACCAGCTTTACGTCCGCAACATGAATGTGCTCACAGATATGGATGTGCTGGCCATGACCTTGGTGACCCTCATCCCTGCCCTAAGGCAGAAGGATTTCGATGAACGCTGGATGTATGGCGGCCCATTCTTCCTCCTATTTAAGCGCGTCTTGGGGTGGTTCCTGATTGACGTCCTGGTAACCTTGTTCTCTGTTGGTCTGTCTGGAGCGGTTTGGCGGATCAGCGCGGTCATCAATTTGGGCATCCCGACCTTTGCGTTGGTGTCACTCGCTGTGGCCGTACTGCTGAGCCTGATCAACCTTATTCTTGGCCTCAGTAAGGTGGATTGGACCAAAGCCAGCCCGGTCTTCACCATCGACCTGGCCTTCTCCTCCGGCGTCACTATGGCGATTATTTGGGCAGTCAATCGGTTCTGGCTGACCACCCCCTGGATACCCTTCAGCCTGATTTGGCTTATCTGGCTGACGATTTTCATTGGCCTGGTGACCGCCCGCTACCAGGAGCGCTTGCTCACCGGCCTGGCTAATCGCTGGCTGTTGTTGAGAGGCACTAAAGCCTCCTTCGCCGAGCGCATCCTCATTGTTGGCGCGGGTGACCTTGGCGAGTTGACTATCTGGCTGCTCAATCGCAGCGCCTACGCCACTCTCTTCGGGGTGGTGGGCATTGTGGATGACGACGCGCACAAACGGGGCAGCCAAATCCTGGGTCTCAATGTGATTGGCGGAACCAACGACATTCCAAAGTTGGTAAAAAAGTTTGGCGTCGGCTTGATTTTCTTTGCCATCGCCAATGTACCGGCACCCAGGCGTGAGGAACTCATTCAGCTGTGTGAGGGCACAGGCATTCGCACGGTCATTGTTCCAGACCTGGTCAAGGTGCTGGAACGCTCCATCAAGAAAATTGAAGTGGCGGAACAACATGAAAGCTGAGCTCAAAGGGCAAAAGGTTTTGGTAACCGGCGCGGGTGGCTTCATCGGCTCCCGGCTCACTGATTTATTGGTCCAGGCCGGCTGCCAGACCCGCGTCTTCGTCCGCTACACCTCCCGGGCTGAAATCGGTTTGCTCAGATACCTGCCCCGCCCAACCCTGGACTCGCTCGAAATCATCCGCGGTGACCTGCGCGATGAGGATGCCGTCAGCAAAGCCGCCGCGGGGGTTGATCTCATCTTCCACCTTGGCGCGCTCATTTCCATCCCCTATTCCTACGTTCACCCGGTTGAGACCGTGCAAACCAACATCCTCGGCACGCTGAATGTGCTTCAGGCCTGCCGCGAGCATGGCTGCCGCCTCATCCACACCTCCAGCAGCGAGGTCTACGGCACCGCGCTCTACGCGCCAATCGATGAAGCCCATCCCCTGCAAGGTCAATCACCCTACTCCGCGAGCAAAATTGGCGCGGATAAACTGGTGGAAAGCTACCAGCGCAGTTTTGGCGTCAGCGCGTTCACCATCCGCCCGTTTAACACCTATGGTCCGGGCCAGTCCACTCGCGCGGTCATCCCGACCATCATCTCCCAGGCTCTCACCCAGGATATCATCCAGCTTGGCAACCTCACTGCCATCCGGGACTTCACCTACGTGGACGACACCGTTTCCGCTTTCCTCCTGGCCGCCCAGGCCGAAGACTTGGAAGGCGAGGTGATTAACCTCGGCTCCGGGCAGGAAATCTCCATCGCTGGCCTGGCGGCGCTCATCATTTCCCTGGTCGGCCGCCGGGTTGAAATCCAGACGGACCCGCAACGCCTGCGCCCCGACAATTCCGAGGTAATGCGCCTCATTTCGAATAACAGCAAGGCTAAATCCCTGCTCAATTGGGCTCCAACGGTCAGCCTCGAATCAGGCCTGCGCCAAACCATCGCCTGGATGCGGCAGCACCCGGAGCTCTACAATGCCTCGGTTTACGGGGTGTAGTCCCGCTGGGCTCATTGTTAATGAGTTCAAAACCACCAATTTTTGAGCCGATTGGGTATTGACGGGTATAATCTAGAGACAATCCTTTATCCAAATCAAGGGGAGCTTTTATGAAAGCAGTAATTTTGGCTGGCGGCAAGGGCACGCGTCTCGCGCCCTATACCTATGTTTTACCCAAACCCCTGATGCCGGTGGGAGATCGGGCCATTCTCGAAATCCTGCTGCGCCAGATGAGCCGGGCCGGTATCCACAAGGTCACGCTCACCGTGGGCTACCTGGCCAGCCTGATGCAGGCCTTCTTCCAGGACGGCAAGCAATTGGGCCTTTCCATCGATTATTGCTACGAAGATCACCCCCTCGGCACCGCTGGCCCGCTGGCCTTTGTTAAGGACCTGCAAACCACCTTCCTCGTCAGCAATGGCGACGTGCTCACGCTCCTTGACCTGGCCGACTTTCTCAGGTTCCACCAGGAACAGGGTGGCATTTGCACCATTGCCATGCACAAACGCCAGCAGAAGGTCAACCTTGGCGTCATCGAACAGAACGATGGCGACCATCGCGTCACCGGCTACATCGAAAAGCCCACGCTGGATTACAAGGTCAGCATGGGCATCTACTGCTTTGAACCGCGCGTGCTCCAGTACATCCCCCAAGGCGAGTATCTTGACTTCCCGAACCTCGTCCACAAGCTCCTGGATGCTGGTGAGAAGGTGGTGGGGTACCCCTACGATGGCTACTGGCGCGACCTCGGCAACCCTGAAGATTTCACCCAGGCATGCGTTGATTTTGAAGCCATGCGCTCTCAGTTCCTGCCGGAGTAGACCATGAACTGGCGCGTTCCGTTGGCTGATGTGCAATTGGGAGTGGAGGAAGAAAACGCTGTCCTGGAGGTGCTGCGCTCCGGCTGGCTAACCATGGGGGCGGTCACCAAGGCTTTTGAAGAGGAATTTGCCAGCTTCTGCGGGGCCAAACACGCCCTTGCGGTCACCAATGCCACTGCCGGGCTGCACCTGGCGTGCGTAGCGGCGGGGGTTGGGCCGGGGGATGAGGTCATCCTGCCCTCGCTCACCTTCGTGGCCAGCGCCAACGCCATCCAATACGCGGGTGCCACGCCCGTCTTCGCGGATATCGAAAGCCTGGACTGGTTATGCATCTCGCCAGCCAGTATCGAGCGCGCGATTACCCCCAAAACCAAGGCCATCATGGTGGTGCACTACGCCGGCTACACCTGCGATATGCCGGCCATTCTCGAAATCGCCAAAACCCACAACCTCGCCGTCATCGAGGACGCCGCTCACGCGGTAGGCGCTTCCCTTCAGGGCAGGGCTTTGGGCACCTGGGGCGACGTGGGTTGTTACAGCTTCTTTGGCAACAAAAACATGACCACCGCGGAAGGCGGCATGCTGGTGACCAACAACCCTGAAATCGCCGAAAAAGCCAGGTTATTGCGCTCGCATGGCATGACCACGCTCACCTGGGACCGCCACCAGGGCCACGCCAGTACCTATGACGTGGTGGCGGCCGGTTATAACTATCGCATGGATGAAATCCGCTCGGCGCTCGGCCGGGAGCAGCTCAAGAAGCTGCCGGCCGGTAACATGCGTCGTGGCGAACTGGTGACGCGCTACCGCGAGTTGTTGGCAGAACTTGCTCCAGAGGTTCTGGTCCCGTTCAGTGCTGATCGTGGTCAAAGCAGCTACCACATTTTGCCTGTCCTCCTGCCGGAAGGTGTGGAAAAACAGGCGGTCATGGCCTCCATGAAAGCCCAGGGCATCCAAACCAGCTGGCACTACCCGCCGGTGCATGGCTTCAGCATTTATCGGGACCATGCGAACGCGGACCTGTTGCCGCTCACGCAAACCTGCGCTGGAAGGGAGCTGACCTTGCCGCTCTTCCCCACTATGACCGCGGAACAGGTGGCCTGGGTGGTCGAAGCGCTTCAGGCTGCCATCAAAGAAAGGTAAGGCCCAAAATAGGTTTCATACGGCGTTTGTTTGGCTTGTTTCTGGTTGGCTTGGTGTGTCTTTCAGGGTGCAAGAGCCAGTCGAAAACTGGAGATCAGGTCTTCCAGGGTGGAGTAGGGGCGACTCTGCAAAAGACCTCCAACTCCTATCGAACCACACCCCCCAACCCATTCGCTCCTCAGACGACGAATGACCTGCCAGACGCGTCAACAACCCTTACACTGTTACCGCCCTTAGCCAGTGGCACTCCCAATGCGCCACAACCGGCCACGCCAACCCAAACACAACGTCCAACCCAGCCGTCAAATCCTAATCCCGCGACCTACCCAACAGCGCAAAGTACTTCACCTGCCACGGCAACCCCAACTGCTACTAGAACAAGCACCCCCAGCCCAACCCCAACAGCCACTCAGACAAACACTCCCAGCCCAACCTCGTCGGCTACTCAACCTGCGACATGGCCGGGAGAATGGGTGATCTATTGGCTGTTACCCAATGGAACGACCCGTTCTGGTACCCTAACTGTCTCTCTGGAGCAAACGCAGCTCTCCGCGAGCGCGGACTTCGGTCAGATCCAGATGACTTTTTCTGGAACAGTTTATACAGATGGAAAAGAAATCTCCGGAAATTACGCTCAACCCTCTGAAAGCGGCACTTTCTTCTGGCTCATGAATGCCACGGGTCAATTTATTGGCAACCTGGACAACCTGGTTGGCTTTTGCGGGGCGAAACAAGGCATGCCCCAGCCAAATCCCTGTGAGTACTTCACCCCAAGATAGAGGCCAACTTTTCAGCAATAGTGACCAACTGGATTGACACTCATGGGTAATAGTATATAATTATTTTGGTAGTAGTAGGTCTCTTTTGCGTTCTTCGTTGGTGGGGTTGTTCTGAAGGACCTGTAAGAAATTTTGGGGGTTTGAGGGTCAACAGCACCAGATGATCTGCAGTAGGCGATCGGTCGGAAAAAGGTCTGGTTTAGCAATGAAAGAGGAAAACATATGAAAACGACAAAATGGATGGTTATTCTCAGTGTAACGATTATTCTCTCCCTTTTTGTTGTCAGCGGGGCTAATGCCTGGACGGTTGGCAACGTGGAAGGCACCTGGGGGATGATCGACCGCGGTGCCGGCGGATCGTTGATCGACCTGGTAGGTATCA
>JAKOSR010000103.1 GCA_029777225.1 Chloroflexota bacterium
GCCCTGGTTGGGCCAACTGGGGCCGGCAAGACGACCATTGTCAACTTGTTAACCCGCTTCTACGAGATCCAGGATGGGAAAATAAGCATTGATGGTGTCGATATCCGGGATGTGCGTAAGGATGACCTGCGGAAGAAGCTGGGGCTGGTGTTACAGGATACCTTCCTTTTCTCTGGCACCGTGATGGAAAATATCCGTTTTGGCCGCCTGGAGGCCACAGATGAGGAGTGCGTTTGTGCGGCCGAGCTGGCGGACGCGGACCACTTCATCCGCAGCCTGCAACAGGGGTACCAAACCCAACTCGGCGAGCGGGCAGGCAACCTCAGCCAGGGTCAAAGGCAGCTGCTTTCCATCGCGCGCGCCATCCTGGCAGACCCAGCCATCCTCATCCTGGACGAAGCGACCAGTAGCGTTGACACGCGCACGGAAGCACGCATCCAAAAATCCCTGCTCAAGTTAATGGATGGGCGCACCAGCTTTGTCATCGCCCACCGCCTAAGTACTATTCGCGACGCGGATGTGGTGGTGGTGATTGATGATGGTAGGATTGTTGAACAAGGCACGCACGACGAGCTGCTGGCCAAGCAGGGCTTTTACCATCACCTTTACATGAGCCAATTCAAGGGCCAGGCCATCTAAAAGAGCCTGTAGGGTAAACAAACCAATACCCCGAGGTGCGGTGTGCTGCCAGGTTGTGGGTGCTTGCAAGTAAGCGAATTTTGATTCTAAAAGTAGCGTTTGTTTGGTGGCAACCGGGCTATTTGATGAGCGGCACAATCAACAGCGAGGCCATGCCAATCAGCTTCATGAAGATGAGCGTGGAAGGTCCAGCCACATCCTTGAGCGAGTCCCCGACGGTGTCCCCAATCACCGCCGCAATGTGCTCGGGTGTGCCACGTGAGAATTCCAGGTTTTCGATCGTCTTTTTGGCATTGTCAAACGCGGTGCCCGTGTTGTTGAAGAAGGGTCCCAACAAGGCCGAACAGGCCACAGAGCCCACCAAAACAGCTCCCAGCGCGTTCATGCCAAATGCGAACCCAATCGCGATTGGAACCAAAATGCTGATGGCGCTGGGTAGAATCATCTCATGCAACGCGTTACTGGTGGCGATGTCGATGCAGTGCGAATAGTCCGGTTTTGCTGTGCCCTTGATGATATCGGGGTTCTTGTCAAACTGGTCACGCACCTCATCCACCATCTTTTCGGCTGTTTTAGCCGTGGAACCAATCACCAATGATGAAATCAGGAAAGGCAGGCAGACGCCAATGAACAGGAAGCTCAGGTTGAACGGCGTGGTGACGTCAATCGCCTCGATGCCCGCCAGCCTGTAAAAGGTCAGGAAGATGACAAATGCTGTAATCGTGCCCGAAATCATGGCGTAGGCTTTGGTGATGGCTTTCATCGTGTTGCCGACTGAATCAAGCCTGGAGAGCTTGTCAATCACACCCTGCTCGGCTTGGGACATGCCGGCGATGCCTGCCGCATTATCCACGATGGGACCGAAAGCGTCTGCTGCCATAATGAAGGTGATGAGCAGATCCGTGCCGATGTTGACCCCCACCAGTGCCAACAGGCTGTTGCCTGAAAGGGTGTAGACGCCAACCACGACAGCCATCAACACGATTACGGGCAGAACGGGGCTTTGGAGGCCGTACGAGATGCCCGTAATCAGGTTCAATGCGGCGCCACGGTTGGAAGCCTTGGCAATGTTTTTGACGGGCTTGCCTTCCATGCCGGCGTAATAGCGTGTGCTCAGTGATGCGATGGTGGTAATCAGTACGCCCAATGTGGCGGCGATGCCAATAATCCAATCGTTGAGCAGCAGAAGCGACATGCTCAGTGCGCCGGCGATGCTGAGGATGGAGCTGACAAACAAGCCGACGTTGAATTGCGCGGAGGGCGACATGCCCGGCTTCCACTCACGGCTGGCAAAAATCCCGATGGCGGAAGCGAAAACGCCCACGCTTTGCAGCAGGAACGGGAAGAAGATACCCTTTTGCCCGTACACGGATGCCATGGCAATGGCCACAATCGAGCCGGTGACCAGGTCGTCGCTGAACGTCTGGAAAAGGTCCGCGCCACGACCCGCGCAATCACCCACATTGTCGCCAACCAGGTCGGCAATGACCGCCGCGTTGCGGGGGTCATCTTCCGGGATGTTGGCTTCAATCTTGCCGACGAGGTCCGCGCCGACATCGGCGGACTTGGTGAAAATGCCCCCGCCAATTTGGGCAAATAAAGCGGCCAAACCACCGCCAAACGCAAAACCAATCAGCGCGTTCGGGTCTTTGAAGACGCTAAAAAGCACAGAAAGCACAATCAGGCTCAAGCCCGTAATGCAGAAGCCCATAACCGAACCACCAAACAGGGCGGTACGGAAGGGGCTACGCTTCCCCTCATTGGCAATATCCGCGGTTTGCAGGTTGGTCCGTACGCTCACGCTCATACCGATATAGGAGGCCAGCAACGAGGTGAGCACACCAAAAACAGCTGTCAGAGCCGCTTTCCAATCCAATATCCAATACAACAACGCGGCAAAGAAGGGCGTCACTAACAGGATGGTCTTGATTTGGCGCCTGAGATATGTGCGGGCACCAAACCGGATGTCATTAGCCACATCCACCATGGCCGCCGACTTAACCGGTCGCAGCGTGATGCGTAATATGAAATAGGCCGCCAGCGCGATGCCCATCAACCCGGAGGCCAGGGAAACCGCGTAAAGCTTCATGTCCAGCGTGAACACCAGCACGATGCTGATGAGGAGAACGCCGATGCCCAAGAAGAACCATCGGTTGTGGAGAATGGAAGAGACCTGGCCCTGGATATTGTGCTTCTCAGTTGTTGAAGTCGTTGGCTGCATGGTTGACCGTTGACCTTCCCGATATGAAAAAAAGATGATGTATGTTTATGCGAATGTGACCAAATCTCCGTGGGGCTGAGAGCTTATGCAGTCCGATTCAATCGCGAGCGCATTTTTTGTGGCAAGCAATTATACATCCAACATTCATGAAAATCTGAATAGGGATTTGTGAAAGAACTGGATTTTCACCAAGCGCAAGACCACTTGGGCTGCCAGGCATCTCTGGCAAAAGCTGTTCGTATTACCTCCTTTTTTCCAAAACCGGGCTCAGGCTTACACAGCCTGTTTCTGTTGTGAATCCCCACGCAGTAAAATGGAAACATTAAAAGTGTTGAGAAATTTTTTGGTGGGTCCGGCTGGCTGTGACTAACCGTGGAAACTGGAAGGTAGGTAAAGATGGAAAACGCGAATAATTCAATTACAGAAACAGAAAAACAGGCACAGATAGCCACATTGGCCATGCGGTTTGAAAAGAACAAGAGGCGCCATGCCGACATTGCGTGGTCAGACGTGCTGGCCAGGTTGCAGGACGCGCCCGCGAAGCTTGCGTCCCTGGCTGCAATGGAAGGTACTGGCGGGGAGCCGGATGTGGTTGGGCGCGACCCAGCCAGCGGAGAGTTCCTTTTCTTTGATTGCTCAGCAGAAACCCCCGAAGGACGGCGCGCCCTGTGTTATGACCACGCGGCCTTTGAAAGCCGGAAGACCGCCAAGCCCGCGGGCTCGGCCATGGACCTGGCGGCTGAAATGGGAATTGAACTGCTGAATGAAGAACAGTATCGCTACCTTCAAACGCTCGGAGAATTCGACCTGAAGACCTCCAGTTGGTTAAATACACCAGCCCCGATGCGTAAGCTGGATGGCGCGCTCTTTGGCGACAGGCGCTATGACCGGGTGTTTGTCTACCATAACAGCGCCCCGTCCTATTATGGCGTACGCGGTTTTCGCGGTGTGTTGAGGGTTTGAACACGACCAACACAGGGGTAAAAGCACTAACCAGTCGCGCATTTAACCCCGTTTCCCGTACCCAAGAGGAAATAAACGCACGCCCACCTGTAGAACTTAAGGTTGTGGAGAGCATCCCCAGCCCTATTAAAAAACGGGTCTGCATATAATTAAGGAGACATTCCCCAAGTATTTCCAGCTTTTTGATATTCCTGAAAAAAACAGGAGCATGATGAAATGAATACCCCAATACTCCGTCAGCTTGATTTCGACAAGGACCTTGCCGCGGTGGCTGCCCTGTTTGTCAGCGAAATGGATGAAGCCGAGAGCGTGGAATCCCTGCGGAAATTCCTGGAAGAGCATGGCGACAGGAACCTGGGGGTCCACGTCGCGGTTGATGAAAAGGACAACCTGGTGGGTTTTAACTGGCTATTTCGGGACAAGGAAATCCCGGAACGCGCCCAGGCATACCTTGTCGTTCAGCCGGAGTGCCGGAAACAGGGCGTGGGGCGTTTGCTGCTTGCCGACCTGGAAAATGCGGCCTGCCAGGCAGGTATTTTGGACGTGCGGTCCACCGTACCAGACAAGAACCCCGAGTACCTGCGATTTGCCAAGGACCACGCCTGTGAAGTCCTCAAGCATGTTATCGGCATGGAATTGAACCCGGCTTTACTGGATTTGGAGCCCTTCAAGAATCTGGTCCAAGCCCTGGAAGCACAGGGATTCCACTTCACCTCCATGCTCGCCCTCGGGGACACCCCTGGCGCCCGTGAGAACCTCTTTAGGTTAAACGACACTGCCTCCAGCCAAACCATGGGTTCTGATGGGGAACATTCCTGGACGGATTTTGAGGATTTTAACCAGAGCGTGTGTGAATCGGACTGGTACAAACCCGCGGGGCAGCTGGTGGTGATTGAAAGGCAGACTGGTCGCTGGGTCGCGATGAGTGCCATCACCCGCTTTGAGGGGTCTGACTACGCCTACAATCTCTTTACCGGTGTGGATGAAAACTACCGCGGCCGTGGACTGGCCAGGGCGGTAAAAGCGCTCGCGCTGGAATATGCCCGCGACAACCTTGGAGTGACTCGCGTCCGCACCCACCATCTTGAAGCAAACTTGCCGATGATTGCCGTGGACCGCCACCTGGGGTATGAGGTCATTCCCGGTTATTACACGGTCCGGAAAGTGCTGCCTGGCATGCCAGGTGGCTGAAGGCTCTCCAGTTCACGGGCAGCAGCCTCCCCCTTGCCCGGGTGACCTGGCTTAGCTAAAGAAGCATTGCCAGGGTCAGAAACCAACCAACGATTCCCACAAACACTGCCCACTCCGCCACGGCAACAATCATGACCGTCGGCCGACTGGTTTCTTCCGCCTCCAGCGCGCGATCCTGGTTTTGGTGGGCTTTCCAGATGAGGTATAAAAACCAAATGAAGGCTGCCATGGTTGGGATTCCAACCCATCCAGCAGCGCGTGGGATAATGGTTTTCCCAGCGGGCTGGGTCAGAATTGCCAACGAATAAAGCAGCACGGTCATCAGGCCGCAGCGGAAGAAGGCGATGGCTGCCTTGGAATGTGGGTTGTAGCGGTCCAACGAAAAGAAGCCCACGAAGATGAGCGCAATGGAGGTCAACGCGCCGAAAACCAACGCGATTTTGGCCAGCCACCCGGGTAGGAGAAGGCCCAATTGGATGGCTGCCGGCAGTAGAAGGAATCCACATAATACCGCGCTGGCGTTGAACGCCCAGGCCCGGCGGGACACACCGACTTCCCCCAGTTCAGAAATGAAATGGTTCAGTGGCGAATACCTTTCCCCTGTTTTCCCGCGGTATGCCAGGCCAGCCACCAGGCATCCCGCTATCATCAGCAGGCTGCCCAAAACAGCCGCGTATTTGAAAAGCAAAGGGTTGGTCATAATCGCCGGCATTTCCCCCTCCTCCTATTCGGCGCCTGTGGGCGGGGCCATTTCTGAGCGGTAGGGTCCAAACCGGGGGAGGTCCCGCGCGTCCACCTGGGTTAGCGCGTCTGTTTCCGGGTCGAGCAGGTAATCATTTCCGTCCCGGTGCAGGATGGGGATTTTCCGTCCCATTTTGCTGAAGGCGTCCCGCATCTCTTCAGAGAGGTCATAATAACTGTCGTAATCCTGGGGTATATCAAAGAGCAGTGCGTCGTAGGTTTGGATGAATTCCTGGCGAAACACTTGGCTGACCTGGTCCAGGTGGCTTAACACCCAGCAGGCGTGCTCGAAATCCCAGTTATAGGCCAGGCCGATAAAGCAGTCGTCGGCGGTGAGATATGGGAAAAATGGGAACTGCCTGCAGCTGATGCTGCGATAGGGCCGCTCGCAGGCTTGTGGACCCAGGCAGGCCAGCAGGCACATGTGGCTGGGCGTTTCCTGCTCCAGCGTGCCCGGATTGGTAAGCTCCCCGGGGCACTCATCGCCCCGGTAGGAGTGCCACAGGTTCGTCCGTGTTTTCAGGTAGTCCCACTCCGTGTGGTAAGTTGCCGGCACCGCGACGCAAATATCGCAGCAGAAGGGAATCCCATGCGGATTGTAGGGCGCGCACAGGCTGCCGCAATCCAGCGCGGTGATAGGTTGGTCGAAGTGGTCATAGACCTGTCGAAAATCGGGGAAAGGCACGGGTGTGGTCATGGGCTCCTATATCATTCAAATTGTATCAATTAATCAGGCCCCGGCGTTGGAAAATCCATTATTGCGTCCCATGCCGATTTTCTTGCAATAACTCATAAGGCTTCGGGAACTTCCTTGTGCATCTCACGTCTTAAACATGTAGAAGCAATAAAATAACATTCTACCTGTCCATGACCTTCAACGCCCACCTTCACAACCAAATTTAGAACAGAAAGGTTGTTCAATGCGCAAAACAATATTTTTCCCAATCCTGCTTATCATGACGCTCATGCTTACTGGCTGCAATTTGCCAGCTTTGATGACCACTCCCACCACGAATACCAACCTGCCTTGCTGTGGGGCCTCCCAACCCCCGGATAGTGGCTGTGCGCCTTGTGGCACCGAAGCCCCACCGGTTTGTGACTCCTGCGAAGCGATTCCCTCCTCAGGCTCCACCTTGCCAGAAACGTCCGCACCGACAGAATGCCCGGTTTGTGAACCCGCGCCCCTGGCCTGCCCTTATTGCGCCACCAGTCCGGCGGAAGCTTTCACACTCGCCCAGGCCGGAACCGTGGTTATCGAAGCCCTTAAGGCCAAAAACATGACCCTTCTGGCCAGCTTTGTTCACCCTGATCGGGGTCTGCGCGTCTCCCCCTATGCCTTCGTCAGTGATGAAAACGTGCTGCTCAGCCAAAGCGAACTTGCTGCCATTTTGTCTGATGGTACCATCAGGCAGTGGGGTTACATGGATGGCAGCGGCGCGCCAATCCTGAAGACCTTTGCCGAGTATTATGACCAATTCATTTACAACGTGGATTTTGCCAACCCGCAAATCGTCGGTTATAACGTCGCGATTGGCCAGGGGAACTCCATTGATAACCTTACCGAGTACTACCCCAACGCTGAGTTCGTGGAATACCACTTTAAGGGTTTTGACCCCCAGTACGAGGGGATGGATTGGCAAAGCTTGCGCCTGGTCTTTGAAAAGATAGGCAGCCAGTACTACCTGGTGGGCTTGGTTCACGCCCAGTGGACCATCTGAGCGATTATTTTGCAGCCCCGGCCAACCCTTTGCGGTGACACCTCAACAAAAATACAGGGAGCCATTCAGGCTCCCTGTATCGTTTTCTATTAATTAATCCAGCATGAGGGGTACTTCGCCCTCAGGCAGAATGAGCTCGCAGCCTGTTCGGGCGATGAGCTCTTGCAGGGTGATGTCTGAGGCGATGGCGACCAGCTTCAGGCCGGCTTCGGTTTTGTTCAGGATGGCCAGGTCGGTCACGATGGTCGTGACCCGGCCCTCCGAAGTGAGCGGGAGCGTGCAGCGTTTCACGATTTTAGGGTCGCCATTCTTGGTATTGTGCTCCGTGGCCACAATCACCTTTTTGGCCCCTGAAACCAAGTCCATCGCGCCTCCCGGGCCGGGCAGTAGTTTTCCGGGCAGGTACCAGTTGGCCAGGTTGCCTAGCTCATCCACCTGCAGTGCGCCCAAAACCGTCGCGTCCAGGTGCCCGCCGCGGATAATTCCAAACGAGGTCACGCTGTCAAAAGTGAAACCACCGGGCAGGCAGGTGATGTATGCCGCCCCCGCGTCAATCAAATCGAGGTTTTCTTCACCTTCGCGGGCTTTTGGTCCACAGCCAAGCAGCCCGTTTTCAGCCTGTATAAAAATTGTGACGCTCTCCGGCAAATAATTGGCGGCCAGGGTCGGGATGCCGACGCCCAGGTTCACCAAATCGCCGTCCTTCAGGAGGGATGCCACGTTTTTGGCAATAAATTCCCGCACGTTCTTCATGCTTTTTCCTCCGCGCTTGGAATCACCATGTCCACATAAATGCCCGCGACATCCACATGTTCGTAGCCAATCTCGCCAACAGGCACCAGCCGGTCGGTCTCCAACATTACGTAACTGGCCGCGGACGCCATGGCCGGGTTGAAATTCTTGGAAGTGCCAAAGCATAACCCGTTACCCATTGGGTCCGCGAGGGAGGCTTTGACCAGGGCCAGGTCGGCAGCCAGGGGCATTTCAAGCACGTATTTGATGCCGTTGATTGTTATTTCCTGCTTGCCTTCAGCAATCATTGTGCCGACGCCGACTGTGGTCAGGAACCCGCCGATGCCACAACCGCCAGCCCGGATGCGCTCTGCCAGTGTGCCCTGGGGGATGATTTCAATGTCCAGCACGTGAGCCTCGTACAGCGCGCATACGTCGGAATTGGTGGCGATGTAGGAGATTTTTAGGTGCGAAACGCGCCCATCCTTGATCATCTTGGCGGCAGGGGACCAAATACTTCCCTCGGCATTGCTGCAATTATTGACAATGAGGGTGATGTCTTTCACCCCGCTTTCTTCCAGCCAGCGCACCAGTGTGCCTGGGACGCCCACCTTGTTAAAGCCACCCACCATGATGCTTTGTCCATCCCGGAACTGCCTCATTACGGCATCCTTGCTGGCTAGTTTGTTAGCTCTAATCTTTCCCAAGCGACCTCTCCCTTCAGCCTTTTGTAAAAAACAACTCATCCGCCACGCTGTGAACCTTGCGGGCTTCGCGCGGGCAGGAAATATTATACCCTGTGGGGGCAGGCCGGCAGCCAAGGATCTAATTCTGCTACGCGGCCTGGCACGTTTGTTGCTGGGGTAAATGCGGTCTGGATTCTCATTTTTTTGCTGGCAGATTGCATAACGGGTTGATTTTTGTCTACGTTTTGGCTTTAATGAATAGTGATGAACAAGCGTTTGGTTGTGGCCTTTGTAGTCCTGCTGTGTTTTATGCTTCTGCTCTCCGCCGCGGAAGAAGTGCCCTACCGCGCCGCCTCACCAGAGGAACTTGGTGGCCTCGAAACCGCGTTTGCGGCCTGGCAAACGAACAATCCAGAATCAACCGGCCTGGCATTGCTGGACCTGTTCACACCCCAGGTTGACTCCGCGTTCATCACGGCGGATGGTCAATATGCCGTGCTGTGGCTGGCATTGGTGGATGAAAACGGTCGGCGGTTGGCCACAGAGCCAGGCCTGGTCCTGGCTGAAATGATGGAGCAAGGGTGGAAAATTCGCCCCCTAAGTGACCCCGCTACCAACAGCCTGGCTGCGGGACTGCCGCAAGGGATGCTGCCTGTGGAGGCCCTCCCAGCACATTTAGGGGCCGAAAATGCTCAGGCCATCACCCCGCAAGCCCTGGGGGGCTATTACCTTCCATACGTCGCGGGCACCAGCCACCGCCTGGAGGGTTCCATCGCTCATTTTCAAGATTATCCCGCCCTGGGTTATCCCTCCTGTCCGATTGAAACCTGTCACTACGCCTACGATTTCACCGATAGCGGGCACTTCCCTCTGGTTGCTTCGCATGCCGGCACCGTGGTCGCCTCGCGCGACAGCTGTCCTGATGGCGGCACAACCTGCACGAACTACATCCTGCTGCATGACTCGAATGGGGTATACCAAATCTACCTGCATTTGGCCAACAACACTATTCCGGATAACCTGACCGCCAATACCAGCGTGTTACGTGGGCAGTACCTCGGGGATACCGACGACACCGGGTACAGCACCTCGGAACATGTTCACTTTATGGTCACCAGTTCTATCTGGTATGGAGCGGGTGATTACCCCTGGGGCTACTCGGTTGATATCCGTTTTGCGGATGTGGCCATCAACAACGGGATGCCGCGCACCTGTTATGAAATTGCCTTGTTCCCCATCTATGATGGCGCCACAGCCTGCCTTGGTAACGTGAACGACCCGGTTAATCCGAATAACGACTGGTATGTCTCCGGTAATGTGGGGGCCTACCCTCCCACCGGGGCCATCTCCCGGCCGGCAGCCGGCGCAGTGGTCGCGCCCGGCAGCAACCCCCTGATGGATGTGACCGTGACGGCCAGTGATGATGTGCGCGTGAAGGCCGTCCGCCTGCTGGCAAAAATCAACAGCCAGTGGACGGAAATCGGACCCCTGGTCACCCAACCCTTCTCGCCGGGCACTTATGACTGGGATGTCGATTTGTGTGCCGTAGGCCCGCTGAATGGCGCGCTCGAGGTGGCTCTCAAGGTTTGGGACCATGAAGGCAACGTGCGGGCTCCACTTTCCGCCCGGACCATCCAGGTGGAGCATGCCTGCCCTCCGCCCACCAGCACGCTTACCCTCGGGCAGATATACAATTCAAGCGCGTTGGAACTTAACTGGACCGTTACAACCGCGGGGGTTCCGCTCGCGTCGTTTGAGCTTCAATACCGCAATGAGGCCAACCCGGTGTGGACGAGCGCCAATACCCTTAGCTTTGGTGCCAGCGCCAGGTCAACCCGCTTCGTAGGCAACGGGGGCAGCAGCTACGGTTTCCGTTTGCGTGCCTTGGACATTAACGGCCAGCCAGAGGCCTGGCCGGCGGGGGACCTCCCGGAGGTTGTTGTGGCGCTGCCCACTTGCGTCCCGGACGCTTACGAGCCGGATGACACCCCGACGCAGGCTTTCCCGCTCAGCTACCAGGTTTCGCAAATGCGCAACCTGTGTGGGACGGGTGACCCTGATTGGTTCAAGTTGTCAGTTGCCGACCCAGGGTACACCAATGTGGCCGTCAGCTCACTGGGAGGGCTGGCTTCGGTTTCACTGTCGGTTTACCAGGGGGCCGGCGGCCCACTGATTGCTACTACCCACTCCCCATCCCTGGGGACTGGTGTAAACCTGCTATTTGGAGCCTCGCAGGCCGGCGATTATTACGTGCGGGTGGACCCGTGGCCGGCCAATTTGTCCGGTACGGACGCCCGTTATCAGCTGGTGGCCAGCCCGGTTTCCGCGCTTTTCCTGCCCTTCATCCGCCGTTAACCACGAACCTTGGGCATGAGAACTGAAAAAAGGCCCTTGTTCTTTCTATACCAGCTTTAAACCCCCTCCATTATTTCCAGCCGTAAAATGTCAAAAGATGATCAATAAGCGGAGAGTGAACGACCAGGTAAAGAACCGCAGAAAGATATTGGAGGAATAGCATGAAAGCATTCAAGAAAACAATGATTTTTGCCGTGGGGCTGCTGCTGCTGGCAGGCTGCGCGGTGCCTTTCGCGTCGAGCACCAGCTCTTCCCAGGCGGTGGCCGATGCTACCAGCACGGAGGAACCCGTTGTTCAGCTTGTCTCCTATGCTGGGGTGTCGCCTTCGGATAGCAGCGTCATCGGCACCCTTCAAAATGCCTTCAGGAGCATTTACACCTCTGTGAATCCCTCGGTGGTCAACATCCAGGTTACCGAAGCCTATGGTTTTAGCGTGGTCTCGGGGGAAGGCTCTGGCTTCGTATGGGACACCGAGGGGGATATCGTCACCAACAACCACGTGGTTGAAGGCGCGATTAATATCACCGTCCTGTTTTCGGATGGCACTTCTGCCGAAGCCCAGGTGGTGGGTACGGATGCCCAAAGTGACCTGGCGGTGATCAAGGTTGATCCAAGCGAGCATGAGTTGATCCCTGTGACAACCGGGGACTCCCAAGCTGTACAGGTGGGTGATCTCGTTATCGCGATTGGCAATCCTTACGGCTTGTCTGGCACGATGACACAGGGTATTGTCAGCGCACTCTCACGTTCCCTCACTGTGGACGATTCCGACAGCCCCTGGTCCCAGGTCAACTACACGATCCCGGATATCATCCAAACTGACGCGGCCATCAACCCCGGGAATTCTGGCGGTGTGTTGGTCAACGTGGACGGCGAAGTGATTGGTGTTACCGCGGCCATCCAGTCTTCCACCAACTCCAACGCGGGCATTGGTTTTGTCATCCCCATGCATATCGTGGAGAAAGTGGTGCCTGTGCTTATTGAAAAAGGTAAGTTTGAGCACCCAAGCCTGGGTCTCTCGGGTACCACGCTGACCCCTTCGCTGGTCTCCGCGATGGACCTGGAGAGTGGCACGCAGGGCGTCCTAATCACTTCCATCCAGGCTGGTGGAGCCGCCGCCAGGGCTGACCTGGTTCCGACCACCCAGCAATTCACGCGTCCAGGTCGGGTGACGACCACCTACGGGGATGTGGTCACTGCCATTGATGGGCGGAAGGTGACTGGTTATGAAGACCTTGTGTCATACATCTTCAACTCGACGGAGGTGGGGCAGGTGGTTTCGCTGACCATCCTGCGCGATGGGGAGCAGATGACTGTACAGGTAACCTTGCAAGCGGATTAATTCTACGCCGCTAGTCGATTTCCGGACCAAAAAAAGCTCCGCCCCGATTTGACTCGGGGCGGATATGTTATTTTTCGCGGGAACCATCATCCTTCAACCAGGGTGGTCACATCCTTTTGATTTGGGACGAGGCATAAGAAGACGAAAGGCTCGTTACCGATATTGGTGTAATCATGCGGTACATCCGCGGGAATGAAGAGAACATCCCCGGCGCTGACTTCAAAAATCTCGCCAGCGATGCGCACCCGCGCCCGACCCCGCAATACATACTGCTCATGCTCCACCAGGTTGGTGTGCAGGGGCATGCCTCCACCTGTTTCAATCGTGAAGCGCCGCATGGCAAAGTTGGGCGCTTCCTCGGCTGAAATCAGGACGGCTTTGCGTACGCCGACGCCGTTGGCGACCGGGGTTTCAGGGATGTTTTGACTGTTTCGGACAGGCATGGCTTCTCCTTTGGTTGTGTGCTTGCTTCGAGGTCGATTATACCTTGGCCGGGTGGCTCTATGGCAATCTGCGCGCTCTTACCTTCCAAACTGGCTTAACCGGCAGCCCTCACCTGGAGCACTTGCCCTGCCTTGGGCTTTGGGATAAGATACTTGCGCCAAGGAAAAGGAAGCGACATGACAAACCAACCACAAACGCCCCCGAACGCTAAAAAGACCCTGTTGAACACGCGGGAGCTCGCGGATTTTGCCCTTGGCATCATCGGCAGCCTGCTTTACGCGCTCAGCATCAACCTGTTTGTTTTGCCCTCCGGGCTGTACATTGGCAACCTGACGGGCATCGCCCAGATCCTCCGTGAACTGGCCAGCACCATTTTTCCCGGGATAGGGGACCTGACCGGTGTTTTTCTGTTGGCCTTGAACCTGCCGCTGCTGTTCATTTCCTTTCAATCGATCAACCGCAAATTCTTCTACAAGACCATCCTCAACATCGTGGTGATGTCAATCGCCATGTTGGTTATTCCGGTCAGGTTGCTTATCCCTGGCCTGGAGGACACACTCACCATTTGCCTGATCGGGGGGATTTTGGCCGGCATTGGCACCGGTTTGTGCCTGCGCAGTGGTGGCTCCTCCGGGGGAACGGACATCCTGGGGGTGTTTGTTAGC
>JAKOSR010000104.1 GCA_029777225.1 Chloroflexota bacterium
GCTGGCATGTACTCCGACGATGTCATGCACAAAGCCGGCGTCCGGCCTGAATTCCTGATTAAAGCCCGGCGCGGCGAATACTTCGTTTTTGACCGGGCCGATATCCAGATTGACAATGTGCTCTTCCCGGTGCCTTCAAGCAAGGGCAAGGGCATTTTGGTGACCACCACGGTCCACGGCAACACGGTTGTCGGCCCGACCGGCACGGTCATCGATGACAAGGAAGACAGCTCCACCAGCACCGAAGGCCTGCAGGAGCTGGCCGATGGCGCCAAAAAGCTTATTCCGGGCCTCAACCTGAAGTATGCCATCGCCACCTTCTCCGGGTTGCGCCCAATGGGCAACGCTCCCACCAAGACGCCCGGCCTCAACTACAACGCCGATTACATCATCGAAATCCCGGAAGACGTGCAGGGCTTTGTGAACCTGGGCGGTATCGAATCGCCTGGACTGACATCCGCGCCAGCCATCGCCGAGATGGTGGTCGACTTGCTGAAGGACGCGGGCGAGCCCCTGGTCGAAAAGAAGGATTGGGATCCCATTCGTCCTGCACGACCCCGCTTTAGAGACATGACCCACAAGGAACGTCAGCTGCTGTGCGAGATGGACCCCCGCTTCGGCCGCGTGATTTGCCGCTGTGAGAACGTGACGGAAGGCGAAATCATTGCCGAGGTGCATGCTCCCATCCCCGCCATCACCTACGACGCGATTAAGCGGCGCACCTGGCTGGGCACCGGGCGCTGCCAGGGCGGTTTCGACATGCCAAGGGTGGTCAACATCCTGGCCCGCGAACTGGGCATTTCACCCACGGAAGTGACCAAACGGGGACACGGCTCTGAGTATTTGTACAGGCCGACCAAAGAGGTGGAGGACTAACATGTTAGCGAAAAACATTTATGATGTTGTCGTGATTGGCAGTGGTCCGGGTGGAGTCGCGGCCGCCATCGCCGCCAAGCAAGCCGGCGCGGATGACGTGCTTGTGATTGAGCGCGATGTGGAACCCGGTGGCATCCTGGTGCAATGCATCCACAATGGCTTCGGCCTCACCTCGCTGAAGGAAGACCTGCCGGGTCCGGGATACGCGCAGTATTACCTGGACCAGGCCAAGGCGCTGGGGGTTGAATTCCTCCTGGATACCATGGTGCTGGATGTGACCTCCCAACGCAAACTGTATCTCTCCAGCCAGGAACATGGCTACGTGGACCTGGAAGCCCGTGCTCTGGTGATGGCCATGGGTTGCCGGGAGCGCACTCGCGCTCAAATCCGCATCCCGGGCATGCGTCCGAATGGTGTATTCACAGCCGGCACAGCCCAACGCTGGGTAAATGTGGAAGGCTGGATGCCCGGCAAGAAATTCGTCATCCTGGGTTCAGGCGATATAGGCATGATTATGGCCCGCCGCCTGACCTATGAAGGCGCCAAGGTGGAACGGGTGCTCGAAATCCAGTCTTACCTTTCCGGCCTCACCCGTAACTACGTGCAATGCCTGCAGGACTACGACATTCCCTTGCAGCTCAACTACACCATCAAGCGTATCATGGGCAAGAATCGCGTGGAAGCAATTGAAGCCGTGCAGGTGGACCAGCGCTGGAATTTCGTGCCCGGCACGGAAGAAATCATCCCCTGCGACACGCTGCTGCTTTCCGTGGGCCTTATCCCCGAAAACGAGCTTTCCCGCAAGGCCGGCGTCATCCTGGACCCGGTCACCGGAGGTCCCTTCGTGGACGAGACATTCCAGACCAATGTCCCCGGCGTTTTCGCTGCCGGCAACGTGGTGCACGTATACGACCTGGTAGACTGGGTGACTGAAGCCGGCTTTGGAGCTGGCAAGGGCGCGGCAAAATTCGCCCTGGCACAGAAGGCTGCCGAACAGCGCTACACCCCCGTCAAGGCCGGGCGCAATGTGCGCTACGTGGTTCCCCACAAATTGGACAAGCAGACGCTTGAACAGGAAGAAGTGCACCTGCAGATGCGCGTGACCAAACCCATCGAAGAGGATGTGTGGATTGAAGTCCATGGGGAGAACAACAGCATTGTCAGACGTTCCGAACGCTATGTTCGCCCTGGTGAGATGGTCACGGTGGTGCTGCGGCCGGCGCATTACGCTGAAGTCTGCAAGGCGGGCACGTTGACCATCGATATCTATCCCAAATCGGAGGCATAACCATGGAAGAAAGAAACCTTATTTGCACCGCTTGTCCGATGGGCTGCCGCCTGGTGGTAAAGATGGAAGGTGACCAGGTGCTGCAAATCGCGGGGAACCGCTGCCGCCGGGGCGAGTCCTTCGGTCGGCAGGAAGCCATCGCGCCGCAACGCATGGTGGCCAGTACGGTCCGCGTGTTGAACGGCTTTCACCCACTGTTGCCGGTTTATACCAAGGGCACCGTGCCCAAGAAGAAAATCGCCGAAGTACTGGCCGAGATTCGCAAGGTCCAAATCGCCGCGCCAGTGGCAAACAAGACGGTGATCATCAAAAACATCCTTGGCACGGGCGTGGATGTGGTCGCCAGCCGGGATATGCCGGCCAAAGCCTAAACCCATAACTATTTCAAAGAAAAGCCGCGCGTCAGCGCGGCTTTTTGTGTCTCTTGGGGTGGGGGAAGCTTACAGGTTTGTCCCGGCCAGGTCGGCCGTTTCCTCTTCCACGATTTGCACGCCTGCGCTGGTGCCGATGCGCGTGGCTCCCGCGGCCACCATCTTCTTCGCGTCGGCGTAATTGCGGATGCCGCCGGCCGCCTTTACGCCGATGCTCTCGCCGACCACGGCGCGCATCAGGGCCACGTCTTCAACCGTCGCCCCGGGGCCGGAGAAGCCCGTGGACGTCTTGACGAAGTCGATGCCAGCCTGGCGGGCAAGCAGGCAGGCGGAGATTTTCTCCTGCTCAGTGAGCAGGCAGGTTTCAATTATCACTTTGACTAAAACATCGTGCTTGTGCGCAGCCCGGACGACCTCGCGCATGTCATTGGCAACGTTGGCAAAGTTGCCTTTCTTAAGCTCGCCAATATTGATGACCATATCCAATTCATCCGCGCCCAGCTTAATCAGGGATTTGGCCTCAAAGACCTTGATTTCCGTGGTGGTGGCCCCCAGTGGGAAGCCAACCACGGTTGCCACCTTCACCTCCGAGCCGGAAAGCAGGTTGACGCACAGTGGCACCCAATAGGGGTTGACGCAAACGGCGAAGAAATGTTTTTCGAGCGCGTCCTGGCACAGCCTGGTCACCTGGTCGGCGGTGGCATCCGGTTTTAAAAGCGTGGAATCGATCAGGCTGGCAATGGAGCGCCCGTTGACGGGCTCGGGTTCAATGGCGTCCGTGCTCACCTGGATAACGCGGCCTTTGCGGTCAAAATAGGTGGTGACGCGTAAGTCCCGGTAGGTGCTGGAACGGGAATATTCGCGGGGAGTTTGATTTGATTGGGACATGAACACACTCCTTGAGAGGTTGTTTGGTTGTTATACTTGCCACGGGTATAACACGCCGTAGTCTATCTCATATTCTACCTGAAACGAAGCCGCAAGCACAACCCAAGCCCAGTTGGGTTTAAGATTTCTATCAGTTTTGGTGGCAAAAGGAAAATTAGACGGTCACCCGTCGTCCAGCCTGGTCCAGCACGGTGGTGCGCAGCTGCTCAAAATGGACGAAATTCGCGGTCACCTGGGTGGTGTCTCCGGGCATGTAAAAAATGGAGTACTCAGCCGTTTTCTCATCCTTGCTGAAATTGACCGTGCTCACGCGCAGCATGGGCGCGCCAGGTTTCACATTCAGCAACTTTGCCTGGCGCTTGGGCGCCGGGATGGCTTCAAAGCGCGAGTGGCCGTGGTCAAGGATCACGCCGCATAAAACGCGGATGGCATGATAAAGCGACCTGGTGTTTTCCGCTTCCAAAATGGGGGCACCGAGCGGAAACGGGAGGTAAGAAATCCGAACCATCACCGGCTGGTTATTAGCCCGGCGCAGCCGTTCCACCTGAACAACCACGTCACCCTCTTTCACCACGCCCATGGCTTGGGAAATTTGGGCCGTGGCTACCACGAGTTGTTTGCTGAGGGTCAGGTTTTCGATACTTTCGGGAGGGAATTCCTCATCTTCTGAGAATGCTGGCTTGAAATGCGAGAGGGCGATGTTGATCTTGTGGTCGGTGATGAAGCTGCCTTTGCCCTTGCGCTTGGTAACCAGGCCCTCATTTTCCAACTTCATGAGCGCCTGGCGGACTACCGTCCGGCTCACCCGGAACATGGCGCATAGCTCTGCTTCGCTCGGGAGTTGGTTACCTGGCTGCAATTCCCCCGAATCCAGTTTCCTTCTCAAGGCATCAATGACCTGGACATAATAAGCAGTATTGCTGGTTACATCCACCGGCTCAAATTGAATCGCCATACCCCTCTCAATCGAACAATAATAAACTTAGCTGGTAATATTTCAGGAGTAAGTATAATTTATCCCTCACTTAAATGCAAACCTCTCCACAAAAAAACGACATATTTGGTCCGGAATACCCAAGCTGGCTGCCACGCTGGCCTTTTAGCAAGAAATTTACCGGGCAATTGGTAAAAACCAGGGGAAAATGCTCCAAAAGTTGGGATTGTGGACGCGCGAACGCGGGATTGATGATGATACACTTGTGATGTCACAGTAAAGAAAGGCCCGGGAAACGATGAACGCGCGTCAAGCCACCGCCACTGCCCATCCAAACATCGCTTTTATCAAATATTGGGGCAACCGCGACAGCCGCCTAAGGCTACCGCTGACCGGGTCGTTCTCCATGAACCTTGCCGCGCTCGAAACATGTACCAGCGTATGCTTTGATGAAGACCTGGTGGCCGATTGTTTTGACCTAAATGGGGTGGAGCAGGGCGGCGAGAGCCTCACGCGGGTTTCAAGGTTCCTGGACCAGGTACGCGCGCTGGCTGGCCAATCTGTTTACGCGCGGGTAAGCAGCGCCAACACCTTCCCTTCCGGCGCGGGGATTGCCTCTTCGGCGTCTGCTTTTGCCGCGCTGGCCCTGGCCTCCGCCAAGGCCATTGGTTTGGCTCTGCCAGAAAAGGACCTCTCGCGGCTGGCCAGGCTGGGGTCAGGTTCGGCCTGCCGGTCTGTTCCGACCGGCTTCGTGGAATGGTTGCCGGGGGAGGAAGACGCGGGTTCGTACGCCGTGACCATCGCGCCACCGGAGCATTGGGACCTGGTGGATATGATTGTCGTGGTGGATCCGCGGGAAAAGCCAGTCGGGTCCACGGCTGGCCATAGCCTGGCGCAGACCTCACCGTTGAACAGCTTGCGCGTAGCCGGTGTGCCGGCACGCCTTGAGAGTTGCCGACAGGCGGTGTTGGCCCGCGATTTCAGCCTGCTGGCGGAGGTCGTGGAGCTTGATTCAAACTGGATGCATGCGGTCATGCGCACGAGCAATCCTCCGCTGGTGTATTGGTCCGTGGATACCGAGGTGGTTCTGTGGCATGTGCAAGCCTGGCGGGCGCAGGGGCATGCCCTTTGCGCGAGTGTGGACGCCGGCCCAAACGTGCACGTGATTGCCCTGGCGGAAGAGCAGGCTTGGGCGGAAGAAAGATTGCGCACGTTGCCCGGGGTCCAGCGCGTCATGGTCTCACAACCGGGCGAAGGCGCGCGGCTGGTTGAGCAGGAAGTAAAATAGGTCCAGGCAGGGGGCGTTTTTTTTTCGCAACAGACCCAGGCAGCCACGCCGCGACGGGGCACCAGTGCCGTCAAGCTTCATGATTGGGCTTGAAAACGGCCTGTAAAGCTTCCAGGCGCTCCGGGATGGCCTCGATGGCGCGGGTGAGGTCATTCATGCTGCGGGTGTGGGTTTCCATGATACCGTGGAATATGTGCAGGTCCAGGATGAAGTCAGAACTGCGGGTGGTCTTGTCAACGCCGCCGTTGAATGTGACGCGCACGTGATAGATGAGCGGCATTTCCTTGGAATGCAAGCGGCTGTCGATGTTATCAATGGCCACGCGCATTTCGTAGTTGGGCGGAAAGCTGGGGATGGCCTGGTGCAACACCGCCAAATCGGAAAGGTCGTAATCATCCAGGGAGGAGCGCAAGGGCGGATCAAAATGGATGGATACATTCTCCGCCATGGTTTTCCCGGTGTTCTTAATCACAAGGTCGAATAGCGCGGCATCATTCAGGCTGTCGAAGTACACCACCATGTAGGGGGCTAGCTCCTCGTCCCGGCTGGCGTGCATTTCCTGGACGGAACGCTCGGTTGCCTTGGCGGAAATCAGGGTGGCTTTGGCCGTTTCCGCGGTCTTGACCACGTAGACAATCACCGCGATTAGGCTGGCAACCTGGACAAACAATAAAATGGTCTCACGCAGGGTTTGGTCCATCACGCCTCCAAGGCAATCCATCCGGGGCAACGCGCTTCAACCAGGCTGCTTTTGCCCCATCCATTTAGCAAAAATTCTGGCAGGTATTGTACCAAGCAATCAACGTGGCGTGTTTTTCAAGTCCCGCGCGAGCGAGGAAGAGCGGCAAAAATTAATGTATACAAGTTTTAAGGGCAGGGCCAGCCGCTGTCGACCCCCGTCTCGCTGATATCCTGGCGGCCATTCCGGCAATAGTTCCCAATGAATTGGATGTCCCGAGGGTAGTGAACCCGAAGAACGTGTTCATACCACGAAGGTTGGCCGTCAACCTCCCCGGCGTGGTCGCACCGGCCGGCGGAGGCGGTGTTGTTACAGTCCATCCAATCCGGGTCCCACTCGCACAAGTCAATCGAGGGAAACCATTTCAGGCCGGGTGAGTATTGGTTACAGGCAGGCCATGAGGCATGTTGCCAGTTCGCCCAATCCGGGTTCTTGCCTTCAAAGGCGTCTGGTACCTGGTTGATATTGGTGAGTGCCCAGTCCAGATTGTGATACCACTCATGGATCAGCGGTTCGTAGATTGATTGACCATCGATTGTCACGCTGTTGCAGTTGTCACTGTATTGAATGTAGGCGTAGCCAGCTCCGTGGATGCTCATTTCGCCATAGGAGCCACCACACCAGCCTGCCAGGTCTAAATTTTGTTCATGGTCACGCTGGCCGGTGACTACGTACACAAAGTCCGTGTCGACATCGACATAGGCATTGAGCAACTCATCATCCACCTCAAACGGTCCAAAAACAAAATCCGGGGCAACGAAGCCGGTATGGGCGTAGGGGATTTCAGTAAAACTGAGTTCCAGCTGCAGGGTGCCTTCCGTCCACTCCTTCACCTTTTCAGCCACGACGCGCATATCGCCTTCGATATCGGCAACTTCCTCGGGTGTGAGCGTGATGTTGAAGCACACGCGGTGCGCGAACCCCGCGTATTCAGGGTCGTTGATATGTTCTGGAGAGATGCCCGTGATGGGGGCGGGTGGATCCATGTCATTCCAATCACAGGCGCAATCCCCGCATTTCTCGCCATAGCAGGCCTGGCCACTCATGAAGTCATTTCCCGCCACACATGTCTGGACAGGGTTCAGAATGAAAACCTGGAATTCGGCTTTCGAGTTGACCCATTTGAGGGAACTATCGTCTGGGGTGGGGGTCGCGGTTGGGGTTGGTGTGGTCGTGAATAGGCTGACCGCGGTAGAAGTGGCAGTGGGTGGTTTATCCACCTCCACGGTAATCTTCAGGCCACACGCGGTGAGAAGCAGACTAGCAACCAAAAAGATGAAAAACGGCTTCTTCATAATGGACGAGTCCCTGATCGATGAATGCAGGCATGCGAGGTGTTTGGACGAATTAATTATAGGGTATCCCACGGCCGCAAACAAGTCTGGCTAGGTTCCACAATCCGGGTAGTTATTGGCATCAGGCTTTCCTGCCGCGGGGTTTCTTGGGCTTGGGGAATGGCAGTTCCTCCCAGCTGGCACGTAGCAGCGAGCAAACGAAATCCTGGTCATCCAGCGAGTCAAACACGTACATACCCCGGGAACCGGTATAGGGGTAGCCAATGAGGGCGTTTTCGCCGAGCATGTTGGCTGCCGCCTGTGTCTTTTTGAGAAAGAACTGGTTATCGCAGACCAAACCGATGATCTTGCCATCCAGGTAAAGCCCGTATTCGCCAAACATCCTGACGGTCGTGATGGTGCCGGCGGGGGAGAATTGTTCGATCAGATATTCAATAAAGTCTGGTGAGCAAGGCATTTTTCAACTCAACATTCGACTGGTTTGAAACAGGCATCTATTTGTTGTAAAAAGACAACCTCATTGTAATACGATCTTTCCCCATAGAACTAAGATCATGGATTAGGTTGTGCCTTTCAACCTGACAACATCCACCTTGGTCATTGCGAAACTAACCAGTTCCGCACCCAAACCATGCCATTCGCACTCTTTTTTCACCAATTTAATTAAATACGACAAGTTGCTATCATCCTTGTACAAATTTGCAACCTTGCCCGTAATTTGCCAACATTTCCCGTGATTTTTGGAGCAATGCAGTAGATTCTTTAGCCATATACAGTGTTTTAACCCTTTCCAACCCGATTTTCTTGCAAAGAC
>JAKOSR010000105.1 GCA_029777225.1 Chloroflexota bacterium
CGAGGGTTCATCCAGCACATACAACGTCTGGCCGGTGGCCCGGCGCGAAAGCTCCTTGGAGAGCTTGACCCGTTGCGCTTCCCCACCCGAGAGCGTGGTGCCTGGTTGGCCAAGGCGCACATATCCCAGCCCTACGGCCCGGAGCGTCTCCAGCTTGTGCACAATCCGGGGAAAAGCATTGAAATACTCGCTGGCCGCGTCAACGGTCATATCCAGCACTTCGGCGATGTTTTTGTCCTTGAATCGCACCTGCAGGGTTTCGTGGTTGTAGCGCGCGCCGTGACAGACCTCGCAGGGCACATAGACATCAGGTAGGAACTGCATCTCAATCTTGAGTTCGCCCTGGCCCTGGCAGGCTTCACATCGGCCACCCTTGACGTTGAACGAGAAACGACCCTTCTGGTAGCCGCGGATCTTGGACTCGGGCAGCTCGGCGAAGAGGTCGCGGATATCATCAAAGATGCCCGTGTAGGTGGCCGGGTTGGAGCGCGGGGTACGGCCAATTGGGGATTGGTCGATGTTGATGATTTTATCGAGGTGTTCCACGCCTTCAATATGGTCATGCGCGCCCGGGCTGGTATGGGCGCCCATCAGCTGGCGCGCCAGCGCGTTATACAGCACATCCACCATCAGCGTGGACTTGCCCGAGCCGGAGACGCCGGTGATGCACACCAATTCTCCAAGGGGGATGTCCACGGTCAGGTCCCGCAGGTTGTTTTCGGTCGCGCCGACCACGCGCAGGAACTTCCCATTCCCCGGCCGTCGCTGGGCGGGGATGGGGACAAACTTGCGCCCCGAAAGGTAATCTCCCGTGATGGAGGCGGGGTTGGCTTCAACCTGGGCCGGGGTGCCTTCAGCCACAACTTCACCGCCATGCTCGCCAGCGCCCGGGCCAAGGTCAATCACCCAATCCGCGGATCGGATGGTTTCGTCGTCGTGTTCCACCACCAGCACGGTGTTGCCCGTATCGCGCAGGTCCTTGAGGGTATCCAACAGCTTACCATTATCCCTTGGGTGCAGGCCGATGGAGGGCTCATCCAGCACATACAGCACACCCATCAACTTGGACCCCACCTGGGTGGCCAGGCGGATGCGCTGGGCCTCCCCACCGCTCAGAGAACTGGCGGACCGGTCGAGCGTGAGGTAATCGAGCCCGACGTCCACCAAAAAGCCAAGGCGGGCGGTAATTTCGCGCAGGATGCGTTCCGAAATGGCGCGGTCGCGGTTATTAAAGGGTGAATCCTGTTCGTTGTCCAGCCGGCACGCCCAATCCAGGGTGCGGTTCACCGGCCAGTCGGTGACTTCGATGATGTTGAAGCTGTCCACGGTCACGCCGAGGGCTTCCTTGCGTAAACGCTTGCCACCGCACTCGGGGCAGGGTTGTTCGCTCATGTATTCGCCGATTTTCATGCGAATCCAATCTGAGTTGGTTTCCCGGAAGCGCCTCTCAAGGTTGCCGACCACGCCCTCAAACGGGGTGCTAAAGGAACTGCGCCGGCCACTGCGGCCGATGAATTCCACGCGGATTTCCTGCCCTTGGGTGCCGTAAAGCACCAGGTCCAGTTGTTCCTTGCTCAGCTTGTTTACCGGTGTATCCAGTGAGAACCTGGCGTGTTTCGAGAGGGCTTCCACCATTTGCCAGGCGTAGCCGCCTTCTTCGCGCGGACCAGACCATTCCAGCGCGTTTATCGCGCCTTCGCGCAAGGATTTGGTCTTGTCGGGTATGAGCAGGTCCGGGCTCACTTCCTGGCGGAATCCCAGGCCCTGGCAGGTGGGGCAGGCCCCATGCGGCGTGTTAAATGAAAAGGTGCGCGGTTCAATTTCAATAAGGATGGAGCCATGCTCCGGGCAGGCCAGATTTTCAGAGAATTGGATGTCCTCTTTCAGCTCGGTGGAAAGGTTTTGTATGGTGACATAGCCCTCACCTACCTTCAGCGCGGTCTCAACCGAGTCGGTCAGGCGCGAAACCGCAGCCCGCCGGTCTTCAGGGTTCTCGTAAGTGGAAATAACCAGCCTGTCCACCACCGCTTCGATGGTGTGCTTCTTATAACGGTCGAGCGTAATTTCCTCATCCAGGGCGTGCACGTCGCCATCCACGCGCGCGCGCATGAAACCCATTTTGCTGATATCTGAAAGGACGGCCTGGTAGGTGCCCTTGCGTTCGCGCACCAACGGCGCGAGAATGAGCAACCGGCTGCCTGCCGGCATGGCCATGATGCTCTCCACGATTTCCTGGGCGGATTGTTTTTGCACCGCCCGGCCACAAACCGGGCAATGCGGCACGCCAACCCGGGCGAAAAGTAAACGAAGGTAATCGTAAATTTCGGTTACGGTGCCAACAGTGGACCGGGGGTTGTGGGAGGTTGCTTTTTGGTCGATGGACACTGCTGGCGACAAACCTTCGATGGCGTCCACATCCGGTTTGTTCATCTGGCCAAGGAACTGGCGGGCGTAAGAAGAGAGGGATTCCACGTAGCGGCGCTGACCTTCGGCAAAGATGGTGTCAAATGCCAGTGAACTTTTGCCCGAACCCGAAAGACCAGTGAGCACCACCAGGCGGTTGCGCGGAATCTCGACGGTGATATTTTTGAGGTTGTGTTCACGCGCGCCAATCACGCGCAAGTTGTCTCTGGGCATGGTTTCTCTCACTCCGGGTTAATAATTATACCATTTGTTCTATAATACGCCGCAAAAATTAAGTATACTCGCGAAGTGGGGGGGATGTTCAAATTCCATGCATGCATTGAGACGCGGCAGCCGTTTACGGGCACGAAAAAACTACATTGCTGGGGTCAAACCAGCATCGGTATTCAGAGCGTGCTCCGCTGGTAAACCAGCTGGGAATATCAGCCCTCGAGGTTTTGCTTGTTCCGGCCCTCGCCAAGTTCCTTTGAGCGCTGGTAAGCCGCCCAAATGGCGCGCGAGATGGCGGTACGGAAGCCGGCTTTCTCCAGGTAATACAGCGCCTCAGCCGAGGTGCCGCCCGGGGAAGTGACTTCGTTGCGCAAGCTTGCCGGGTGCTCGTGGTTGTGGTCATAGTATTCCACGCTGCCTTTCAGCGTTTGGACCACCAGTTGCTCGGCAATGCGGCGTGGAAAGCCCATGTGCACGCCCGCGTCAATCATGGCTTCCATGAACAGGAACACGTACGCCGGGCCTGTCCCGGAGAGCGCGGTGGCCATATCCAGGTAGTCCTCATCTTCCACGAAAATCTCCTGGCCAAGCGTTTGGAAAATGCTGGCGGCCAGCGCGTGCTGCTCGGGGCTCACCGCGGAGGATTGCGCCCATACCGTGATGCCCATGCCAATTTGCGCGGGTGTGTTGGGCATGGAGCGAACCACCCGTTCGACCCCGAATGAACGCCGCAGCGCTTCGATGGAAACCCCTGCCATAATCGAGATGAGGAGGGCGTCAGGCCGGATGGCGCCCCGCGCACCGTTGGCAACCTGTGCCAGGCGCTGGGGTTTGATGGCCAAAATCACCACGTCGGCTTCTTCCATCACCTGCCGGTTGCTGGTGGAACCACTCACCAGGAATTCCGTACAAAGTTCATCCAGGCGCAGGGGGTTGGGCCCCGCGATGGCGATTTCCGCGGGTGGGCAGCCGCCGGCATGAATCAGGCTGGCGACCAGCGTGCGGCCCATGACGCCCGGGCCAATGATGGCAATTTTGGTGTTCTGCAACATGGCAAGCTCCTTGGTTCTCTTAGCGTATTATACAGGCAGTCCGGGGCCTACGGCACGCCGAATCAGGGTTGCCCAATCCAATCAACCAGGCCCGAAACCCCCATGACAATCAGCCCGGCAATCCCGGTGTACACCAGCAAGGTGGCCATGCCACCATCGGTGAGCTGCCCGGTCACTAAAGGATTGGTGGAGATGAAGGGCCAAAAAGGATGCATGTCCGTGTAAATCAACGCGTCGAGTAGCACATGGCTTAGGCTGCCAGTCAGGCCGCTCAGGATGGCAATGCGCCAGGTGAGCCAGGGTGTCGTGCCAGTCTTTTTCCCACATAGGCGGGCCAGCCCAAGTACCACCAGCCTTCCGCTCAGTGAGGCTGCCAGCCCAATTGGGATTGCAAGTAAAAAGGTGTGCGTAACGCCATGCGCCTGCCCTTTGCCGGTAAGAATCACCGCCAGGGGCTGCAAGTCCATCAGGATTTGCGCCCAGGCAAAAATCAATAGGCTGAACTTGTGTTTTGCGAGAGATTTAAGCGCCAGCGCGGGGCCGAGGTGGAGAGGTGTGAAAGGCATGCGGGCTCCTGGGCGGGTATTGCTCAGGCGTCCGGCATGGTCCCTGGAGCCTCGCCGGTCACCCCGTTGGTCGGGGAGGGAGGTGCCTGGTTATTGGTCCGGCTAAGGACGGCGGTCAGGGCAAACCCGACCAGGGTGGGAATCCAGAACGAGATTAAGCGGTATCCAATGATGACCACGACGCTAATCCCATCCGGCACGCCCTGGCTGGTGAACAGCGCCGCCATGGAGGCCTCCACCACGCCGATGCCACCGGGGAACAGGAAGGCCATTTTGGCCAGCAGCAGCGGCAGGCCGTAGCCAGCCGCCAGCACACCGGCGTTCACGTTATGGCCGGAGGCAATAAACAGGAAATACATACACATCATGTCGAAAAAGATATAGCCGAAACAACCCAGGGTTGGTTTCAGCCAGTTGCCGTTCTCAAGATTTTTCCAGGAGAGGATGAAGCTGTTGAGCGCGGCTTTCGTGCGGGCGGGGTCGTACGGTTTTTTACGGATGCGCGCCCAGTTCCACAGGGCCCAGTTGACGGTTTTATAAGCGGTCTGGGGGAACTTGAGGCCGGCCAGCGCGCCGAACGAGAACACTGCGAGCAGCAGCAGAAACACCGAGTATTGGATGAGCTGCGATTGGCTGAGCCGGTGCATGGCGAAAAGGAAGATGATGCCGATGATGGACACCACCATGATGGCAGCGTTCATCAACATTGCCGGCAATAGGCTGGACATGGTTGCCGTGGTTCTGTCGCCACCTTCCTTGCGCACGAAGCCGAAAGTTGCCGCGGTCGCCGCCACCCACCCCCCAGCCACCAGGCCAATGCTATAGGAGGCCAGCGCAATCATCGAGCCCCTCAAAATGGGCAGTTTTTCGTTATGGATGGCCAGGATGGCATGCAGAGCATACCCATAGGCAATATAGGCGCAAATCTCCGCCACGAAGGCCAGGCCCACTGCCCACCAGGTCATGTCGCGCACAACGGTTACCGAGTCTTTCAGATTCGTTATCTGCGGCAGCAACACGTTGACCGCGAGGCCGAGCACGACCACGACAAGCAATATGCGCCAGGTCTTGGTCTTTGATGGGGGGGCTTGCTGTTCGAGTTCTTCCACTTTTTTACGAGCGTTGGTTTGTCGAAGCGGTAAGGTTATATCCATATCGTGCATCAGCCTGCAAGTCTTGTGCCAAAAAGCTTATTCCAGGCATGCCGGCTGAACTGCTCATCCTTGGAACCTTTGCGAAGGCTCCATGTTGTTCCTGCTTGATTTCGATGACCATACGTTGACTGTTAAGTTTAGTCCAACTTGACGCTTTGGGCAAACGGACGTCCATCCCGCAAAGGGGTCTTAACCCGCTGCACACAAAACGCCCCACCATCCTCATTAACACGGAGGATGTGGAGCGTCTTGCCTGGGTTGTATGGGCTGGATAACTACCGAAGGATTACAGGCAGAAAGACGGCATGAGAGTAAAACGGCTGCCACACGTCAATGCTGCCATTCATGATACCAGTGGATACGGTCTCAAGATACGAAATAACTTCTGGCGGGATGTCCGGCTCGGTTTCGTGGTAAGGCGCCAGGCCAACGCCGCCACTGGCCATGTCATAGACGTATGTGCCAGGTGTAAAAGTGCCATTCAGATGGTCCGAAATTGTGCTGTAGACGGCGTTGTCGATGCGCTTGAGCACGCTGGTGAGCAGGTATTCAGAGCCATCCACCGCGCCGCCTTCAAACGCGGTGAAGTATTCATCAACATCCACGCCGATGCAATATTTACTGAGGGAGGCAGCTTTTTTGATGGCACCATTGCCCATGCTTCCGCCCACGCCAAAGATGACATCCGCGCCGCGGTCAATTTGGGATTGAGCAAGCGTCGCGCCGACGTCTTCGTGTTGGAAATCGTAGGCATAGTCCGTGATGACATCCACCAGGTGATTGGCCCACTGCGCGCCAAAGGTATAGGGTATGACGAAGTTATCAACGGTCGGGATGGGCATGCCGGCCACGATGCCAATGTGTCCGCTCTCGGTCATCAGGCCCGCCAATGAACCGGCCAGGTACGCGGCTTCGTCAGATGCCATCGTGATGCCACGCAAATTTGACGGGTACGCCGGCGCGTCCCACCACACGTCCACGATGCCAAAATGCACGGCGGGGTTACTCAAGGCGGCTGCCATGGTGGCATTGCCCATGGTAAAGCCCACGGTCAGGCACAGTAAGTTCAACTCAGCAACACATTGGTTAATGGCGGCGGTGTAGTCCGGGTCCGTGTTGCCTGCCGGTTGGTAAACATGGCCTTCCACCAGGTTTTCGTCAACCGCCTGCGTGAGGCCTTCATAGGCCATCTGGTTAAAGCTATGGTCATCCACAGGGCCATCTGGTATCAGGCCCACCTTGGGAAGACTCTCCACCGCGGACTTGGCCGAGGTGGGCTGGGAAGCAAACAGGGAGATTAACGCCAGGACGAACATTAAAAGCCTTATGCGCGTCACGCAAGACTTTCGTGAAGTATTCATATATTCTCCATTAAGTAATAAGTAGACTTGGACAGGTAATATTACTGCTGGACGGGCAAATAATCACGCCATGAACATAGTATTACAGGTTTCATACTTAATCAGATTTTCCAACTTTTAATGGGCAATGTCAATGGATTATCTCACGCTCTGGCGCCGCATTGACGCGCGTTTTGCGACCAAAAATGGACTGGCGACCTCACTTTCCGGGTAGAATTAGGACTCTTGAACCTATACCGCATATTTATTTCCCGGAGGGCGCATGACCGTTTTGGAAAGTGAATTATCAGGCAGACAGGTTTCCCGTTCCACGAGGTTTTTCTATGGGTTGGCAGGCATGGGTTCGGCCACAGTGTCGGGCATTTACGCGGCGCTGCTGACCATCTTCTACCAGGATTACCTGGGTTTACCGGCGCATTGGATTGGGATTGCCTTCGGGGTTTACGCGGTCTGGAACGCGATTAACGACCCCATTTTTGGGCAAATTACCGACCGGACTCGCTCGAAGCTCGGCCGGCGCATCCCCTACATGCGCTTCACGGCACCCTTCTTCGCTGTCACTTTCAGCCTGGTGTGGTTCGCGCCGCAGCACGCGCCGGACGTCACCAAGTTCATCTGGATGCTGGTCACCATGCTGCTGTACGACACCTGCTACACCATCATCGGCCTGGTGCACGGGGCGTTGCTGCCGGAACTGACCGAGTCCGACTTGGAACGCGGCCGGCTTTCCATTTCTGCCAGCATTTTCGGCCTGGTTGGCACCCTCATCGGCTTCATCATCCCGGACTTCTTCCGGCCAAAAGCCGGGGCGGTTTCCACCTCGCTGTTTAGCCTGCAAATGTCCATGGTCGCGGTCGGGATTATCGCGGCTTTCCTAATTATCCTGACAACGTACAAGGTGAAGGAGCATCGTGAATTTAGCCTGGTGGACGAGCCCATCCCGCTGTGGCAGGCGCTCAAGTACACCCTCACCAGCAAATCATTTATTATTTTCGTGATCATGAACTTCATGTGTACCTTTATGTTTTCCATCTGCATGGGTGCCATTTATTACCTGGCCGATTACGTCACACGGGGGAGCACGTTAACCCTGCTGGCAGCTCTGTTTATCCCCCTGGCCATTGGCGTGCCGCTCACCCAGCTGGTGATGAAACGCCTTGAGGCGGTAGCCACCATGCGTGTCTACCTGGTGTTGACTGCGATTGGCCTGATTTCGCTTGGCTTCCTGCCGGCCGGGCTCATCCCAGTTGGGATTGGCCTGGTGGGCTTTGGCTACTCAGGCGTGCAGGTGGTTACCTACCTGCTGTTGGGGCAGGTGATTGATGAAGATGAAATCCGCACCGGGGTGCGCCGCGAAGGCTCGTACCTGGGCGCGAACGCGCTGATTACCAAACCCGCCCAGTCGCTGGCCGGCACGCTCACCGCGTCCATCCTGGCCGCCGCCCGGTTTGTCACCCGTGAGTCCAACGGCGGCGTTATCTACCTGGACCAGCCCGCCAGCGCCTTGTTTGGCATCCGCTCGATTGTGGGCATCATCCCGGGTGTGGCCCTGCTCATCGCGGCACTGGCTTTGCAGTGGTACCCGCTCAAGGGCCAACGACTGCGCGAAATTAAGCACACCATCCTGAACATGCACGCGGACAAAAAAATGCGCCTGGACCAGATGGACGCCGCTGACCCAGGGCTGCCGGGCGGGGAGGCGGCCTGATCTACAGGCTTACCCCGCTCATTTCCAGCCCTTGGACCGCTGCCCGGGCGGCTGGCAGAGTTGTACGCCAGCCCGGGGCACATCGCCGCCGGGTATAATGAAAGGGCAAGCAAATTATGGCGCGCGCAGACTGCCAGCCCACCAACCGGGTTGGACTGCCACCGTGTATCAATTGAAATTGGAAAATAATTAGCAAAGAAGAAAGGGAAACACATGACACAAGATATCTCAGCTAACAAACACGAATGGATGAAAACCCCGATTGAGCTTCCAGAACTGCCTTGGGAAAAGAACGCCCTGGAACCTGTCATTTCTGCCCACACGCTGGAGTTCCATTATGGCAAGCACCACAAGGCTTACGTGGACAAGACCCTTGAACTGATTAAGGGCACCGAACTCGAAGGCAAATCGCTGGAAGAGGTCATCCTGGCTGCCAGCAAAGACCCGGCCAAAAAAGGCCTATTCAACAACGCCGCCCAGGTTTGGAATCACAATTTCTATTGGAAATCACTGACCCCGGCGAGTAAATCCAGCATGCCTGAGGCCCTGAAAGCCATGCTTGAGCGGGATTTTGGTTCCCTCGAAGCCTTCAAGAAGCAATTGGTCAACGCCGGCATGACCCAGTTTGGCAGTGGGTGGGCCTGGGTGGTGTACGAGGGTGGAAAGCTCTCCATTGAGAAAACTCCCAATGCCGAAGAACCCTGGACCGAAAACCGCCACGCCGTCCTTACGTTGGATGTTTGGGAGCACGCCTATTACCTCGATTACCAGAACAAGCGCCAGGCCTACCTTGAGACCGTGATTGATAACCTGGTCAATTGGGAATACATGCTGCACAACATCGAAAAAGCATAGTTTCTTGGGCATTTTGCCCAGGTAAAAGCAGCTTAAGCAAAAACAGGGAAGCACGCGCTTCCCTGTTTTTTGTTGGCTCTACCACTGCCAGCTAAACACCTTAGTGGGCGTCAGCTGGATGAGCGTATTGAGCGGGTCGTGTATCCAATCCTGGTATGTTTTTTCCTGGATGTGGTCATCCCCAACATAACGCGCGTAAATCCAGGTGACCTTCCCGCGCAATTCCTCGTCCAGGGGGTGGTGAAGCACGGCGCGGCCTTCCATGATGACAGCCTTTGTGCTGCCGTTGGCGCCTTCAGTTTCATCAATTGCCACGCTAATCAGCGGGTTCTGGTTGAGCTCCTGCACTTTGCGCGTATCCGCAAAGGCGCTAATCCACAGGCTCTCACCGTCCCAGCCGAACCAAACCGGCACCACGTGCGGCTGGCCATCCTTGTCCGCGGTGGCGATCCGCGCGATGACCGGCCGGTTTAGGAATTCTTGAATGAATGCCTTCTTTACATCAGGGAGTGAGTCCATTATCTTACCTCAGCGGATATCCATGGGGGGCTAAAGCAGCCCCAAAGCATGGAGAACGAGCCAGCCAATCGCCACCAGCTGGATGAACTGCAAAATTAGGATAAGGTTAAGTTTGTTATTCCGCGTGGTGCTTGAAACGTGAGCCCTGTTCTCTTTGCCATTGTCCATTGTTCTAGTTTTCTCCCTTTAATTGGTTAATGCCCATTAATTGTACTTGCTACCGCTGCTCACTGGCAAGCCCGCATACGCGCGATATGGTGGTCATAACTCAGGTCAGGCACCTTGGAATAACCCCGGCTGTACTATAATCAACCCATGCCCTTCGAACTGCAAGCTCCCTATCAACCCACAGGTGACCAACCCGAGGCCATTGCCAAAATTGTTGATGGCATCGAAAAAGGCTGCCGTCACCAGGTCCTGCTTGGCGCCACCGGCACGGGCAAGACCTTCACCGTGGCCAATGTCATCCAAACCCTGCAAATCCCAACGCTGGTGATGACCCACAACAAGACCTTGGCCGCGCAGTTGTACGCGGAGTATCGGGATTTCTTCCCTAACAACGCGGTGGAGTACTTTGTTTCCTATTACGACTACTACCAGCCCGAAGCCTACGTGCCGCGGAGGGATTTGTATATTGAAAAAGAAACCGATATCAACGAGGAGATTGATCGCTTGCGCCTGGCCGCGACCACGGCCCTGACCTCCCGCCAGGATGTCATCATCGTCGCCTCCGTTTCAGCCATCTATGGCCTGGGGGACCCAGAAGCCTATCGTAAAAGCGTCATTCAAATCCGCAAAGGTGAAATCTTCCGCCGCAATGCCCTGCTGCGCCTGCTCGTGGACGTCCAATACCAGCGCAACGACATGGAGGTCAAGCCTGGCATCTTCCGCCTGCGGGGTGACACGCTCGAAATCTTCCCTGCGTACAATGCGCGCGAACTGGTGCGGGTCAGCTTCTTTGGCGACGAGGTCGAGGAAATCACGCGCCTGAACGCGATTACCGGCGAAGTGTTGGAACGTCCCAGCGGCGTGGATATCTACCCGGCCAAACACTACGTCACCGAAGAGCACCGCATGGAGAAAACCCTGCGCGATATTGAGCTGGAGCTGGATTCCCAGCTCAGCGTTTTCCGCGCCAACAACCGGCTGGTGGAGGCACAACGCCTGGAACAGCGCACACGTTTTGACCTGGAAATGCTCCGTGAAGTGGGTTCCTGCGCCGGCATCGA